>CAMATN010000117.1 GCA_945861155.1 Rhizobium sp. Q54
GAACCTCCCCAGCCTGCGCCTTCTGCGCTTCCGTCAGCGTGTCGACCCCACACAGCCATGCCTGAAATGCACGCCGCTCCATACCCTCAATCCTCCAGCGTTTCGGCCATTCTACGCCAGATCATTACGTTTTGCTAATAGAGCCTTTCAAATCCTTCAACGTCGTTTTCCTTCCGGCAAAACGCAGCGTGGCGTGGCTGCCCTTGCCTTGCCGGCGATCAACACCTCGACGCCGCGCGCTTTGGCGACTCGCCCCAGCCTCCGAAGCCAGCTCGTTCCCGTTCACGGCCCGAGTGTAGCCCAATTCCGGCCGGCTGGCATCCCGGGGCGGGCGGGCCTATCTTAGGCGCATGCAGCCATTGCTCGTCGCCGAACGCCCGCAGGGCGACATCGAGAAACCGTTCCGGCTCCATTCGGAGTTCGAGCCCGCCGGCGACCAGCCGCAGGCGATCGACGAATTGTGCGCGGGCCTCGCGCGCGGCGATCGCGAGCAGGTGCTGCTCGGGGTCACCGGCTCGGGCAAGACCTTCACGATGGCGCACGTCATCGCCCGCACCGGCCGCCCGGCGATCATCCTCGCCCCGAACAAAACCCTCGCGGCGCAGCTCTACGGCGAGATGAAGAGTTTTTTTCCCGAAAACGCGGTCGAATACTTTGTCTCGTACTACGATTACTATCAGCCCGAGGCGTATGTCCCGCGCACCGATACCTATGTCGAGAAGGAATCCTCGCTCAACGAGCAGATCGACCGGATGCGCCACTCGGCGACAAGGGCGATCCTCGAACGCCGCGACGTGATCGTCGTCGCCTCGGTGTCGTGCATCTACGGCATCGGCTCGGCCGAGACCTATTCCCAGATGACCCAGTCGCTCGCGGTCGGCGGCCAGATCGACCGCAACAAGCTCTTGTCGAAATTTGTCGAGCTGCAATACCGGCGCAACGACCACAGTTTTTTCCGCGGCAGTTTCCGGGTGCGCGGCGATACGATCGAACTGTTTCCGGCGCATTACGAGGATCGCGCCTGGCGCCTCTCGCTGTTCGGCAACGAGATCGAGGCGATCCACGAGATCGACCCGCTGACCGGCGAAAAGCTCGCGGCGCTGAGTTCGATCAAGGTCTACGCCAACAGCCATTACGTGACGCCGCGCCCGACCCTGTTGCAGGCGATCGAGCAGATAAAGCGCGACCTCAAGATCCGCCTCGACGAGCTCTACCGCGACGGCAAGCTTGTCGAGGCGCAGCGTCTCGAACAGCGCACGACCTACGACGTCGAGATGATCGAGGCGACCGGCTCGTGCGCCGGCATCGAGAATTATTCGCGCTATCTGACAGGCCGCCAACCCGGCGAGCCGCCGCCGAATTTTTTCGAATACATGTCGCGCGACGCGCTGTGCATCGTCGATGAGAGCCATGTCACGATACCGCAGCTCGGCGGCATGTTCGGCGGCGACTGGACGCGCAAGACGACGCTCTCCGAGTTCGGCTTCCGGCTGCCGTCCTGCACCGACAACCGGCCGCTCAAATTCGAGGAATGGGACTCGATGCGCGGCCAGAGCGTGTTCGTGTCAGCCACCCCCGGGCGCTGGGAGATGGAGCATGCCGCCGGAATCTTCGTCGAGCAGATCGTGCGCCCGACCGGGCTGGTCGACCCGCCCTGCATCATCCGCCCGACCGAGAACCAGGTCGACGACCTGATGGCCGAGTGCCGCGACGCCGCGCTCAAGGGGCAGCGCGTGCTGGTCACCACCTTGACCAAGAAGATGGCCGAGGCGCTGACCGAGTACCTGCACGAAGCCGGGCTGCGCGTGCGCTACCTGCATTCCGACGTCGATACGATCGAGCGCATCGAGATCATCCGCGACCTGCGGCTCGGCGTGTTCGACGTGCTGATCGGAATCAACCTGTTGCGCGAGGGGCTCGACATCCCGGAATGCGCGCTGGTCGCGGTGCTCGACGCCGACAAGGAAGGGTTTCTGCGCTCGCGCACTTCGCTGATCCAGACGATCGGGCGAGCCGCGCGCCATATCGACGGCCGCGCGCTGCTCTATGCCGACCACATGACCGACAGCCTCAAGGCGGCAATCGACGAAACCGACCGCCGCCGCGAGAAACAGCAGATCTACAACGCCGCGCACGGCATCACTCCGGAGAGCGTGCGGCACGGCATCGCCGACATCCTCGATAGCGTCTATGAGCGCGACCACGTCACGGTCGGGCTCGGCGAGAGCGACGCAGCGCATTACCAGGGCAAGGATTTGAAGGCGGTCCTGGCCGACCTCGAAAAACGCATGCGCGCCGCGGCGGCCGATCTCGAATTCGAGGAGGCGGCGCGGCTGCGCGACGAGATCCGCCGCCTCGAACAGGCCGCGCTCGGCCTCGACGCCTCCATTTCGGCGAGCGGGACGCGGGGCCGCTCGACCGCCGGGCGCGCCGGCATGTCGGCCCGCGAGATGGTCCGCGCCAAGGTGCGCGCCCGCAGCAAGGCCCACGGCAAGGAACGCCGTGCCCGCGCCTGAAACCGGCGCCCCCGGCGAACCCTGGGAGGAGCCGACCGGCGGGTTGCCGACGGCGCCGGTACCGCGGGCGGCGCTGGTCACCGGCGCGGCGCGGCGGATCGGTCGCGTGCTGGCGTTGGCGCTGGCCGAAGCCGGCTATGCGGTTGCGGTGCATCATCACCGCTCCGAAACCGAGGCCGATGCCCTGGTCGGCGAGATCCGGCGAACCGGCGGCAACGCGGTGGCGCTCGCCGCCGATCTGGCCGACGAGGCTGCCGTCCTGGGGTTGTTGCCGCGGGCCGCGGCGGCGCTCGGGCCGATCGGCGTGCTTGTCAACAACGCCTCGATTTTCGAGAACGACACCGCGGCGACCGCGACCCGCGCGAGCTGGGATGCGCATCTGGCGATCAATTTGCGGGCGCCGTTCGTGCTGATCCAGGAATTCGCGGCGCGCCTGCCGGCGGAATCCGGCGGGGTCGTCATCAACCTGCTCGACGAGCGGGTGTGGAACCTGACGCCATTTTTCGTGTCGTACACGCTGAGCAAGGCCGGGCTGTGGACCCTGACCCGGACGATGGCGCTGGCCTTGGCGCCGCGCATCCGCGTCAACGGTATCGGACCCGGCCCGACCCTGCCGAGCCCGCGCCAAAGCGCCGAGCAGTTTCTCGAGCGCTGCCACAACATGCCGCTGAAGCGCGGCACCAGCCCGAGCGAGATCGCGGCGGCAATGCGGTTCATTCTCGACGCGCCGGCGATGACCGGGCAGATGATCGCGCTCGACGGCGGCGAGCATCTGGGATGGGCTCAGCCCAACCAACCCCCGATATTCGAATAGCGGGCCTGCGATGGAGCCCGCGACAGCGACAAAATGCCTCGGTTAACCTCAGGAAATAGCTCAACTTTAGGTTTACGGGCCGCAGTTGTTCACAGCGAGTGTGACGGATGCGTTACAGTGGTCGGATCTTGGCGGATCAGCCGATTGTTACCGTTGGTTTACACTTGACACCTGAATTCCGCATGATTTCAAATGTTTAGAAAATTGCCTCATTTTGTGGCAATGGTTTGGCGCCGAGAGATTGGCTGATGTCCGGCTTGCCCCGACCAGGGTTTTCTACAGACTTATCCCCAGCTTCGGTGGATATGCCCGCAGGTGCGGCGCAACCTGCGGCAATTCAGCCGGTTGACCGGTCGTCGCGAGCGCAGCGGCATCGGGCGACAGCGCTCGACCCACGTCGCAGCCCCGGTTCCCTGGCCCCGGATGCGCCGCCTGAAGCCCCCCTCGGCGGCCAATCGCCGGAACGCATGGTCGGAGGGGTAAATGTCGGCGGGGTAGCTGCCGGTGTCGCTGTCTTACGGGCGGCGCTACGCAGCGTGCCGGCCAGCCCCGGCGTCTACCGCATGCTCGATCGCAAGGGCGACGCGGTTTATGTCGGCAAGGCGCGCAATTTGAAGAGCCGGGTGCAGAACTATACCCACCCGGCCGGGCTGTCGAACCGGCTGCGGCGGATGGTGGCCGAGACCGCGGCGCTTGAAATCGTCGTCGCCGCGACCGAAGCCGAGGCGCTGCTGCTCGAGTGCAACCTGATCAAGCGGCTGATGCCGCGGTACAATGTGCTGCTGCGCGACGACAAATCGTTTCCGTTCATTCACCTCACCGCCGAACACAATTTTCCGCAGCTAACCAAATTTCGCGGCGCGCGCGACAAGCCGGGCTTGTTTTTCGGCCCGTTCGCCTCGGCCGGCGCGGTCAACCGGACCCTCGTCGCGCTGCAGAAGGCGTTCCTGCTGCGCTCGTGCAGCGACAGCGTTTTCAACAACCGGACCCGGCCCTGCCTGCTGCATCAGATCAAGCGGTGCAGCGCGCCCTGCGTCGGGCGCATCGAAGGCGCGGACTACGCCAGGCTGATCGACCAGGCGCAGTCGTTCCTGTCGGGGCGCAGCCGGGACATCCAGCAGCGCCTCGCAGCCGAGATGGACCAGGCCGCCGAAGCGCTCGATTTCGAGGCGGCGGCGATGATCCGCGACCGCATCCGCGCCCTGTCGCTGGTCCAGGGCCACCAGGACATCCACGTGCCCGGGATCGTCGACGCTGATGTCATCGCGGCGTATCAGGCGGGCGGCCAGACCTGCGTTCAGGTATTCTTTTTCCGCGGCGGCCATAATTGGGGCAACCGCGCCTATTTCCCGAGCCATGACCGCCAGCTCGCGGTCGAGGAGGTGTTGGGCGCGTTTGTCGGCCAGTTCTACGATGCCAGGCCGAAACCACCGCTGGTGCTGCTCAGCCATCCGCTCGTCGAGCAGCAATTGATCGAAGAGGCGCTGTCGCTGCACGGCGGCCGCGTCGCGCTGGTGGTGCCGAAACGCGGCGACAAGAAAAAGCTGGTCGACCGCATCGCCGGATCGGCGCGCGAGGCGCTGGGGCGGCGGCTCGCCGAGAGCGCCTCGCAACGGCATCTGCTCGACGGCGTCGCCGCGGCCTTTGGCCTGGAGCCGCCGCTCAACCGCATCGAGGTCTACGACAACAGCCATATTCAGGGCAGCCACGCGGTCGGCGCGATGATCGTCGCCGGCCCGGACGGGCTCGCCAAGAACGCGTACCGCAAGTTCACCATTCGCGGCCTCAAGCCGGCTGACGGAGCGGCGGCTTCATCGATTGAAGCCCCCACCCCAACCCTCCCCCGCTTGCGGGGGAGGGAGCTGTCAGCAGCTCTCGCTAACCCTCCCCCGCAAACGGGGGAGGGCAGGGTGGGGGTAACGCCGGGATGGGAGGACGGCGGATTCTCTAGTTCCGGCGGCGACGATTACGCGATGATGCGCGAGGTGTTTCGCCGCCGCTTCGGCCGCGCCCTGAAGGAAGACCCCGAGCGCGCGAGCGGCCTCTGGCCCGATTTGGTGCTGATCGATGGCGGGCCGGGCCAGCTCAGCGTCGCGCGGGAGGTCTTCGCCGAGCTCGGCATCGACGATCTGGCGGTCGCCGCGATCGCCAAGGGTCCCGAGCGCAACGCCGGGCGCGAGCGGTTCTTCCTGCCCGGCCGCCCGCCGCTGTCGCTCGAACCGCGCGATCCCGTCCTCTATTTTTTGCAACGCCTGCGCGATGAGGCGCACCGTTTCGCGATCGGCGCGCACCGCGCCAAGCGGGCAAAGGCGATCGGCCAGTCGCCGCTCGACGAGATTGCCGGGATCGGGGCGCGGCGCAAGCACGCCCTGCTGCACCATTTCGGCTCGGCGCGGGCCGTGGCGCGCGCCGGGCTCGCGGAAATCGAGCGCGTCACCGGCATCAGCAAAACCGTCGCAAAAAAGATTTATGATCACTTTCATGCCGATGGCTAAGATGTCGACCGGATTTCCGCGACGTTTCTCCCAGTGGAGCGAGGCGTGTTGCTGACCAGCCTTCCCAATCTGTTGACCCTGTCGCGGATCCTGGCGGTACCGGTCGTGGTTGCGACCTTCTATGTCCAGGGCGATTATGCCCGGTGGTTCGCCTGTGCCCTGTTCAGCGCCGCCGCGCTGACCGATTGGCTCGACGGCCATATGGCGCGGCGCTGGTCGCAGCAATCCGAGATCGGCCGTTTCCTCGATCCGATCGCCGACAAGCTGCTGGTGGCGGCGACGCTGTTCATGCTGACGACGACCGGCCGGCTGTCCTGGGGAGCGGTGTTGCCGGCTTTGGTCATTCTGTGCCGCGAGCTCCTGGTGTCGGGTCTGCGCGAATACCTCGCGGGGCTGCGGGTCGGCCTGCCGGTGTCGCGCCTCGCGAAATGGAAAACCGCGATCCAGATGGCGGCGATCGGGGTCTTGATCGTCGGCGATGCCGGGCCGGGCTTACTGCCGGTCCAGGGTATCGGCGAGAGCCTGTTGTGGATCGCGGCGATGCTGACGCTGGTCACAGGGTACGATTATTTGCGCGCCGGGCTGGCGCATATGACCCGACCGGCGCCGCAGCACCATGGAAAGCCGCAGCACCTGACGTGAGCGCGCGCTTGCAGCGCGCCGCGACGGCGCCTAAGTGACGCGGGAACAAAGCGCGATGCGCATCCTGGGCCTCGCCGGCTGGAGCGGCAGCGGCAAGACGACGCTGCTGATCGCGGTAATCCCGGAGCTGGCGGCGCGGGGCCTCTCGGTGTCGACGATCAAACATGCCCATCACGAATTCGATATCGATCGGCCGGGCAAGGATTCCTGGCGCCACCGCGAAGCCGGCGCCGGCGAGGTCATGGTCGCCTCGGCGCGGCGCTGGGCGCTGATGCACGAACTGCGCGGTGCCGTCGAGCCGACCCTCGACGAATTGGTCCTGCACATGAGCCCGTGCGATCTGCTGCTCGTCGAGGGTTTCAAGCGGCATTCCCACCCCAAGATCGAGGTGCACCGCCCGGCGCTCGGCAAGACGCTGATCTACCCCGACGATCCCGATATTGTCGCGATCGCGTCGGACGAGGTTCTGGCGGCGCCCATTCCGCTATTGCCGCTCGGCGATGCCGGCGCGGTCGCCGCGTTCATCGCAAACCATCTCGGGTTGGGATCATGGCGCAGCTGAGCGACGATTGCTTTGCCTTCGGCGGCGAATTGCTCGGCGTCGATGCGGCGATCGCGCTGATCGAGGCGCGGATCTCGCCGGTCGTGGACCAGGAGATTGTACCGCTTGCCGCCGCCGCCGGACGCATTCTGGCGCGCGATCTGGTCGCCCGCATCGATGTGCCGCCGCACGCAAACAGCGCGGTCGATGGCTTTGCGATCGTCCATGCCGATGTTCATTCCGAGGGCGACACGGTGCTGCCGGTCACCGGCCGCGCCGCCGCCGGCCATCCGCTCGGCCGCATCGTGGGACGCGGCGAGGCGATCCGGATCTTTACCGGCGCGCCGATGCCGCAGGGCGCCGACACCGTGATGATGCAGGAGGATTGCGTCGTCGAGGGTGACCGGGTGCGGCTCAAGCCCGGCATCCGCCAGGGCGCCAACCGCCGCCATGCCGGCGAGGATGTCGCCCGAGGCGCCCTGGCCCTGGCCGCCGGACGCCGGCTCAAGCCGGCCGATCTCGGGCTCGCCGCCGCGCTCGGCAACGACACAGTCCCGGTGTTCCGCCCGTTGCGCGTTGCGCTCTTGTCCACGGGAGACGAGGTGTGCGAGCCGGGCGCGCCACTCGCGCCGGGCGCGATCTACGACGCCAACCGGGTCATGCTGGCGGCGCTGCTGCGCGGGCTCGGGTGCGCCGTCAGCGATCTCGGCATCCGCCCGGACCGCGCCGCCGCGCTGGCCGACACGCTCGCCGCCGCTTCCGCCGGGCACGATCTGATTGTGACCTCGGGCGGCGTCTCGACCGGCGACGAGGACCATGTCAGGACCGCGATCGAGAAACTGGGCCGGCTCGATTTCTGGCGGCTCGCGATCAAGCCCGGCCGCCCGGTGGCGCTCGGCCAGGTGCGCGGCGTGCCGCTGGTCGGGCTGCCGGGCAACCCGGTCGCCGCCGCCTTGACCTTCGCGATCCTCGCCCGGCCGCTGATCCTGCGCCTGTCCGGCGCCAGCATCGCGCCGCCGCTGAGCTTTCCGGTGGCGGCGGGCTTCTCCTATCGCAAGAAGCAGGGCCGGCGCGAATATCTGCGCGCCACCCTCGCACGCGAGAACGGCACCGTCGTCGCCCGCAAATATCCGAAGGACGGCGCCGGCATCCTGTCGTCGATCGTGCAATCCGACGGGTTTGTGATCCTCGACGAGAGCGTCAGCGATTTCGTGTCCGGCACGATCGTCGATTTCCTGCCGTTCTCCGAGGTGTTCGGGTCGTGAAGCTATTGTATTTCGCCTGGCTGCGCGTGCGGATCGGGCACGCCGAGGAGGATCTGGCGTTGCCGGCCGGGGTGCATGACGTGGCCGGGCTGCTCGACTGGCTGCGCGGACGCGGCGGCGGTTATGCCGAGGCGCTGCGCGATGTCGCGGTGGTCCGGGTCGCGGTCAACCAGGAATATGTCGGGCGCGATCACCCGATAAGCGATCGCGACGAGGTCGCGATCTTTCCGCCGATGACCGGAGGATGATCCGATGATCCGGGTGCAGCGCGAGGATTTCGATATTGGCCGCGAACTCGACCGGCTTGCCGCCGGCGACCACAGCGTCGGTGGGGTCGCGAGCTTTATCGGGCTGGTGCGCGATATGGGTGGACCCGAGCCCGTCTCCGCCCTGACGCTCGAGCATTATCCGGGGATGACCGAGAAGAAGCTGGCCGAGATCGAGGCCGAGGCGAACCGGCGCTGGCCGCTTTCCGCCTCGCTGATCGTCCACCGCTACGGCAGGCTCGAACCCGGCGACCGCATCGTCCTGGTGGCGACCGCGTCGCCGCACCGCGAGGCGGCGCTCGCCGCCTGCCATTTCCTGATCGACTGGCTGAAGACCGACGCGCCGTTCTGGAAGAGCGAAGCAACCCCGGAGGGCGAGCGCTGGGTCGCGGCGCGCACCGAGGATGACGCGGCCGCGCGACGCTGGCGCGAGGAGCAATAGGCAGACCCCGGCGACGAATCGCGTAGCGGCCTAGAGGCAGCGCCCGGCGTAGAGAATGTTGCCGCCATTGGCGAACGGCCCGATGGCATCGGGGACGAGCCGCCTGGTATCGATCACATAGCCCTCAAGGCACATCGCGTGCACCTGAACCGCGTCGGCGATCCAGTCGCGCCGCAGCCGCTCGGCCGTGCCGTCGTCATTGGCGGTCATCACCGTGTTGGTATGCGCGGTGTAGAGGAACGAGGCAGGGCCCGTGGCGCTGAACCCTTCGACCCGAGCCGAGCCAACACAACCGGCGAGCGACAACAGACCCAACACGGCGAGCGCGCGCATTGGGCCGGATCTCCGCGGTAAGGGCATGTCTCTATTCCCGATTTCCTATTGCCGATTCTCTATTCCCCATTCCGGGCCGCGGAGCAAGCGCTGCGGTTGAAAACTGGCCGCAATCGCTCCAATCGAGTCGCGGAAGACCCGGCAAACCAGGCCTGCGGTCGAACGGTCGCGTCCCTATCGGGACGCCCCGCCTTCCGCGAGCGGAGCACGACGGTCGAGTTCAGGGGCGGGTGCGGTCGGGGCCGGGACTGGGCTGTCGCGGTCGCGCGGCGGTGGCCACGGCCCGACCTCGGCAGCTGCATCGGCCCGCGACGGCAGCGGCGCGGCGCGGTCGATGATCCAGCTCGCCACATCATCGACGACCGTCCCGCGCCCGAGATCGCGCAGCAGCAGGTGATAGCCCTTCGGGTAGTAGGCGAGGCGGCGCGGCTGATCGGGGTGCGAGTGCAAATGCGCGACGAATTGCGCGATCGGCCGGCGCGGCACAAGCTCGTCATGCGCGCCGTACAGCAGCAGCATAGGCGCAGCCAGGCGCGGCGCCGCGGCAAGCGCCGAATCCATCAGATCGACGAGCCCATAGACCGTCTCGATGCGGGCTCCCTTCAGCACCATCGCATCGCTCGCCAGCGCCCGCAGCATCGGCAGATTGTCGGAGGCGAGGATGCGCAGCCCGCGCCCGCTGAGGCTCATCGTCGGGAACAGCCGCACCCCGGCAAACAGCGCGAGCCTTGGCAGGAGATCCATCGTCGCCCTGCCCCACACCGCCGGCGCGCTGAGGATGATCCCGTCGGCATCGGCGACCGGCATTCCGTCCGGTCCGTGGGTCTTCGGTCCACGGACTTGATCCGTGGGGATCACCCCGCTCATCGCGCCGGTCGTCGCCAGGATCGCGATGGCGCCGCCCATGCTTTCGCCCAGCAGATAGACCGGCCGGCCGGGATGGGTACGGCGCAGGATGCGGGTCGCGGCGATCGCGTCGACGGCAAGCTGCCCCTCGCCGGCCCACGAGCCGCGGCCGGGGGCGCCGCCAAAACCGCGCTGATCGTAGGCATAGGTCACGATGCCGTGCGCCGCCCACAAGCTCGCCGGCAGGTCGAAGGCGTTGCTGTAGTCGTTGAACCCGTGCAACGCCAGGATGACCGCCTTGGCGGGGCCGGTCGGCAGCCATCGACGCAGCGGCAAATGGGCGCCGTCGGCGGCGATGTACGCGCTTTCGGTAAAGCGCGCCGGCGCGAGGTCACCGGCGATCGGGCGCGGCGGCGCGGCGGCGGCGAGCTGGATCTCGGTATCGGCGGCGGGCCCGCAGGTCGCGAGCAGCAACATTAGCGGCGCGAGCAGCGCAGCACGCCACCCGGAGCGTCGCCACCTGGGACGCCACTGGGGCGCCGCCTTTCGGGCGTCAACAACCGGAGAGCGGATCATTTGATTGTCTCTCGGCAACGCGTATCATCCGGCCCCTTGGACGGTCAGCCGCCGGGCCAACCGCCGGGCGTGGCCTTTTCTCCGGATTGACGATGACCCCTTTCGAGACCATCGAGATCGACGAGATGGTAGCCGCCTGCGGTGGCGCTGGCGGTGCGCTCGGCCACCCCCGAGTATATCTTAATCTGGCGCCCGCGGGCCGCGTCGAATGCCCCTATTGCTCGCGTCAATTCGTCAACCGGGCGGTAGCGCAAGCCGGCGAGTCCGCGAACGAGGCAGGCGATCCGGGAGGCGCGCATGGATGAGATTACCGGCACCCTCGTCGCCGAGCTCCCCGTCGCCGCTCCGTCAGCCGCATCGGCCGCGCCGCATCATGTATTCCTGATCGACGGCTCGGGCTTCATTTTTCGCGCCTACCACGCGCTGCCGCCGCTAAACCGCTCGGACGGGACGCCGACCAGCGCGGTGCTCGGCTTCAGCAACATGCTGGCAAAGCTGTTGTCGGAGACCGATGCCGACCATCTCGCGGTCGTGTTCGACGTTGCCGGCGCCACCTTCCGCAACCGGCTATACGACGCCTACAAGGCCAATCGCGGCCCGCCGCCGGACGATTTGGTGCCGCAATTCGCGCTGGTGCGCGAGGCGACCGACGCGTTTGGCGTGTGTCGCATCGAGATGAACGATTTCGAGGCCGACGACCTGATCGCGACCTATGCCCGCCACGCGGTCGAATCCGGCGCCACGGTGACGATCGTCTCGTCCGACAAGGATTTGATGCAGCTCGTCAACCACAAGGTGACGATGCTCGACCCGATCAAGAACCGCCCGATCGGCGACGCGGAGGTGCGCGAGAAGTTCGGGGTCGGCCCGGACAAGGTCGTCGACGTCCAGGCGCTGTGCGGCGACAGCGTCGATAATGTGCCAGGGGTGCCGGGGATCGGGGTCAAGACCGCGGCCGAATTGATCAACACCTACGGCGATCTCGAAACGCTGCTCGCCCACACGCATGAGATCAAGCAGCCGAAGCGGCGTCAGTCGCTGATCGACAACGAAGCCAAGGCCCGGCTGTCGAAGGAGCTGGTCAAGCTCGACGACGCGGTGCCGCTGCCGTGCCCGCTATCGGCGCTCAGGGTCAAGCCGATCGACCCGGACAAGCTCCTGCCCTACCTGCAACAGATGGAGTTCCGCGCGCTGTGGACACGCATGTCGCAGCGTCTCTCCGATGCGTCCGCAATTCTCACTGCGCCGGCCGAAGCCGGCCCGAGCGAGCCGGTGATCCCCGAGATCCTGCCGTTCACCGCCGAGCACACCTACGCGATCGTTGACACGCTGGACGGCCTCGATCAATGGATCGCGGCGGCCGAGCAGGCCGGAACCGTCGCGATCTGGGCGGCGTCGAGCACGGTCGGCGGGACCCGGCCGGAGCTGTGCGGCCTGGCGCTGGCGCTGGCGCCCGGATTGGCCGCCTATCTGCCGCTCGGGCACCGCCCGGCCGGGTTGCTCGACGCGGCCGAGAGCGGCGGCGGGCTATCGCTCGCCGACGCAATCGCGCGCCTCAAGCCGCTCCTCGAAAATCCGGGAATCCTGAAGATCGGCCATGACATCAAGGGTATGACCCATGTTCTGCGGCGCTACGGCGTCGCGCTGCGTCCCTATGACTGCACGATGCTGATGTCCTACGTGCTCGATGGCGGCCAGGTCGAGCACACGATCGAGGAATTGACCCGCCGGGCCTTTGCGCATGAGCTGACCCCGGCGAAGGCGATCCTCGGCACTGGCAAGAGCCTCCTATGCTTTGCCGAGATCGCCACCGCTTCGGGCCGCGACTTCGCCGCCGAGCGCGCCGACGCGGCGCTGCGCCTGCACATGCTGTTAAAGGCGCGGCTGGTGCGCGAGCACATGAGCGCGTTCTACGAGACGATCGAGCGGCCGTTGGCGCCGGTGGTTGCCGCGATGGAGGATCACGGGGTCAAGGTCGACCGCGCGGCGCTCGCCGAATTGTCGCGCGACTTCGCCCGGCGCATCGCCGAGCTGGAGACGTCGATCTGGCGCGATGTCGGCAACGACTTCAACATCGGCTCGACCAAGCAATTGGGCGAGGTACTGTTCGAGAAGCTGCAATTGCCCGGCGGCAAGAAGGGCAAGACCGGCGCCTATGGCACCGACGCCTCGATCCTCGAGACTCTTGCGCCGCTGCATCCGGTGCCGGCGCAGGTGCTCGAATGGCGCCAGCTGACCAAGCTCAAATCGACCTATGCCGACGCGCTGGGGGCGGAGATCGACAGCCGGACCGGGCGCGTCCACACCTCGTTCGCGCTGGCCGCGACCGCGACCGGCCGGCTGTCGTCCTCCGACCCCAACATCCAGAACATCCCGATCCGCACCGAGGAAGGCCGCAAGATCCGCCGCGCCTTTGTCGCCGAGCCGGGCCACCTGCTGCTGTCGACCGATTACAGCCAGATCGAATTGCGGCTTGCCGCCGATGTCGCCGATGTCGCCGAACTGAAGCGCGCCTTCCAGGCCGGGCACGACATCCACGCGCTGACCGCGAGCGAGGTGTTCGGGGTGCCGCTCGACAGGATGGACCCGCAGACCAGGCGGCGCGCCAAGGCGATCAATTTCGGCATCATCTACGGCATCAGCGCGTTCGGCCTCGGCAACCAGATCGGCGTGCCGCAGCGCGAGGCGGCGGACTACATCAACGCCTATTTCGAACGCTTTCCCGGCATCCGCGCCTATATGGAGCGGATCAAGGCCGAAGCTCGCCGCACCGGCTATGTCGAGACGATCTTCGGCCGCAAATGCTTTATCCCCGGCATCCGCGACGCCAATCCGGCACGCCGCGCCGGGGCCGAGCGGCAGGCGATCAACGCGCCGCTGCAAGGCTCGGCCGCCGACATCATCAAGCGGGCGATGGGCCGGCTCCCGGCGGCGCTGGAGCGCGCCGGGCTCAAGGCGCGCATGCTGCTCCAGGTGCATGACGAATTGTTGTTCGAGACCCCCGAAGACGAGGTCGAGGCCACCGCGCGGGTCGTCAAGGAGGTCATGGAAGGCGCCTGCGCGCCGCGCTGCGAGCTGTCGGTGCCGCTGGTCGTCGAGACCGGCTGGGCGACAAGCTGGGACCAGGCGCATTAGCCCAGCCCAGCCCACATCAACATCGTCGTCGTCACCTCGGACCGGAGGCGGACCAGCCGGCAATGCCCGAGTCGCGAAGGGCGGGCAAAAGCGGCTTCCCATCAAATCGACCCGCGCGGTTGTGCGCCGTATGATGTAGACTAGCCCTTTCGTTAAGGTGCCTGAGGTAGGAATGGCGAGAGTTTCGCGTGGAACGAGAGGAAAACCGGTCGACGCCAGGGCGCTCGCCGACAAACCACAAATAAAGAGCGAGGCGCCGGCCGCCGGGCAGATCCTCGATGCCGCGGTCGAGTTGGCCGCGGTCTCGAAAGAAACCCCACGCACAACCAAGCGAAGCGCCGCTTCCGCCACCCCGCTATCCGACCTTGCCGACCAGGTAGAGATACCCCGGATGGGCGGCGTCACGGCGCCGGCGGAACCGCCTTTAGCGCCCGAAATCGCGCCGATCGCGGCGGCTCTGGCCGGCAATGTCATCGATGCCGGGACGCCTCCCGCGACACCAACGAGCCTTCAGACAACTGTTCCGGCGACCTGGCTTCACGGCTTTATCGACGAAGCCAGGGCGAACCGCATCACCGGCTGGGTATGGGACCCGCAGCAGCCGCAACAGCGCGTGGCCATCGACCTCGTGGGCGGCGATACACGGCTCGCCCGTGTCGTGGCGAACGAATTCCGCGCGGATTTGGCGCAGGCGGGTATCGGCGACGGTCGGCATGCTTTCACGATGCCGTTTCGTCAGGAATTGCTGGGCAACGACCTGACCGTTCTGCATTTGCGCTGTGCGGAGACCGGCGCGGATATTCCGGGATCGCCGATCCGCATCCAGCGCCATGTTCCGATGGGGGCCCAGGGGGCGGCCCCGGTGGCAGGCCCAGCCCTGCAAGGGGAAGCCGAGCCCTATGCGCCGGAAGCCACGCGCGACGGCGTCGCCGGGTCACCGACATTTGTCGAGGAGGCGGTGGTTCCCTTCGGCCCGCACAACGGCTCGGACTCCGAATGGAACTTTCTTGAAAGCCAGACCCAGCCCGCGCTGGAAACCGAGACCGGATTGCAGTCGAACGTCGATTCTACGGACTGGACGGGTATCAAGGGTTGGATCTGGAACCCGGGAGAGCCGGGCAAGCGGGTCGCGCTCGAGTTGTTCGACGGCGATGCGCCATTGACGATGATCCTGGCGGACCAGTATCGCCCGGATTTGGAGCAGGCCGGCTTCGGCGACGGCCGCTATGGGTTTTCGATAGCGTTCAGCGAGTCGCTGCTGCCTTATGCGCGGCACGTCCTGCACTTGCGGCCCGTCGATGCGGTGGTCGAATTGCCGTCGTTCCCGCTCGTGCTGACACGCGACCAGGTCGGGCTCGATCCGAGCGTTCGCTTTGTCCTCGGCAATATCATGGCGGAGGCGGCGCGCGCGGATAAGGCGCAAGATTTGGCGCCGGTGGTGTCCGCCCTGATCGAGTTTCTCGACGCGGCGCTATCGCGGTATTTCGAGATTTCCGACGATACCACAGCACGAGCCGTCGATCTGCTCAACCCGGCGGACCTCGCGCCGCAATTGCGAAACCTGATCGAATCGCTCCAGTGGAATTACCCGCCGGTCAGCCTCGATATCGCTGCCGATCGGCCTCCGGTCGTTTCGATCGTGATCCCGGTTTTCAACAAATTCGATCTGACCTACAACTGCATCAAATCGATTATCGAGCACGGCGCGCAGATACCTTTTGAAATGGCTCTATTAGCAAAACGTAATGATCTGGCGTAGAATGGCCGAAACGCTGGAGGATTGAGGGTATGGAGCGGCGTGCATTTCAGGCATGGCTGTGTGGGGTCGACACGCTGACGGAAGCGCAGAAGGCGCAGGCTGGGGAGGTTC
>CAMATN010000118.1 GCA_945861155.1 Rhizobium sp. Q54
CGCAATCCGCCGATCCCACGAACATTGGGTGGATCGGCGGATTGCGCTTCGCTTTTCCGCCCTACGCTTTGGTTCCTATCGCGCGCAGATACCAATCGAGGATTTCGCGGCCCTGCCAGTGGATCACGCCGGCGTGGCGGGCGATGTGGTCGTAGACGGAGTCGAGGTATTTGATGCGGTGCGGCTGGCCGCTGATATAGGGGTGGATCGCGATTGCCATGATCTTGGCGCGCTGGGCGCCCTCACTGTAGAGGCGGTCGAAGGTGTCGATGCAGCGCGTCGTGAAATATTCCGATTCGTGGTGCTGCACGAGCATCATCGGGATGTCGTTCAATTCGACCGAATAGGGCAGGGTGACCAGCTTCCCGTTGGCGGTGTGGATCTCGGTCGGCTCGTCGTCATAGACCCAGTCGCCGATGTATTTGATCCCGGCGGCGGCGAGCAGTTCGGGCGTCTCCTCGGTCTGGGTCAGGCCGGGGCCGAGCCAGCCGACCGGCTTCTCCCCGGTAAAAGCCTCCAACACCGCGATCGAGCGCTCGATCATCGCGCGCTGGTCCTCGACCTGGTGGATCGGCATCTGCTGATAGGCGTGGCCCATGAACTCCCAGCCGGCCTCCAGCGCGGCGCGGGCGACCCGCTCGTAATCCTCGCAGACCCGGGCGTTGATCGACAGCGTCGGGGCGATGCCGAGACGCTGGAACAGGTCGAAAAAGCGCCACACCCCGACCCGCATGCCGTATTCGTGCCACGACCAGTTCGGCACGTCGGGCAGCAACACCTGGCCGGTCGGCGCCGGCAATACCTGGCGCGCCATCGGCCGCGCGATGTCCCAGAATTCGAGGTTGACGATCGTCCACACGACAAGCCGCGCGCCGCCCGGCAATTTGAGCGGCGGCCGGTCGACGATCGCCGAGAACGGGGCGCGCTCGCGCGGGATCATGGCTGCCTCCGGGTTGACGTCAGGTGATGCTGACTCGCAGACCAGGCCCCGCGCAATACCCGCTTCTATTTCGCTCGGTCGGGGGCGGCGGTGTTTGCATTGCAGCAATGCGGTCCCATATCGGCACCGCGAGTTGACGGGACGAAGTTGGCGTCGCAACGTTTCGTCAAAACCAGCGGGGGTGCCGCGAAGGCGGATGGCATGTGGGTGCGCAACAACAAGGGCAATGTTTTCATCGGCAATCTGCCGCCGGATTTTCCGGATGAGCGGCTGGCCGAGACCTTCGATCCGTTCGGCATCGTGCTGACCGCCGCCGTCGCGCGCGACCCCTCGACCGGAGCCCGCCTGCGCTATGGGTTTGTCGATATCGCCACCGAGCGCGCCGCCACCCAGGCGATCACCGCGCTTGACGGCAGCGTCGTCGACGGCTGCAAGCTCAACGTCAAGGCGCGCGAGCGTCCCGTGAAAAAGCCGGCCGGGGGCCCGTCGCGCCACCTGGGATCACGAGGGGCGCCGCCGCGTGCCCCGGCAGCGAACCGTGCGCCGCGCAGTTTCGCCGAAACGCCGGCGCGACCCTTTCCAATCCAATCGGCGCCGAGCCTATCGGCTCAAAGCCAATCGGCACAAAGCCAGATGGCTCGCGAGAGCCTGCCCGAAATCGAGCCGCCGCCGCGCCGCGATTTCGAGGTCGTGCGCCGTCCGCTGCGTCGCGCCGTGCCCAATTTCCAGGTCGAGCGCCGTCCGTTGCCGAGGCGCGGGTAGCTCGCCAGTCCACCGAAAATCGCGCGATCAGCGCCGGCTCAGCATGTCGGAGGGGGTCTTGCCTTCCGGCATCGGCGGAATGCGCAGCAGATCGGCGATCGGCGCTCCGGCCTCGTAGTCGCGGCACAGCTGCTCCGGGTCGTAGGTGACGCCAACCGGGTTGGCGGCAAAAGCGGGGCTCTGGAAATAGCCCTGCAACTCCTCGATCGTGGCGAAATTGTCGATCTGCAACTCGACCCGGTTGTTGTCCGGATCGTGGTAGTACATCGATGTCGTTACCCCGTGATTGATCGGCCATTGCGGCAGGATGCCGTGCGCCTTCAATCGGCGATAGGTCGCCAGCAGCTCGCCCAGGTCGCGATAGCTATAGGCGACATGATCGGTCCCGGCCGCGTCGGGGTCGCGCGGCGGCAAGCCCGGGATCTGGATCAGCGCGAGACGGTGATGCTCGTCGTCGTAGCTGAGGAAACACAGCCGCTCGTCGCGGAACACGATTCGCGCGGCGAGCACGATCCGATACCACTCCGTCATCTTGTCGGATTGCCCGGTGCGCAACACGAAATGCGCGAATTTCGCCGGGCTGATCGGGGTTTGCGCCGCGGCAAGCCGGCGGATGGGCGCAACATCATTCATCGGATTTCTCCTCCCGCGCTCAATTCGGAAAACCACCCTACACAAACCGTGTCGCCAGGGCGATTGCCTGTGAGGCAGGGTTTGATGCCGCAGGCCGCTCTGTTCGGATAACCCCCGCCGCGCTAGGGTTCACGGCCAGGGGCAGACCATCAATCGACGGGAGCAGGCGATGCCGGTCCGGATCTACCACAACCCGCGCTGCAACAATTCGCGCAAGGCTCTGGCGCTGCTGCGCGAGAAAGGCATCGAGCCCGAGATCGTCGAATATCTAAAGACGCCCTATAGCGTTGACGGGCTCAAGGATCTGCTCGGGCGACTGGACATGCCGGCCAAGGCGCTGGTGCGCAAAAAAGAGGCGGCCGCCGCCGGCATCGACTGGGCGAACCTGCCGGAAGCGGCGCTGATCGCTGCCATGGCCAAAAACCCGATCATCGTCGAGCGCCCGATCGTCGTCTCGGGCCGCCGGGCCGCGCTCGGCCGCCCGCCCGAAAAGGTGTTGTCGGTACTGAAATCGCCGGCTTAATTCAGCGAATTCCGGTCATCTTGTGGGTCTGCAGGCTGAGCTGCCAGCGCGGGTGGTCGAGGCAGAATTGGATCGCCCACGCGGTGTTGCGGGCGCGCTCGGTTCCGTCCATCGGCTGCACCGAAAACCGGGCGAAATCGAGCCCGGCAAAGGCGAGCGGGTCGAGCCCCGGCTGCGGCACGACGATCTTCAGCTCGTCGCCTGACGACACGACGAGCGGCGCGCCGGCTTTCGGGCTGACGCACACCCAGTCGAGACCGGCCGGCGGCGCGATCGTGCCGTTGGTCTCGATCGCGATCGCGAAGCCGCGCTGGTGCAGCGCCTCGATCAGCGGCGGATCGAGCTGGAGCAGCGGCTCGCCGCCGGTGCAGACGACAAAGCGGGCCGCGCCGCCAGCAGGCCCCCCTGGCGACCAAACCGCCGCGATGCGATCCGCGAGCGACCCGGCGTCGGCATAGCGGCCGCCATGCGTCCCGTCCATGCCGACGAAATCGGTGTCGCAGAACGTGCAGATTGCGTCGGCGCGGTCTTCCTCGCGGCCGGACCACAGATTGCAGCCGGCAAAACGACAGAACACCGCCGGGCGCCCGGTCAACCCGCCCTCGCCCTGCAACGTGTAGAAGATCTCCTTGACCGCGTACGACATGATTTACGTTTTTCGCTCTCCATTGTCGTCCCGGCGAAGGCCGGGACCCATGGTTCAGCCGTCTCGGGAGTTGATCGGTGGATCCCGGCCTTCGCCGGGATGACAATTCTTCACGTATACATCCCACCCCGCGCGGCGCAAATCGCAGGCGGGGCAGGCGCCGCAGCCATAGCCCCAATCGTGGCGATGCATCCGGTCGCCATTATAGCAGCTGTGGCTCTCCTCGCGGATCAAGTCGACGAGCGGCGTTCCGCCGAGATCGCGGGCGAGCGCCCAGGTCGCCGCCTTGTCGCGCCACATCAGCGGGGTGTGGATCGCGAAGCGGTGATCCATGCCGAGCGACAGGACCGCCTGCAACGCCTTCAGCGTGTCGTCGCGGCAATCGGGATAGCCCGAATAATCGGTCTCGCACATGCCGCCGACCAGGTGCCGCAGCCCGCGGCGATAGCCCGTAGCCGCCGCGAAGGTGAAGAACAGCAGGTTGCGGCCGGGCACGAAGGTGTTCGGCAAGCCGGTCTTTTCGTAAGCAATCGCCGCGTCGCGGGTCAGCGCGGTATCGCTGATCTGCCCGAGCACGCCGAGATCGATCACATGGTCGGCGCCGAGCTTGTCGGCCCAGTGCGGAAACTCGCGGCGCAGCCGCGCGGCGATTAGCTGCCGGCAATCGAGTTCGACCCGGTGGCGCTGGCCGTAATCGAAGCCGATCGTCTCGACCTGATCGAAACGGGCCAGCGCCCAGGCCAGGCACGTCGTCGAATCCTGCCCGCCGGAAAAGAGGACGAGCGCCGCCTCGCGCTGAATGATCTGGCTCATCGGGAGGACATGGGCTGTGCCGCTTCGCAGATCAACAAACACGCCGCTGATGTCATTGCGAGCGACGCTCCTCGCAATGACAGCCAAGACGTTGCTGCTATGATGCGGCGCCCGCCTAACGCCCGCCCCGACGGAGGTCACATGCCACGCTCCGACATCGACGCCAACCCCTATCGCGCGCTTGGCGTGCGGCCGTTCATCAATTGCTGCAGCGTGCGCACGATGCATGGCGGCAGCCTGATGCTGCCGCAGGTGCGCGCCGCGATGGACGCGGCCTCCCGCCAATTCGTCAATCTCGACGAATTGATGGAGGCGGCCGGGCGGCGCATCGCCGAACTGACCGGCGCCCAATCGGGCATCGTGACCTGCGGCAGCGCCGCCGCGGTGGCGCTCGGCACCGCCGCCTGCGTCGCCGGCAACGACCCGGTAAAGATGGTGCGGCTGCCCTTTACCGACGGCATGGTCAACCGGGTCATCATTCCGACAAAGCAGCGCTTCGCCTATGACCAGGCGGTGCGGATGATCGGCTGCCATATCGTCGAGATCGACACGCGCGCCGAATTGGACCGGGCGCTCGACGAGCCGGTCGCGATGGTCGTGCTGCTCGGCAAGCAGGAGCATCTGTCGGGGGTGCGGCTCGAGGAGATCGCCTCGGTCGTGCGCCCGCGCGGCATTCCGATCATGGTCGACGCCGCCTCCGAGCATATCGAGCGGCCGAGCCCGTGGCTCACCCGCGGCGCCGATCTGGTGATCTACAGCGGTGGCAAGTTTCTGCGCGGGCCGCAGACCAGCGGCCTGTTGCTCGGCAACAAGCGGCTGGTCGAGGCGGCGTGGCGCAACGGCTCGCCGCACCAGGCATTGGGCCGGCCGATGAAGGTGTCGAAGGAGGACATCGTCGGCGTCCTCGCCGCGCTCGAATACTGGTTCGAGGAGCGCGACATCGCGGCCGAGCGAAAGAAATGGGACGACGATCTGGCGACCCTCGCCGAGCGCCTGACACGGCTCGACGGGGTGCGCGGCGAAATCATGGCGCCCTCCGGGGTCGACCGGGTGCCGCGGCTCAACATTGTGTGGGACCGCGGCCGGTTCCCGCTGAACGGTCTCGCGCTGCGGCAGGGGGTGCTCGACGGCGAGCCCCGGATCATGCTCGACGACAACTCGGTAACCGAGAATTCGATCGCGGTCGACCCGTTCCAGCTTCAGCCCGGCGAGGCGGCGCAGGTCGGCGACGCGGTCGTCGCCGCGCTCCGGGCGTCGCTGACCAACCGGCCCGAGCCGGTGCGGCCCGCGGCTCTGCCGGTCGCCGGCGAATGGGATCTGCGGGTCGAGTTCCTGCAAGGCGCGCGGCTCCATCGCCTCGCGCTCGAACAGCGCGGCGGCGAACTGGCCGGCCACCAGCGCTCGGCCCAGTTCGACGGGCCGGTCAGCGGCGCGGTCGAGGCCGACCGGGTCCGCTTTACGTTCGACGGGCGCTATGAGGCGAGCCTGATTTCCTACCGCTTCGAGGGCAAGGTCAGCGGCGGCGAAATGAACGGCACGGTGCTGCTCGGCGCCGCCAGCGACCAGAACCAGGGCATCGTCAACCGGACTCAGTTCGGCGCCGGCGAATGGCAGGCCCGCCGGGTCGCGTAAGCCGCTCGCCCGGATCGTCCCCTCCGCCGCGGCGCCCCCACCCTTCCCTCCCCCGCTTGCGGGGGAGGGTTAGGGAGGGCGTGGGCCGGATCATCCCCTCCCGCCGCGGCGTTTGGAAGCCGAGGCCGCGGCACTGGAGGAGTTCGACGATGGACCGGGACGATGTAATCGCGACGCTCAACGATCTGATCGAGACCAGCAAGGACGGCGACGAGGGCTTTCGGACCTGCGCCGATAACGTAAAGAGCGCCGAGCTCAAGATTTTTTTCGAGCAGAAGGCCGAGCGCTGCCGCATTGGCGCGGCGCAACTGCAAGCCATCGTGCGCGAGATGGGCGGCGACCCGGAGCGGGGCAGCTCGATCGCCGGGACGCTGCACCGCTTCTGGGTCGGCATCCGCGCGACGATCTCCGGGATGGACGACCACGCGATGCTCGACGAATGCGAGCGCGGCGAGGATGCCGCCAAGCGCTCCTATGAGACGGCGCTCGAACAGGATTTGCCGGGCGACGTGCGCCGTGTGATCGAAAACCAATATCGCGAGGTCAAGGCGAACCACGACCGGGTCCGCGACATGCGCAACGCGCTGGCGTGAACGGCTCTCTCGAAAGCCGACGGGGCAGGGATTAAAGGAACCGGGAGCCGCGACCAGTAGTTGATAAGGCATCCAGTGTCGTTAGGGAGGTCAAAATGGTTCGATATCTAGTTGCGGCTGCCGGCGCGTTGGCGATGATGTCCGGCATCGCGTTCGCCCACACCGCCACTTCCGGGGCGACGACCACCACGATTACCCGCGCCGCCCCGCAGGGGGTCGGATACAAAAAGGCGGTAGTGAAGAGACACGTGAACCGCCGGGGCTATCTGGTTACGAAGAAACGCGTTGTCACGAACGGGATTTCGGGGAGCTCGGTTACCCAGACCCGCACGACCACCGATCCATACGCCGGCGGCACGGTCACGCAATCGCGCACCACCACCTCGCGCTGATAATGCGGTCAGGGGAATGCGGGCTTCGGCGCTGCGAGCGTCGAGCCCCGCGTTCTCCCGTTTTATCCTACGCGGCGACGGCCGGCTTATCCGCGTCCGGCTTGGGCCGGTCGGCATAGAACGAGGCGTTCTGCCGCCCTTCGGTGCATTCGCGGGCGAAGCGGATCATGTGATGCGCGACCAGCGAGACCGCGATCAACTCGGCCACGCGCCCGGCCCTTAGCGCCGCGCCGGCGAAGCGCCAGAACCGGTCGCGGTAATCGCCGGCCAACCCGATGCGCAGCAGGATGTTCGCGAGCATCACAAGCCCGCGCCGCACATTCCTCGGGTTGAGCCGGGCCCGGGTCAGCGGCGGAGTGATGCGGTTCGGATAGGTGTGGCGCAAATTCCACTCGAACCGCTCGAACAGCGCCGCGGGGGTAAAGGCGTGGCGGATTGCGGTGCGCCAGCTTTCGACGACCTGCGCGTAGGGCAGGGCGAACACGACATTCGACTCGCGCTCGGCGTCGAAATCGAGCCGGCCGGTCGCCGCCAGCCGATCCCACAGCGGCGTTTTTGGCAGCGCCTGCAGCAGGTTGATCGTCAAGACCGGGATATGCGACTTGTCGATAAAGTCTATCAGGCTCGCGGTCGTCGCCTGCGTGTCGGTGTCGAGCCCGAGAATGATCCCCGACACGACCTCGATGCCGTAGCCGTTGATCGCTTCGACCGCTTCGAGAAGCGGCATCACCCGGTTGTGCGATTTCTGCATCGCGTCGAGGGCGCCCAATTCCGGGGTCTCGATGCCGCAGAACACCGTGGTGAAAAACGCCTCGCGCATCATTGCCAGGATGTCCGGGCACTGCGCGATGTTCAGCGTCGCCTCGCACGAGAATTGCAGCGGAAAGCCGCGCCGGTGTTGCCAGGCGATCAGGTGCGGCAGCAGCGCGCGCGCCGCCTTCTTGTTGCCGATGAAATTGTCGTCGACGAAATAGACCGACCCGATGATCCCGCATTCGAGCATCGCGTCGAGCTCGGCGAGGATCTGGGCCGGCTCCTTGAGGCGGGGCTGGCGGCCGTACAGCGCCGGGATGTCGCAGAACTCGCAGCGATAGGGGCAGCCGCTCGAAAACTGGATGCTGCCGAGAAAATACCGCCTGCCCTCGATCATTGGGTAGGACGGGATCGGGAAATCGGCGAGCGGCAGGCGCTCCTGCGTGGCGAAACGGCGCTGTGCCGAGGGCGGGCGCAGATCGTCGTCGAGCGCCGCGATCAGCGCGTCGGTCGCATCTCCGATCTCGCCCAGGTGCAGATAATCGAATTGCGGGTATTCCTCGGGGCAGGCCGAGACCGAAGGCCCGCCGAGGACGCTCGCCTTGCCGGCGGCGCGGGCGCGCAGCGCGGCGGCGATGATCTCGGCCTTCTGCACATGCATGCCGCTGACGAACACCGCGTCGGCCCAGGCGAAATCGTCCGGTGTCGCCGGCCGGATGTTCTCGTCGACGAGGCGCACCTGCCATTCTGCCGGCAGATAGGCGGCCACGACGAGAATTCCCTGCGGCGGCATGAACGCGCGCACCCCGTCGGTCAGCTCATAGGCGTGCTGGAACGTGCCGAACGACGGCGCGTAGCGCGGAAACACACAGAGGATGCGCCTGAGGTGGCGCACGCGAACCCGGCTTTTCATGCTCGGCGGGGACCTGTCATAATCGGCAGCCTGCCATGTTGTATCGCCGCTTTGCCAGCGCGAGTTCCACGCCCCACCCAAAGGAGGAAAAGATGAGCCGATTGTTCGGGCCGATGCGCCAGGTCGGGATCGTCGTCCGCGACATCGACAAGGCGATGCGCCATTGGGTCGAATTGTGCGGCGTCGGGCCGTGGTTCTACGCCGAGCAATTGCCGATGGACCAATTCCGCTATCGGGGCCGGCCCTACGACATCAAGGTGTCGATCGCGCTCGCCAATTCGGGCGACGTGCAACTCGAATTGATCCAGCAACGCTGCGACAGCCCGAGCCTCTACCGCGATTTCCTCGCCGCCGGGCACGAAGGCATGCAGCATTGGTCGAGCTGGCCCGAGAATTATCACGAGATCCGCGAGCGCGCGCTGGCGGAAGGCTGGCAGATCGGCCAGGAGGGCGACACGCCGCGCGGCCCGTTCATCTATTTCCTCAACGAAGGCCACCCTGGCACGATCGTGGAGATGGCCGAGGCGACCGCGACCCGCATGCGCATCTTCGATCAGGTGCGCGAGGCGGCGATCGGCTGGGACGGCAGCGACCCGATCCGCCGGGATTGGCCCCAGGGTTAACGGCACCGCAACGCGGCCCTGGCCGGTCGACCCCGACGTTAAGGATACAGAAGGTAACGGAAGAACACGGATAAGGACATAGAAGGGAATCGTGTTCTCGCATTGAATCCAAAGCGAAAACAGCCACCCAGCCGACCCCCAATCATGCACCCCGCGAGAATTAACCATAACTCCTCATTGACAGAAAACGGCAAAAGCATATAAAATGTCACACATCGTCACGTTTTGTTGAAATCCGTTACTGTCCGGGGAAACGACCATGGCAATTATCGTCGGCACCAATAATGGGGACAGTCTCGTCGGCACGGCGGGCGACGATACCATAAGCGGATTGGGCGGTGACGACACAATCACCGGTGGGGCCGGCATCGATGTCGTAAACGGCGGCGGCGGCAACGACCGGCTGGTCATCACCGATCAGGCCGATCTCGCCGCTGGCGAGAGTTACAACGGCGGCAACGGGTTCGACACGCTCGATCTCGAAACCGCCGCCGATATCGATCTCTCGGCAGTGACGATCAACGCCGACGTCGAGGCGCTCGAGTCGAGTGGCACGGTATCGCTGACGGCGCTGCAGCTCGGCCGCTTCAGCTCGGTCTCCACCGGTGCGATCACCTTGACCGGGAGCGGGATCGCCGATCTCACCGGAGCGACTGTCACCACCGGAACTTTCAACCTGAGCGATTTCGGGAACACACTCAAACTTACCGACGTGTTCTCGAACGGCTTCACCGTCAACGGCGGCATCGGCAACGACACGATCATCGGCGGCGAACTCGCCGACGCGCTGAACGGCGGCGACGGGAACGACACCCTGAATGGCGCCGGCGGAAACGACACCCTGACGGGCGGCGGCGGTCTCGACATCGTCAACGGCGGCGCCGGCGATGACCGCCTGGTCATCCTGGCGCAGACCAACATCGTGGCCGGCGAAAGCTATTCCGGCGGCAGCGGGTTCGACACCCTCGATCTGGAGACGCCCGACCCGATCAATCTGACCGCGGCGACGATCGGCGCGGATATCGAAGCTCTGGACTCCAGCGGCACCGTCTCGCTGGCAGCGGCGCAGCTCGGTAATTTCAGCGCGATCAACACCGGCACGATTACCTTGACCACAAGCGGTATCGCCAATCTCGTCGGGGCGACCGTAAATACCAGCACCTTTAATTTGAATGCCGCCGGCAACACGCTGGACCTCACCGGCGTCACCAACAATTTCTACACGGTCAACGGCAGCACCGGCGCGGACACCATATCAGGCGGGACCAACAGCGATACCCTCAACGGCGGCAATGGGAATGACACCCTGAACGGCGGGAGTGGGGCGGACACCCTCAACGGCGGCGCTGGAGATGACACCCTGAACGGCGGCACCGAGGGTGATATCCTGACCGGCAGTACCGGTCTCGACATCGTCAACGGCGGCGCCGGCGATGACCGCCTGGTCATCCTGGCACAGAGCAACATCGTGGCCGGCGAGAGCTACCTTGGCGGTGACGGGTTCGACACCCTCGATCTTGAGACGCCGAGCCCGATAAACCTCGCCACGGTGACGATCGCCGATATCGAGGTTTTGGAATCCAATAACGGCGCCGTCTCGCTGACGGCGGCGCAGCTCGGTGGCTTCAGCGTGGTCAGCACCGGCGCGATTACCTTGACCGGGGGCGGCGTTGCCGATCTCTCCCTCTCGACCGTAAATACCACCACCTTTTATTTGAATATCGCCGGCAATACGCTCGATCTCTCCGGCGTCACCAGCAATAGCTACACGGTCAACGGCCACGACGGCGCCGACACCATATCAGGCGGAACCAACAGCGACACCCTCAACGGCGGCAAGGGGAACGACATCCTGAACGGCGGGGATGGGTCTGACACGCTCAACGGAGGCGACGAGAACGACACCTTGAATGGCGGGAGCGGGTTTGACACGCTGATCGGCGGCGCGGGAGATGACACCCTAAACGGCGGCGCCGAGAATGATACCCTGACCGGCGGTACCGGTATCGACAGCGTCTTCGGCGATGCCGGCGACGATCGGCTGATCGTTACGGCCGCGAACAACATCGGGGCCGGCGAGACCTATCACGGCGGCAGCGGGTACGATATCCTCGACCTGGAGACAGCGAGCGCGATAACTCTCACAAACGTGACGATCGCGGACATCGAGGTTCTGGAATCCAATAACGGAGCCGTCTTGTTGACGGCGGCGCAGCTCGGTGGTTTCAGCGTGGTCAGCACCGGCGCTATCACGTTGACCGCGGGCGGCGTTGCCGATCTGACCGCGGCGACCGTAAATACCAACATTTTTAATTTGGATTTCGCCGGCAACACGCTCGACCTCTACGACGTCACCACCACTTCCTACACGGTCAACGGCAACAACGGCGCGGACACCATATTCGGAGGAAACAACGCCGATACCCTCAACGGCGGCAACGGGAATGACACCCTGAATGGCGGGCTCGGGAGTGGGTTTGACACCCTCGACGGCGGCGGTGGGGATGACACCCTGGTCGGCTGGGATGGGAATGATACCCTGACCGGCGGTACCGGTCTCGACAGCGTCAGCGGCGGTTCCGGCGATGACCGGCTGTACATTTTGACGCAGGCCGAGATCGTCGCCGGCGAGAGCTATTTCGGTAGTGACGGCTTCGACACCCTCGATCTGGAGACGGCGGCCTCGATAACGCTCACCACGGTGACGATCGGGGATATCGAAGTGCTGGAATCCAATAATGGAATCGTCTCGCTGACGGCGGCGCAGCTCGGTGGTTTCAGTGTGGTCAACACCGGCGCGATGACCTTGACCTCGGGCGGCATTGCCGATCTGACAGAGGCGACCGTATACACCAGCACCTTCAATTTGAATGCCGCCGGCAACACGCTCAACCTCACCGGCGTCACCACCAACGGCTACACGGTCAACGGCAGCAACGGCGCGGACACCATCTACGGCGGCGAGCTCGGCGACACCCTCAACGGCGGCAATGGGAACGACACCCTGAACGGCGGCGGCGGAAACGACCTTCTGACGGGTGGGGCCGGTCTCGACAGCGTCAGCGGCGGCGCCGGCGATGACCGGCTGGTCATCCTGGCGCAAACCAACATCGTGGCCGGCGAGAGCTATGCCGGCGGCAGCGGGTTCGACATCCTCGATCTGGAGACCGCGAGCACGATAACGCTGACCACGGTGACGATCGCCGCGGACATCGAAGCTCTCGAATCCAACGGAGCCGTCTCGCTGTCGGCGGCGCAGCTCGGTAATTTCAGCGCGGTCGGCACCGGCGCCATTACCTTGACCACGAGCGGCATCGCCGATCTCACCGGAGCAACCGTAAATACCGTTATTTTCAATTTGAATGCCGCCGGCAACACGCTCGACCTCACCGACGTCACCAACAATTTCTACACGGTCAACGGTAGCAACGGCGCCGACACGATCATCGGCGGAAACAACAGCGATAACATCAACGGCGGTGCCGGGAATGACACCCTGAACGGGGCCGGCGGAAGCGACTTCCTGACGGGCGGTACCGGTCTCGACAGCGTCAGCGGCGGTGGCGGCGATGACCGGCTGTTCATCCTGGCGCAGAACAACATCGCGGTCGGCGAGACCTATACCGGCGGCAGCGGGTTCGACACGCTCGATCTGGAGACGGCGAGCACGATAAATCTCACGACGGTGACGATCGCCGCGGACATCGAAGGTCTGGAATCCAACGGAGCCGTCTCGCTGACGGCGGCGCAGCTCGGTGCTTTCAGCGTCGTCAACACCGGCGCTATTACCCTGACCACGGCCGGCATCGCCGATCTGGCCGGGGCGACCGTTTACACCAACACCTTTAATTTGAACGCCGGCGGCAACACGCTCGACCTCACCGACGTAAGCACCGGCGCTTACACGGTCAGCGGCCACAACGGCGCGGACACCATCATCGGCGGCGAATTCGGGGATAATCTGTTCGGCAATGCCGGCAACGATATACTGATCGGCCGCGCCGGCGCCGATGCGATGGATGGGGGCGGCGGAACGAATACGTTCGTATATCAGGCGACGGTCCTGAATACGCTCGATGTCACGACGGAAGTCGACATCATCGCCAACGGCGCCGGCGATCGAATTGATTTTTCGGCGCTCCTTGAAGCACAGCTCACGATCGGCGGAACCGCGCTGAGCGCACTTGGCTCGAACACGGCCCTCGGCGCCGCCTTTACCCTGGACACCAATATCCGCCTTGACTCCGGCGGATTGGAGATCGATCTCGACGCCGACCAACTGTACACCGCAGGTATCGATTTCCGGATCGATCTGGCGGGCGTCGCCGCGGCGACCTACAATTTTGCGGCCGACCATTTCACCCAGACCTGACCGCCGCTCGTTGAACAGCAGACGAAGGACCTAGACCTCTATCTGGCGCCGCGGCGGCGCCGCACACCCCCGCTTTCACCCGCCGCGGCGCAGGCCGATGTCGCGGCGGCAAAAGCCCCCGGGCCAATCGAGCCGGTCGACGGCGCGGTAGGCGCGCTCGCGCGCCGCGGCAAGATCGGGGCCGCGCGCCGTCACCCCGAGCACCCGGCCGCCATCGGCCAGCAGCCGGTCGCCCTCTCGCCTTGTGCCGGCGTGGAAGATTTTCACCTCGGGGTCGGCGGAAGCCGCGTCGAGGCCGCTGATCTCGCTGCCCCGCAGCGGATCGTCGGGATAGCCCTTGGCCGCCATCACGACGCACAGCGCCGCGTCCTCGTACCATTGCAGATCGACTTGGTTGAGGTTCCCCTCGCGCGCCGCGAGCAGCGCCGGCAGCAAATCGCTCTTCAACCGCATGACCAGCGCCTGCGTCTCGGGGTCGCCGAACCGGACATTGTACTCGATCAGTTTTGGCCCCGAATTGGTCAGCATCAGCCCGGCGTAAAGCAGCCCCTTGAACGGCCGCCCATCGCGCCGCATCGCGCGCACGGTCGGCATGATGATCGTGTCCATGACAGCGCCTTCGAGCGCCGGGGTCACCGCCGGAGCCGGCGAATAGGCGCCCATCCCGCCGGTATTGGGACCGGTATCGCCGTCGCCGACCCGCTTGTGGTCCTGCGCCGCGGCAAGCGGCAGTGCATTGGCGCCGTCGACCAGCGCGAAAAAGCTCGCTTCCTCGCCGACCAGGCACTCCTCGACAACGATCTCGGCGCCGGCCGCTCCGAACCGGCGTGCCCCCAACATCGCATCGACCGCTCGGTGGGCCTCGGCGACATCGGCGGCGACGACGACGCCCTTGCCGGCGGCCAGCCCGTCGGCCTTGATCACGATCGGCGCGCCGGTTTCGGCGATATAGGTCTTGGCGGCGGCGGCATCGCCAAAGCGGCGGTAGGCGGCGGTCGGTATCCCCTCGCGAGCGCACAGATCCTTCATAAAGGCCTTCGAGCCTTCAAGCACGGCAGCGGCGGCATTGGGGCCGAACGCGGCGATTCGCTCGCCTTCGAGCGCATCGACGAGCCCACCGACCAGCGGCGCCTCCGGTCCGACCACGACGAAATCGATCGCCGCCCGCCGGCAGAACGCGATGAGCCCCCTGGTATCGCTCGCCGCGATCGGCACGCATTCGGCCTCGTCCGCGATGCCGGCATTGCCCGGCGCGCAATACAACTTGTCGACCAGCGGCGAGGCTGCGATCGCCCAGGCCAGCGCATGCTCGCGCCCGCCCGAACCGATAATCAGGATGCGCATTGCCAAGCTCCGGGAAAGACCCCTCTCCCCCCAATGGGGGGAGAGGGCAGGGTGAGGGGGGCTGATTCCGAATCTGCCGCGGGCACCCCCCTCACCCCAACCCTCTCCCCCCATGAATGGGGGGAGAGGGGGAAA
>CAMATN010000119.1 GCA_945861155.1 Rhizobium sp. Q54
CAGGAGATTGTCGCCAAACAAATCACGCTGACGACCGCACGCGAGGCGCTTGCGACGGAGCGCGCGCAACTGGCGGCGCTGGCGGCACGCCGGACCGAGCTGACCCGCGAGTTGCTCCCCGCCGATGCCGCCGCCGATTCGCGGATTGCCCGGATCGCCCGCGAGGCCAACAATATCGACGAGCTGATCAGGAACGTGGACGCCGCGACCGAGCGCCGCGACAAGGAGTTGCTCGCCCGCGCCCGCGCCACTCGGCCGACCGCCCGGGCGAACAGCGTCACGGCCGAGACCGCCGATCCGACCCGACCGTCCGAGCTGCGCGCCTTCGATCCGCCGCATTCTGCCCTGCTGATGCCGGTTGCAGGCACGATAAGCCAGCGTTTCGGCGCCTCCGACGGCGACGGGACGGCGAGCTCGAGCGTCAGCGTGGCGGTTCTGCCCGGGGCCGCGGTCGTGGCGCCGTTCGATGGCCGGATCGCTTACGCCGGATCCTACCGCGATCTCGGGCTGGTCTTGATCATTCGGCATGGCGGCGCGTATCATTCAGTGCTAACCGGTCTGGACCGGGTCGACATCAACCTCGACCAATGGGTTGTAGCCGGCGAGCCGGTGGGCGCCACGCGCGGCGGGCCGCTACTTTTTGAGCTGCGCCGCGACGGCCGCCCGGTCGATCCCCAACCGTGGCTGGCAAATCGCGACGAGGGCGACGACGAGCGGAACGGGGATCAAAGGGTGCGTCGATGAAGCGATTGGGGAAGCGATTGGGGCTGATCGCGGCGTCTGCCGGAGCGGTCTTTCTACTTACCCCGCACCAGGATGTCGGCGCCGCCCCGCCGAACAGCGCGGAGACGTACAAGCAGCTGAACCTGTTTGGCGACGTGTTCGAACTGGTGCGCGGCGGCTATGTCGACGCCGTCAAGGACGAGACCCTGGTCGAGGGTGCGATCAACGGCATGCTGACCTCGCTCGATCCGCATTCGAATTACCTGAACGTCAAAAACTTCGGCGACATGAAGGTTCAGACCCGCGGCGAGTTCGGCGGGCTGGGGATCGAAGTGTCGATGGAGAACGGGCTGGTCAAGGTGGTCTCGCCGATCGACGACACGCCGGCGGCGAATGCCGGCCTCAAACCCGGCGATCTGATCACCAACCTCGACGGCACGGCGGTACAGGGGCTGACCTTGCCCGAGGCCGTCGAAAAGATGCGCGGACCGGTCAACAGCGACATCACGCTGACGATCCGGCGCGAGGGCCGCGAGCCGTTCGACGTCAAACTGACGCGCGCGGTCATCAAGATCCGCTCGGTCCGCTCGCATCTCGAACAAAAGAACATCGGCTATATCCGCATCACCTCGTTCAACGAGCAGACCGATGTGAATCTCAAGAACGCGATGAAAAACCTGAAAACGCAGGCCGGCAACAAGCTGATCGGCCTCGTTCTCGATCTTCGCAACAACCCCGGCGGGCTGCTCGATCAGGCCGTGGCGGTAACCGATGCGTTTCTCGACAAGGGCGAGATCGTGTCGACCCGCGGCCGCCGCTCCGACGACGCGCAACGCTATAATGCCCGCCCCGACGACATCGCCGCCGGGCTGCCGGTCGTGGTGCTGATCAACGGCGGCTCCGCGTCGGCCAGCGAGATCGTCGCCGGCGCGTTGCAAGACCATCATCGCGCGATCGTGGTGGGCACCAAATCCTTTGGCAAAGGCTCGGTGCAGACGATCATCCCGCTCGCCGGCCATGGCGCGATGCGGCTGACCACGGCGCGCTACTACACGCCGTCGGGCCGCTCGATCCAGGCCAAGGGCATCGACCCAGACATCGTCGTCGAGGCCGCCAAGATCGAGCATGCCTCCAAGGACGACAAGACGGGCAAGGACGACAAGACCGCCAAAACCGGCGACAAGCCGGACGACAAGGCCAAAAAGCCCGGCACGGCGGTCGAGTCCAACACGGTCGACCCATCGATCATCGGCACGCCCGACGATTATCAGCTCGCCCGTGCGGTCGACATGCTGCGCGGCATCGCGCTGTTCAATGGCCGCGTGGTGAACTGAGCGGTCGCGGCGGCGGGGTTGCGCGGGCACGAGCGGCGTGACGCTGCCCGACAGCGAGCTGGCGTTCTACCGCCCGGCGGTCGGGATCGTGCTGCTCAACCGCGAGCGTAAAATATTCGTCGGTCGCCGCATCGACATGCCGGCCGGGATGGCGGCCTGGCAGATGCCGCAGGGCGGTATCGATCCGGGCGAGACCCCGCGCGAGGCTGCACTGCGCGAACTCACCGAAGAGGTCGGCACCGGCAAGGCCGAGATCCTCGGGGAAACCCGGGGCTGGTTGCACTATGACCTGCCGGCCGGGATCGCCGGCGATATGTGGGGCGGGCGCTATCGCGGCCAGCGGCAGAAATGGTTCGCGATGCGCTTTACGGGCGAGGATGCCGATATCGATCCCGCTGCCGGCGAGCACCCTGAATTCGACGCCTGGGAATGGGTCGCGCCCGATCGTCTGCCGGAGTTGATCGTGCCGTTCAAGCGCCAGCTCTACCGGGGCGTGCTCGCCGAATTTCGCGAGCATTTCGAGCGCCGCGACCGCCGCGACTAGCGGATAACGCCTAACAAATCGCACCCATCATCACAAATCGCACCCATCATCTCGTCATACCGGCCCCCGGGTCCGGCCTTCGGGCGGCCCGAGGATAAACTCCGGCCGGTCCACGGTGGAAGTGGATCCGGCCTTCACCCATAGGCACAACATTAATTGTCATTCCGGGGCCGCCCGCAGGGTGGAACCCGGAATCTATAAACACAGGCCCCTGGAATATGGATTCCGGGTTCGCCGCTACGCAGCGCCCCGGAATGACAATTGAGTGGACGGTTTCAAAAATTAGCGCCTATGGCCTCGCCGGGACGACGAGGCAGGTGCCAGGCGCCTGATTGTAACACAGCGGTCAACGAGAAACTTCACGCCTGCGGGACCCGGACCGCATCGATTCGCTCGTTCGCGACAATGGCGTGGGCGTAGGAGAGGCAAGCGCGGATATCCGCGGTGTCTAGCTCCGGATAATCATCGAGAATGGCGTCAACGGTTTCGCCTTGAGCAAGCAGGCTCAGAACCAGTTCTACCGAAATGCGCATTCCCCGGATGATTGGCTTGCCACCAAAGATTTCGGGATCCGCTGTAATTCGATTGAGAATCGATGCGTCCACCCGGTCGCTCCCTCTTCAGCACTGTCAGGCGCTGCCCGCACCACAATTATACCTGCCCCGCGCGCGGTCCGCTGTCGCGCGAGCGGCGCGTGGCGCGTGGCGCGGGGTTGCGCGCCGGTGATAGCATGAGCGACGCAATCGGGGGTCCCTCGCCATGCTGGATGCCGCCAAACTTGCTCGCTTCGTCGATCAATGCTGGGGCGACGCGATCGTTCCGACCCTGGTCGAGTACATCAAAATCCCGAATAAATCGCCGGCTTTCGACCCGGACTGGGCGGCGCACGGCTTTATGGAGGAGGCGGTGGCGCTGTTCGAGCGCTGGGCGCGCGAACGGCTCCCCTCATTGCCGGGCGCGACGCTCGACATCATCCGCCTGCCCGGCCGCACGCCGCTGATTCTGATCGAAGTGCCGGGGGTCGAGGCGCCGGGCAGCAGCCCTGCCGATACCGTGCTGCTGTACGGGCATCTCGACAAGCAGCCGGAGATGGTCGGCTGGGCCGCGGGCTCGGGGCCATGGACGCCGCGCCTCGACGGCGACCGGCTCTATGGTCGCGGCGGCGCCGATGACGGCTATGCGATGTTCGGCGTGCTCACGGCGCTGCTCGCTCTGCGGGAGCAGGCGGCGCCCCACGCGCGCTGCGTCATCGTCATCGAAGCCTGCGAAGAATCGGGCAGCTACGACCTGCCCTACTACATCGACCATCTCGCCGCGCGGATCGGTCGCCCGTCGCTCGTCATCTGCCTCGATTCCGGCTGCGGCAATTATGAGCAATTATGGCTGACGACGTCGCTTCGCGGCATCGCCGCCGGCACCCTCTCGGTCGAGGTGCTCGAGGAGGGGGTGCATTCGGGCGACGCCTCGGGGATCGTGCCGTCGAGCTTCCGCATCCTGCGGCAGCTGCTGTCGCGTCTCGAGGACGAGGCCACCGGCGAGATCCGCCCGGCGGCGCTCTACGCGCAGATCCCGGCGGAGCGGATTGAACAGGCCAAGCGCGCCGCGGCGGCGTTGGGCGATGCCGTCTACAGCAAATTCCCGTTCGTGCCGGGCACCACGCCGATGGCGGACGATCCGGGCGATCTGGTGCTGAACCGCACCTGGCGCCCGCAACTGGCATTGATCGGCATCGACGGGCTACCCAAGCCGGGCGATGCCGGCAACGTGCTGCTCCCCTTTACCACCGCCAAGCTCAGCCTGCGCCTGCCGCCGACGCTCGATGCCGACGCCGCCGGCGCGACGCTCAAACTTCTGCTGGAGGAAGCCCCGCCCCATGGCGCGCGGGTCGTCTTCACGCCGCAGGCGGCGTCGGCCGGATGGAACGCGCCGGCGCTCGCGCCCTGGCTCGGCGCCTCGCTGGCGCGCGCCTCCGCGGCGGCGTTCGGCGCCCCGCCGGCCTATATGGGCGAAGGCGGCAGCATCCCGTTCATGGCGATGCTGGGCGAGCGCTTTCCGGCGGCGCAATTCGTCGTGACGGGCGTCCTCGGCCCGCATTCCAACGCGCACGGACCCAACGAATTCCTGCACCTTCCGACCGGACGGCGGATCACGCATGCGATTGCCCAGGTGCTCGCCGACCACTACGCCGCCGGTTCGCTGCCGGTTTTGTGATCGCGGAGCCCAGCACAGTTTCGGTACTCCATGGTCGCGGTTGCGAGGTTGTGCGGAACCATAATTTGATACTGGGATCGACCGCGGCCGGGTGATCAGGAGATAGTTAAACCCGACCCGATCGCGCAGCCCGGCTCCGGCACTCTTTTTTATCTCATTATGCGCTCGGTTTGTCGCCGGCATCGCCTGACTTGAATACTTGAATTAAGTGCGGAAGCGTCGCATAGTATGCGCCGTCGACATTTGCAACCGATATCAAGGGGTACGAGATGGCCGAGGAAAATTTTGCGGCGTTTATCCAGCAGGAACGCGAACGCCTCAACAGCCAGCGCGAAGCTGTCTTTACCCAGCAGCAGGAACTCGAAACCAGGCTCCATGCGATCAACCGCGAGCTTACCGCGATCGAGGCATACGAATCCGCCAAGAGCGGAAAACAGGCGGCCCCGACCCGACAGGCCCGCCAGGCTCGTGCCCCCTCGCAAGGACGGCGCGGAAGTAAGCGCGGCGCATTGCTTCAATTGATCCAACAGAACCCCGCTGGTCTCACCCGCCGCGAGATCCTCGAAAAGATGGGGCTGAAGGGCGATAAATCCGGCGAGATGTCTGTTTCCAACGCACTCACCGCGCTGACCAAGGCCAGCCAGATTTCCCGCAGAGACGGGAAATACGCCACCGCGTAAGACCTCTCCGCTTAGGCGGGCAACATCAGGCCCGGACATCGTCACGCGGCAGCGATTGTCGCGACAGGCCGAAGCTGGATAATTATTGATCGTCATTCCGGAGCGCGGACGAATGACCGCGAGCCCGAAATCCAATCTAAGGCGCGCGTGACGATGCGAGGCACAGGGTGAGCAATCCGGCGTTCAAATTCGACCATGTCCACATCATCAGCAAGGATCCAAGAGCGTCGGCCGATTGGTATGTTGAGATGTTCGGCGCCACGATCGCCGCCGATACGATTGCCCGTGGCGCCGCTCAGATCTTTGTCGAACTCGGCGGCACGACTGTTCTGATCCGCGGCGAACGGCCGGGCGAAGCTCCTGTCCCCGGTAAAGCCATTCAGGAATACGCGGATTATTCCAGCCATGGCGTGTGGGGCACCGACCATTTCGGCTTTCTGTACCAGGGCGATCTCGAAGCATTCTGCGCCACGCTGCGCGCCAAAGGCGTGAGCTTCCCGGTCCCGCTGAAAAGAGGCGTGAACGGCAGTTTGTTGTGCTATGTCGCGGCCCCCGACGGCGTCAGCATCGAACTGATGCAGTGCTGAGTGTTTAATGTCGGCGAGCGATGCGGCTAGGTCTCGCTGGCGGCAATCGCGAGCAGCGCCATGCCGTAGCGGTCGAGCTTGCTGCGGCCGATCCCGGGGATGTCGGCCAGCGCCTCGACCGACGCTGGTCGGCGTCTCGCGACTTCGATCAGCGTCGAATCGTGGAAGATCACATAGGGCGGCAATTCCTGGCGGCGGGCTTCGTCGAGGCGCCAAGCGCGCAGCGCCTCCCATAGCGTCTGCGCCACCGGATCGAGCGTCGCGCCGGCGGCTCCGCTGGCCGGTCCCTTGGTGCCGTCCGATTTGCGGCTCTTTCGCTCGCGGGGAGCCTCGGAGCGAAAACGCAACTCGACGGCGCCGCGCAGCACCTCGGCGGCGCTCGGCGCCAGCGCCAGCCCGCCATGCCCCTCGGGATCGGGCAACAAATGCCCTTGCGCGAGCAGCTGGCGGATCACCGACAGCCAGCCGCTTGCGTCGAGTTCGGCGCCGACCCCAAAGGTCTTGATCCTGTCGTGGCCAAAGCGCCGGATGCGCTCGGTCGCGTTGCCGACCAACACGTCGACGAGATGATGCGCGCCGAACCGTTGCCCGGTGCGATAGACCGCCGACAGCGCCTTCTGCGCCGCGATCGTGCCCTCCCAGCTCGCGACGGGCTCGCGGCAATTGTCGCAATTGCCGCACGGCGGATGCTCGCGCTCACCGAAATAGCCGAGCAATGCCTGGCGCCGGCACGACACGGTTTCGCAAAAACCGATCAGCGCCTCGGCTTTCTGGCGCTCGATGCGGCGTTGCCGCTGGTCGATGTCGCTCGCCTCCATCAGGCGCAGCAGGCTCATCACGTCGGCGAGGCCATAGCTCATCCAGGCATCGGCCGGGAGCCCGTCGCGCCCGGCCCGGCCGGTCTCCTGGTAATAGGCTTCGAGGTTCTTCGGCGCGTCGAGATGAGCGACGAAACGGACATTGGACTTGTCGATGCCCATGCCGAACGCGACCGTGGCGACGATGATGATGCCTTCCTCGCGCAGAAAGCGGTCCTGGTGGCGCGCGCGCGTTTCGGCGGGCAGGCCGGCATGGTAGGGCAGCGCCTCCCGGCCGCGCTGTCCGAGCCAGACGGCGGTGTCCTCGACACTTCGCCGGGTCAGGCAATAGACGATGCCGGAATCGCCCGCATGCTCGGCGTCCAGAAAGCGCAGCAGATCGTCCTTCGCGTTGCGTTTCGGCACCACCCGGTAAAACAGGTTCGGGCGGTCGTAGCCGGCGGCGAAAACGCGCGCCGCCCCGAGATGCAATTGCTCGGCGATGTCGCGCCGGGTCGGGCCGTCCGCGGTCGCCGTCAGAGCCATCAACGGCGTCTCGGGGAAGCTCTCCTTGAGGATGCCGAGCGCCTGGTAGTCGCGGCGGAAATCGTGGCCCCATTGCGAGATGCAATGCGCCTCGTCGATCGCGAACAGCGCGAGCCGGCAACGCCGTAGCATGTCGAGGCAGCCCGGCATCGCCAGCCGTTCCGGCGACACGTATAAGAGATCGAGCGCGCCGTCGCGGGCCGCCCGCTCGACCCTGCCGGCTTCGCCCGCCGGCAGCCCGGAATTGAGCGCGGCGGCGCGCACCCCGGCCTGCCTCAAGGCATCGACCTGGTCTTTCATCAGCGCGATCAGCGGCGAGACGACGATGCCGAGACCGGGACGCAGCAGCGCCGGCAGCTGATAGCACAAGGATTTGCCGCCGCCGGTCGGCATCAGCACGATCGCATCGCCGCCGGCGATGACGTGGTCGACAATCTCCTGCTGCTGGCCGCGGAAGCTCCCATAACCGAAGACGCGGCGCAGCACGCCGAGCGGGGTGTGTTGATCGTCGTCGGTCACGCGATCTCCTGCCACACGATCTCCTGCCACACGATCTCCGGGCGGTGCTTCCATAGGCTTTCGGCGATCATCGCCGGAGGCTAAGCTCTGGCACCCCAGAGAGGAACCCGTCTCATGAGCAGCATCATTCGCGCCACCAGCCCCGAAGTGCCCGAGCCGCCCGCCGGCACCTGGTCGAACTGCCTGGTGGTCGGCGGCATCGCCTACCTCGCCGGATTGACGGCGCGCGGCAACGATCTGGCCGACGAATATACCCAGTCCAAAGCGATCTTCGCCAAGATCCGCCATCTGGTCGAAGCGGCCGGCGGCGACATGGCCGACATCGTCAAGGTGACGATCTTCGTCACCGACATCACCCAGCGCGAGAAAGTATGGGCTGCCAGGAAGGAGGCCTTCACCGGCAATTTTCCCGCGTCGACCCTGGTGCAGGTGGCCGCGCTGGCCGATCCGACGCTGAAGGTGGAGATCGAGGCGATCGCGCATATCGGCGCCAGCAAGCGCTGATGCGACGCATCAATATACTGGCGATCCAGCGCATCAGCGCGGCCGATCGCGCCAAGGTCGAGCGCAGCGATCCGGGAATCGAGTTGATCGACGTCGGCGGCTGGTTCGAGGGCGAGATTCGCCAGACCTGGTCCGATTTTGCCGTCGCCCGCTATCTCCCGCCGGGCTCGACCGGGTCGGGCAGTCGCGACGAGCGCGATCGGCTTCTCGCGCAGGCGGAAGTGATCCTCGGCGGCTGGCCGTTTCCGCTCGACATGCGCGCTCGGGCGCCGCGGCTGAAATGGTTTCACCAGCGCCAAGCCGGCGCCAGCAACCTGCTCGGCAGCGATCTGTGGGGCAGCGACATTGTCGTAACCACCTCGCGCGGCGCCGCCAACCCGCTGCCGATCGCGGAATATGCCCTCTCCGGCATCCTCTATTTCGCGATGGGCCTGCACCGCGCCGCGGTCGATCGCGAGGCCGGCGCGTTCGATCACCGGGCCTATCGGCCGCTCCTATTACACGGCAAGACGGTCTGCGTGGTCGGCGCCGGCGGCATTGGGCGCGAGGTCGGCCGGCTGTGCGCCGCGCTCGGCATGCGTGTCGTCGGCACCCGCCGCGAGGTACGGCCGGGAGCGCCGCTGCCGCCCGGCTTCGCCGAAATGGGCGGCGCCGCGGACCTCGACCGGTTTCTGCCCGACAGCGATTTCGTCGCGATCTGCTGCCAGTGGACGCCCGAGACCACCCGTCTGTTCAACCCGGACCGTTTCGCCCGGATGAAGCCGGGGAGCGTCCTTGTCAACGTCGCCCGCGGCGAGATCGTCGACGAGGAAGCTCTCGCCGACGCCCTTGAGCGGGGTCATTTGCGCGGCGCCGCGCTCGACGTCTATGTCGGCGAATTCGATCGGCCGCCGATGGCGCGGCTGTGGTCTGATCGCCGGGTGCTGATTACGCCGCATATCTCGGGCGGCAGCGACGCGGAGCTGCACGGCGGGGTCGATCTCTTCTGCGAAAACCTCCGCGCCTATCGCGACGGCGCGCCGCTGCGCAACGTCATCGATTGGGAACGCGGCTATTAGATCCCCCCACCGGAAAGGAATCGCGATGACACCCCAGGCCGCCGCAATGAAGGCGCTGCTCGATCAACCCGGTCTCCAGATCATGCCCGGCTGCGGCGACGGCATGGGGGCACGGCTGATCGCGGAGGCCGGCTTTCGCACCGGCTTCGCCTCCGGCTCCAGCATCTCGGCGATGCGCCTGGCGATGCCCGACATGGATCTGTTGAGCTTTCCGGAGATGGCCGACGCGGTCGAGACGATCATCGCCGCCGCCCCTGACGTGCTATGGCTGGCCGATGGCGACACCGGCTACGGCAACGCCCTCGCCGTCCAGAAGACGATCCGTACCTATGCCCGAAGAGGCGCCGCCGCGGTGCTGATCGAGGACAAGGCCTGGCCGCGCCAGCTCGGCCAGAGCGGCGCCAAATTGGTCATCGAGCGCGACGCCGCCATTCTGCGCTGCCGCGCCGCCGCCGAGGCATGCCATGACGAAGGCATTCTGCTACTGGCCCGCACCGACGCTCGCACTTCGCGCGGCTTCGACGAGGCGCTGGCGCGGCTGAAGGCGTTCGTCGCCGAGGGCGCCGATATCCTGTTCCTCGATTCGCCGCAGTCGGAAGCCGAGATGCGCGAAACGGTGACGGCCTGCAACGGCAAGCCGGCGCTCGCGGTCACCTCGCCCGCCGGCAAGCACTTCATGCCGGGCGATGCGGAGCTGGAACGGCTCGGGGTCAAGCTGGTCGTCTACCCGCAGGAGATCCTCGCCGCGACCGTTCATGCCGTGCGCGCGGTTCTCGGCGGGCTGAAGGGCGGCGTGAAACCGCCGATGGCGACCCCGGCGGAACTGGCGACGGCGATCCGCTCGGCCGACTACCTGGCCCGCGACGCGCGCTGGCCCGATCCTCGGTGAGCCGATCGGGCTTTCCGTAATGTTCAGTTCGAATGTCCGCGATGGGTGGACAGCAGGCCGTCGCCGACACGCACGCCGGCGGCGGAGTTGCGCCGATAGCAGACATCTACGGCGACTTGGAAGTTAGGAGACAGCCGTACCGGTAGCCGTGGCGAACTTGCAGGCGCGGCGGGCCGCATCTGCACGTGCGGACGTGGGGATCAGCCGGGCGAATTCTTCCATGGATGCACGGGAAATCCCGCGGTTTATCCCTCACATCGCGTAGATTACGACAAATCCGACTGGCTCAGCGGGCGGGATTCAATGCCGCGCGCTGCGGCGGAATTGCAGGCACAGCAATTCCGCGCCGACACGGCCTGAGGCGCCGGCCAAGGCGGGATCCTCCGGCCCGACGAAGATGCAGGAATTGGCCGGCAACGGATCGCCGCCATCGACCGCGGCGTCGCCCGCCAGCACCAGCCAGAATTGGCCACCGCCGGCGCTCGGCGCGCGTCCGGCAATCGCGGTGCAAGGCGGTATCCGGTAGCGCCAGCCCGCCAGCCCATCTTCCGCTTCGAGAACCGGGCGGCAGGAAATTCCCGTCGCCTCACACAGCTCGCCGAGAAGCGCCGACGGCATCGCCTCGGTGGTCAGTTCCCAGTGCTGGTGGCGGTCGCGGGCCGCATTAAGCACCTCCCGCTCGGCCGGCATATACCGGGCGCCGGGGTCCCAGCGGTTGCGCAGGGTGAACCACCAGATGCCCGACTTCCCGGCGACGATCGGCCCATAGGCCGAGTAGGCGTCGGTGTAATGCACCGCGCCGTCGCTGAATTCATGGTCGCCGAGCATGCCGCGACCGGCAACGACCACCTGGAATTGGTCGGCTTGGTGGAAGTGCGGCCGGGTGACGGCGCCCGGACCCTTCTCGACCAGGAAGGCCATCGGGTGCAGCGCATCGTCGGCCGGCGGCTTCTGGTCCGGCGGCAAGGTGTAGCGGTTGGCGCCGATATAGGCGGTGTTCCAGCCGGTCGGCGTCTGGCGCCGGCGGGTGCTGCGGGCGAGGATGCTGTCGGCAGTGAGGACCACGGCGTACTCCGTTATTGCTGTCGGCGACGGGCGCAGCGGCGCGTCACGATGCACGCTGCCACATCCCAGCCTTAGTCTGGAAGATACATCTCCTCCATGGAGCGCAGACGCGCCTCGTCCAGAATGCGGCCATTACTGGCGACGCCCCAGGGACTCTGAGCCGCCTGGGCACGGAGCGCATCCAGGGCCAATGTGCCGCGCTGCTGAAAATCACTCAAGAAATCCCAGTTGGCCTGCAAGCCTGCCATGGTGGTCAGCGCGGGGAACCAGGAAGCGGCGGCCCCGGCATGTCCTCATGCGTGGATGGGGGCCAGGACCCGCATCAGGCGCCCACCGGCACAGTGGCACTGATTCGGGGAACTCCCACCGAGCGCGTCGTGTGGCCCTGGCCTGTGAGATCGTCGGCGAGGACGACATCGCCCGGTCCAAAACGGCGCGTGGTGCCGTCGCCGATCCCGATTTCCATCTGCCCCGCGAGAATGAAAATGTATTGTCGCCGGGGCGCGGTGTGCCAATCGCTGGAATAATCCGCCGGGAAACAGCGGAACACGAGATTGGCACCCGCCTGAAGCGCAAAATTATGGCTCTCCTCGGCCGGCAGAGGGAGATCGTCAAAATGGGTCTGGCCGTCCTGGCCCGAATATATCCGTACGATCATGCGCGTGCTCCTTCCAACAGAGAGATCATCGTGCACGCAAAGGCGTACTCCGCGTCACATTGAAATCGTGTTGGGGCTCTTTGGCATCAATGGGTCGCCGCCCGGAAAGAAGACGACCGGGAGAAACGTCGGCGATATTCCCTTTGACAAACCCATAGGCTTATAATTTACACGGCCAAACATTTTGCAGGGATGTCATCACGCCAAGCTGTTCATGGTGATGTGCGGCGTCAGGATGTTTTTCTGCCCAGGCAACGAATATTTTTCGCATCAGATCCATTGACACTGGTTCTGTTGGGCAGACTCCCCACGCACGGAACACAGTCCGCGATTGATCATTCTTGCTCTCACGCGCTCTGTCAGCAAAAAAAGCTAGCGTGGACGCAACGCCCGCAATAAATCGAGCGCAGGAAATTTTTCTCACTTCGGAACCGGTGCAGTCATCATGCAAAGCCTTTACGGTTCCTATTTCATTTTTTGGGCCTGCGATTGCAGATATATTAAGGATCATTACGAACAGAAGACCAGCCAGGCACCGGCCAATTGGTGACGTGAGCAATGTCATCTTATCAGCTGTGGGGGACGCTGGCTTTGCCTTTGCGATCCGCTTCATCTTTGCCTCGAACCGCTCCTTGTCCTCGTCGCATTCAAGCCCAAATCGGCACGGTCGTGCTACCAGCTGTATACTCTCTGCAACGTTCCTCCCATCAGCGCTGCCTTGTCGCTCTCGGACAGGCGTTTCGTGTCGCGGAACGGCGCGACGCCCTGCTCATAGGTCAGCATGCCGATTGTCCGCGTCCAATCGGTGCCCCACATGCAGCGCTTCAGCCCGAACGCATCGATGATCCGTAGTACCGGCTCCCAGATATCGTCGTATGGGAACGCTTGGTGCGACATCGTGCAGGCACCGCTGATCTTCACCCTTACGTTGTCGTATTGAGCCAAGGCGAGCAGCTTCGGAAGATCGGCCCAAACATCGGCGGGGACCGGCGGGCGGGCAGGTTGCAGCAAGCCGAGATGGTCGATAACGATGACCGTATCGGGGTGACGCTGGATGTGCGGCAGCGCGTTGTCGAGGATGCCCCAGCACAGCAAATTGACGGGTAAACCATATTTGGGGGCGGCGGCGAAAGCGCGGTTCAAACCGGGATGGTCCGCGTCCATCGGCAGGCCGTCGCGCATTCGTATGCGGATGCCGCGGGCGCCTGGCGTCACCGCCCATTTCGCTACCACGTCCTCAATCGCTGGATTGGTCGCGTCGACCGGCGTCACCACCCGAAACTTATCCGGATAGGCGTTGTAGACTTCGAGCGCGTAGCTCGGGTCGTATTCATAGGCGCTGAACGACGAGACCATGATCGCGCCGTCGACGCCGACACTGTTCATCGCGGCGACCATCTCCTCGCCTGTGGCGGAGTTGAGCCCGTGCGAGGGACTGGCCCACGGCCGGCCGGGATGATTTCGATCGAAGGGATGAACCTGAACGTCGATGACCGGCATGGCCGTCCTCCTGCTTGTTCGACCAATTGTCCGCCATCGTGACCGGTTTGCACAGAGTGATCAGCGCGGTGACGGGTGGAGCGGGAGGGAGAACATCTAGAGCAAATTCCGGTCATATCGGCCCGCGCCGTGTCGGCCCCTCACCCTCCCACGCTTCGCGCGGGTCCCTCCCTCTCCCCGCAAGCGGGGCGAGGGGCCGAAGCCGCACCGGCGGCTCCCTCGCCCCGCTTGCGGGGAGAGGGTCGGGGTGAGGGGCCGGCACCGGCGACACAACCTGATCGAAATCCGCTCCAGACAGCGCGAGAGCATCGAGGTTCGAACGCTGGCTTTCTCCTTGGCCATCACCTTGGCTCGGGACGCCCGAGACAGTCAGACGGTTCGGTAGCCGCTTTCCGCCATGATGATGTGGCCGGTACGCTCAGCATCTCGGAGCCGGTCGGACTCTACCATGAACCGGTGTTGGCCATGCTGGTCCAGGGTTCGGCAGGCGGCAGCGCGTCGCCGGCCTGCACCAGCTCGATGGAGATGCCGTCCGGTGTGCGGATAAAGGCCATGCGGCCGTCACGCGGCGGGCGGTTGATCGTCACGCCGTGGGCGATAAAGGCGCTGCAGGTGTCGTAGATGTTGTCCACGGCATAGGCGAGATGTCCGAAATTGCGGCCGCCGGTGTAGGGCTCCGGATCCCAGTTGTAGGTGAGTTCCACGGCAGCCTCCTCGTCGCCGGGGGCGGCGAGGAAAACGTTGGTGTAGCGGCCTTTCTCGTCAGGGCGGCGGCGGATCTCGCGCAAGCCGAGCACCTCGAAGAAGGCGATGGTGTCCTCCAGCGAACTGATGCGGATCATGGTGTGCAAATATTTGGTCATGGATGTCCTCCGATGTGCGTGTTCGTGGCAGCACGGCAGAAGGGTCGCGGTGTAGTAATTTGAGCCTGATCCATGGGCGAGATCGTTTCTTTTCCGTCATGCCCGGCGTCATGCCGGGCATCCACGTGGATGGCCGGGACAAGCCCGGCCATGACGAACTTCGACGCGATTCAACCTGAATGGACGCCGCTCTAGGATGATCAGGCAGCCACCAGATCCCCTCATGGGGTCGGCACCCCAATCGACTTCAACCGCGCATGTGCACGGGCCGCGCGCGCTTTCATTCCGTCGAGATAGGTGCTGACATCGTTCCCCGGCAGGTTCAGCACCTTGCATCCGAGCTGCCAATATTCCTCGATCTGCGCCTCGGTCTCCGCCGATCCCCGAGCGAGTTTGCCGTGTGCATTGCATGCCGCCGCGATCCGCCGCACCGCCGCTTTGAATTTCGGGTGCTCCAGGTCGAGGTGGACCCCAAGCTGCGCGCTCAGGTCGG
>CAMATN010000120.1 GCA_945861155.1 Rhizobium sp. Q54
GAGCGCGACGGGATGGGGCCGGTCAATTTGCTCGCCGACCAGGAATCGGCCGAAGTCGAGGCGCGCCTCGCCGGCCTCGACCACGAGCGCGGCGACCTGACCGCGGCGATCGCGCGGCTGCGCCGCGGCATGGCGACGCTCGACCAGGAGGGCCGCACGCGGCTGCTCGCCGCGTTCGACCGGCTCAACGCGCATTTCGGCGAATTGTTCGCGCGGCTGTTCGGCGGTGGCGAGGCGCGGCTTGCCTGGGTTGGCGACGGCGACCCTCTCGAATCGGGGCTCGACATCATGGCGAGCCCGCCGGGGAAGCGCCTGGTCGCCCTGTCGCTGCTGTCCGGCGGCGAGCAGGCGCTGACCGCGATCGCCCTGATCTTCGCGATGTTCCTGACCAATCCGGCGCCGGTATGCGTGCTGGACGAGGTCGACGCGCCGCTTGACGACGCCAATGTCGACGCGTTCTGCCGGCTCGTCGCCGATATCGCCGACACCACCGGCACAAGGTTTCTGCTGATCACCCATCACCGCGTCACGATGGCGCGGATGGACCGACTGTTCGGGGTAACCATGGCCGAGCGCGGCGTCTCGCAGCTGGTGTCGGTCGATCTGGCGCGCGCCGCCGAACTGCGCCAAAGCGCGTGAGGCTCATCGAACCGGGTGATATCTCATTGATAACGCGACGAAAGAGAAGCCGTGTTGGGCCCTCCGGCGCGGTTGACAGGGGGGCGGCGCCTGACTATGTTTCGCGCCGTTCCGGCCGCGGCGGCCGGGACCGAACGGTGTTGCGCTCCCCACAATGAGCCAAAGCGAGCCGCCGGACCCGCTGGCGCGACTGGGCAAGCGCCTGGACCAGGCGCGGGCAGGGCGCGGCGACGAGCCCGCGGCGGGCTCCGGCGACCCGGCCATGCAGCAGGGCGTCGCGGTCGGGCTGCGCATCGGCGTCGAATTGGTGGTTGCGGTCGTCCTGGCGACCGCGTTGGGGTGGGTGATCGATCGTTGGCTGGGAACGGCCCCATGGGCGACGATCGTCCTGTTCTTTCTCGGGGTCGCTACCGGCATGTTGAGCGTCTACCGCGCGATCGCCGGGGTCAAAACGGCGGTCGGGTATCGCCGGATCGACAAACCAGACCCCGCCCGCCAGCGCGCGCGGGACAAGTGGGACGACGAGGAATAGCGTGGCGATAGAACTTCACCCTCTGCACCAGTTCGAGATCCAGCGCATCATCCCGCTGCATATCGGCGGGATCGACATTTCCTATACGAATTCGGCGCTGTTGATGACGATCGCGGTCGGGCTGATCGTGGCGCTGACCGTCTTCGGCACGCGCAAGGCGGCGCTGGTCCCCGGGCGCTGGCAATCGCTCGCCGAGATGAGCTACGAATTCGTCGCCGATATTATCGACACCAATGCCGGGCACGGCGCGCGGCAGTACCTCCCGTTCGTGTTCTCGTTGTTCATGTTCATCCTGTTCGCCAACCTGCTCGGGCTGGTTCCGTGGAGCTTCACGGTGACGAGCCACCTCGTCGTCACCTTCGCGCTCGCGGCGGTCGTGTTCATCGGGGTTACGATCATCGGAATCGTGCGGCATGGTTGGCATTTCCTCAGGCTGTTCGTTCCCGAGGGGGTGCCGCCGGTGCTGCTGGTGCTGCTCGTCCCGATCGAGATCCTGTCCTATTTCATCCGCCCGTTCACGCTGTCGATCCGGCTGTTCGCCAACATGCTGGCGGGCCATACGATGCTGGCGATCTTCGGCGGGTTCGCGGCGAGCGTCGGCTTGCTGGCGATCTTTCCGCTCGGCATCAACATCGCGCTGGTCGGCCTCGAATTGCTGGTCGCGGTGTTACAGGCTTACGTCTTCGCGATCCTGACCTGTCTTTACTTGCGCGACGCCCTTCATCTGCATTGATTCCTGTCCTCGGGGTCGCCTCCTCTTCGCAACAAGGAAAACGCACATGGATCTTGCCTCCGCCAAAATGATCGGCGCCGGTCTCGCCTGCATCGCGCTTGTCGGCGCGGGCATCGGGATCGGCAACGTGTTCGCGGCCCTGATCAATTCGGTCGCGCGCAACCCGGCGTCGCAGGCGCAGGTGCAGCCCTTCGCGTTTCTCGGCTTCGCGCTCGCCGAGGCGACCGGGCTGTTCGGCCTCGCGATCGCGTTCCTGATCCTGTTCGTGTTCTAGGGTCGAGCAGCGAGAGCCTCGCCCGATGCCGCAACTCGACGTCTCGACCTTTTCGGCGCAGCTGTTTTGGCTCGCCGTCTGGTTCGTCATTCTCTATGTCCTGATGGCGAAAATTGGCCTGCCGCGCATCGCGGTCGCGATCGAGGCGCGGCGGCAGCGCCGCGAGGACGATTTAGCGCGCGCTCAGCGGCTCAAATCCGAAGCCGAGGCGGTTAGCGCCGATTTTCAGCGGACCATGTCGGCCGCGCGGGCGGAGGCCCAGGCGGTAATCAAGGAAGCCTCGGATCGGCTCGCCGCCGAGGCGGCCGAACGCCAGCGCGCCCTGACAACGGCCCTGGCGGAACAGATCGAGACGGCAGAGCGCCGAATCGCCGCGAGCAAAGACCAGGCCTTGACCGAAATGCGCGGCATCGCGATCGATGTCGGCCAGTCGGTGGTCGAAAAGCTGACCGGCTCGCCGCCCAACGCGGCCAAATTGACGGCGGCGGTCGACAGCGTTCTGGCGGGACAACTCCGGTGATCGCCAACCTGCTGCACGACCATCATTTTTGGGTCCTGATCTCGATGGCGATCTTCGCCGCGCTGGTGTGGAAGCCGGCGAGAAGCGGCATCCTCGCGGCGCTCGACCAGCGTGCCGAGCGGATCCGGGCCGAACTCGACGAAGCCCGGACGCTGCGCGAGGACGCCGAGCGGCTGCTCGCCGAATACCAGCGCCAGCAGCGCGAAGCCGCCGCCCAAGCGCAGGCGATGATCGCCCACGCCAGGGAGGAGGCCCAACGCCTCTCCACCCAGGCCGCCGGAGATCTCGAGCAATCGCTGGCACGGCGCCAGCGCCTCGCCGAGGAACGGATCGCGCAGGCCGAGAGCAAGGCGCTCGACGAGATCCGGGCCGTGGCGGTCGATGTCGCAATCGCCGCGGCGCGCGAAATTATCGTGGCGGAGACCGACGAGGCGCGCGGCGGCGCCTTGCTCGATGCCGCGATCGCGGCCTTGCCGCAACGGCTCGGCTAACCGGGCTCGGCCAACAAAAAAACCGGCGACCGCCGGACTTTTCCGGCGGCACAAGCGCCGCATCTCCGCTCACGACGCCGGACCGCACGACCCTGAACGCGGGCGATCGTTGGCGGCAACATCTCGGTGCTGGCGCCGATACACGCGCCCCGACAAGGACCGATTACATGCGCGCGAGAAACGCTTTGCTGCTGCTGTGCGTTCTATTCGCGGTAGCGCCGGCAGCGCGCGCCGCCGCCCCGGCGAGCGTGTTTATCGAGGATCTGACCTGGACCGAACTGCGCGATCTTATCGCCGCCGGCAAGACGATTGTCATCATCCCGATCGGCGGCACGGAACAGAACGGGCCGCACATGGCGCTCGGCAAGCACAATGTCCGGGTCAAGCTGCTCGCCGGCAAGATTGCCGCCGCGCTCGGAAGCGCGCTTGTCGCGCCGGTATTGCCCTACGTGCCCGAAGGCCGGCTCGATCCGCCGACCGGACATATGCGCTTTGCCGGCACGATCACGGTCCCGGACGATGCTCTCGAGAAAATCATCGAATACGCGGCGCGCAGTTTCAAACTGCATGGCTTCCGCGACATCGTCTTTCTCGGCGATCACGGCTCCTATCAAAAAAACGAAGCCGCAGTTGCGCAGCGGCTCAACCGCGAATGGAACGCGAGTTCGGTGCGCGCCCATGCGATTCCCGAATATTACCAGCAGAGCGCCCACGGTTTCGCGAAGCTGCTGGGAGACCAGGGCTATCCGGTAAGCGAGGTCGGGACCCATGCCGGGCTCGCCGACACGTCGTTGATGATGGCGCTGGATCCGAGTCTGGTGCGAAGCGACCGGCTGAAGCCCGGCGAGGGGAGTAACGGCGACCCCAGCCGGTCGAGCGCGGCGCTCGGCAAGCTCGGCGTCGACCTGATCGTTGCGAACACGGTCGAAGCGATCAAGGCGGCGGTGGTGCGGCGCGCTACGGAGAGGTTTATCAGGTGACGAGTCCGAGTCGAGTGAATGCAACACGCGGCGTCGGTGCGGCGCTCGCGATCGGCCTGTGCGTTGCCGCCGGCCAATTTGCCCAGGCGATCGAGGTGATGGAAGGCATGCCGCCGGTCGTCGATCCGACAAACCTCTACAGCGAGACGGCGGCAGGGCGTATGAGCCCGGCGGTCGCCGGCGCCGTGCCGCGAATCTATGTCCCGAGCCTGGGATCGGACCAGGTTTATGTGATCGATCCGGACAAGTTCCAAGTGGTTGACCGCTTCCCGGTCGGCAGGGAACCCCACCACATCGTCCCTTCCTGGGACCTGAAGACGCTGTGGGTGGCGAATACCGGGCGGCGCGGCGCCGAGGGCAGCCTGACTCCGATCGATCCGAAGACCGCCAGGCCCGGTCCGGCGATCCGCGTCGCCGACCCTTACAATCTCTATTTTCTGCCAAACGGTCGCTCGGCGATCGCCGTCGCCGAGCGGCTAAGGCGCCTTGATTTCCGCGATCCGCAGGAAATGGCGATGCAGCAATCGCTGGCGACGCCGCAATGCCCGGGCGTCAACCATGCCGATTTCTCGATCGACGGCAAATATGCAATTTTTACCTGCGAGTTCGGCGGCGGCGGGTTGATCAAAGTCGACATGGTCAACCGCAAGGTGGTTGACCGCCTGAGCCTGTCGCGCGGCGGAATGCCCCAGGACATCCGTATTGCGCCCGATGGCAAGGTGTTCTACGTCGCCGACATGATGGCCGACGGCGTGTTCGTGGTCGATGGCGATGCCTTCAAGGAGATCGGCTTCATCCCGACCGGCATCGGTTCGCACGGTCTCTACCCGAGCCGGGATGGGACAAAGCTCTACGCCACCTACCGCGGCGTCGGCGACCCGCACGGAAGGCGGTCCGGGCCGGGCGGCGTCTCGGTCATCGACTTCGCCACCCGAGCGGTCGTCGTCAATTGGCCGATACCCGGCGGCGGCAGCCCCGACATGGGCAACGTCAGCGCCGACGGGAAGCTGTTGTGGTTGTCCGGGCGCTACCACAGCGTCGTCTATGCGATCGACACCACCACCGGCGCGGTCACGATCATCCCGGTCGGCAGGGAACCGCACGGGCTGACGGTCTGGCCGCAACCCGGCCGCTATTCGCTCGGCCATACCGGCAATATGCGCTAGGTCGAGGGCCCAGCCCTAAGCCCACCCGGCCCGAAGCGCACGGCGCCCGCTCGCTCTCAGCTCGTCTCGACGGTCGGGGTGAAGATATAGCCGCTGCCGCGCACGGTCTTGATCAGCGTCGGGTTCTCCGGGTCGTCCTCGAGCTTGCGCCGCAGCCGCCCGACCTGCACGTCGATCGTGCGATCGAACGGCCCCGATTCGCGGTTGCGCGCCAGATCGAGGAGCCGGTCGCGCGACAGCACCTGGTTGGCGTTGTTGACAAACGCTGCGAGCAGGTCGAATTCGCCGGTCGTCAGGCGCACCTCCTCCCCGCTCGGCGACAGCAGCTGGCGACTGGCCAAGTCGAGGTTCCAGCCGGCGAAGCGGGCGCGCGATCGGGCCGGCTGCGGCGAGGCGCTGGTTCGGTCCTGGGCTCGCCTCAGAACGGCTTTGACCCGCGCCAACAGCTCGCGCAAATGGAACGGTTTCGGCAGATAGTCGTCGGCCCCCATTTCGAGACCGATGATGCGATCGACGGTCTCGCCGCGCCCGGTCAGGATGATGATCCCGATCCCGGATTCGCTGCGCAGCGCACGCGCCAATGTGAGCCCGTCCTCGCCGGGCAGCACCAGGTCGAGGATGACGAGATCGACATGCCCCTGACTGAGCACGCGGCGCATCCCGGCCCCGTCATGCGCTGCCGATACCCGGTAGTTCTCGCCGGTGAGGTATTCCTGGACGACGTCGCAGATCTCCTGCTGGTCGTCGACGATCAGGATATGCGCGCTATCAGTCATCAGCGGCGATCCTGCCTTGCTGTGCTTGGGAAAGGGAACGAACAAGCCGCCGCAACAACATATAGGGCTCCGTACAGATGGTTACAATTTCTTACACAAAACCAAAGGCGCTGACATCAACCGATTACAGCCCCCCAATAAAGTGCGCGTATTCGGATCGGCCGCCCGGCCGATCGCTCAGCGGGAGGTTTTCGTGGGCGACATCCATCGGAGCATCGAAGCCGAGATCCCGCGCCTGCGGCGTTACGCACGCGCGCTGGCTCGCGATGCCGCCACCGCTGACGACCTCGTGCAGGATTGTCTCGCCCGCGCCCTCGGTAAAATCCACCTCTGGCAAGAGGGAACGGATTTGAGGGCCTGGTTATTCACGATCCTGCACAATCAATATGTGAACCAGGTCCGCCGCGCCGTGCGCGAGGGAGCCTCGGTCGGGCTCAGCGAAACCGAGCCGATGCTGACCCGGGCGCCGCACCAGGGCAAGCGGCTCGAACTGCGCGATCTCGAACGCGCGATTGCCAAATTGCCCGAAGAACAGCGCTCGGTCATCCTGCTCGTCGGCCTCGAGGGAATGCGCTACGACGAAGTCGCCGACATGCTCGGCGTCCCGGTCGGCACGGTCCGTTCGCGGCTGTCGCGCGGGCGGGACGCGTTGCGCCGGCTGATGGGGGTCGTCGCCGATCGCCAGGCCGAGATCATCATGACCGACCCGGCCGCGTTGGGTCGCGCCCGCCAGCGCTTCCCGGAAAGGGCGGCGATTTCGACGCTGACGGGCGACGCCAGATGCGTTGCCCGGGCGCGCCAGACCCGCGGCGAGCCGAATGCTACTGCGCGCGTCGCCCTGAGCTGAAGGCGAAAAAGCGCGGCATAGCGGAACCTCGACCGCCCGGGAGGCGTTGTCCAATCAGTCGCAGCGATGCGACCCTGCGAGTCGCCGGGCCCTCGCTCTATTCGTGGTCCAGTTCGGCAAAGTCTCCCTGTCGCGGGTTTGCCGCCCGCATACTTGATCCGGGATCGGTCCTGCCGATCCCGGATTTTTTGTGTCCCTCAGATGCGCGACTAGCGGTGGCCGGCACTACCGGTCCGGGAACGCCTTTCGGTGCTGGCGCGTTGGCGAGCCGAGGCTGTCTGCCGACCCCATCAAACCGAACCCCAATCAACCGAACCAGGAGGGCGATCATGCTGGGACGCCATGTTTATCGGGTGCATCTTGCCGATACGCGTTGGACCGTGACCAAGGAGGGCGAAAGCGAGCCGCGCATCGCGTTTGCCGGGCGCGAGGCGGCACTGGCCGAGGGCCGCCGTCTCGCCGAGGCCGACCAGCCGAGCCGGGTCATAATCGACGACGGAGATGGCGCGATCCTGGAAGAAATTTTGTTCGGCAGCGACCTCAGCGAGGAGCTTGATACGCTGCCTCGATAAGGTCGCGCCGCCGGTCGGGTCGCGGCGCGCCGACCCTCTGCCCGGCGTTTCGGTAGTCTATTCGATCCGTTTGCCGTCCAGCTCGCGCTGAACGCGTTCGCGCTCGTCGTCGGCGTCGCGGCGCGCGGTTTTTGTGCGCCCGAACGCGGCCCGGTTTTCGGCCGCGCGACGCTCTGCCTCGGCGCGCTGTTTCGCCTTGCGGAACCGGTTGAGGTTGACGACCGCTGCCATGACCAGATCCCTTAGTCGCGCATACCGTCGCGCCTGGGTGAGAATGGTCCCGACCGGGTGGGTGCGCAACCCCGGCCCCTCGGCCCCGCCACCCGCCTTTGCCACTCGCCGGCGCCTACGTCAACCCGTCATGGCCCGGCTGCGCATTCGGGACAGCGCCTGGAGAAAGTTCGCCGCGCCGGCAGCTTTCGAGCACGAACAGGCGGATCGCGCTCGACAAATTGCCGCCGCGCTCGTTATCGATCCGCGACAACAGCGCATTGACCGATTGCCCGCGGCGCGCGGCAATCTCGCCCAGCGCCTCCCAGAACTGCATTTCGAGCGACACGCTGGTCGGATGGCCGGCGATCCGGACGGAGTGCTTGACCAGAAGCGGTTTGCTCATGCCGCTCTACGATGGCAATCGCCGAAGATTTTTCAAGCGGTTAGCCGTTGCCGGGCGGCCTCGACCCAACCGTGAGCCAATCCCGGCCCAATCCCGGCCCACGGGTCCGCTTGAAACAAAGCGGGCAATCCGCAAGGATCATGCTCTCGACAGGCGAGCTGAGCCGGCAATCGCCCTTGCTCCCGCTGCGGCAGCAACTATCCGTTGCCGGATGCGGCCGTTAATGTCATTGATCGGCAATGCGATTTCATGCGCGACCGCAGGTTGCGCTGGAGCATCGACTCGGCCGCAACTTTGGATTAATCAACGCAATGTTTGGTAGAATGCTGGGTTTGTGGTCCGCCGACATGGCGATCGACCTCGGCACGGCGAATACCCTCGTCTATGTCAAGGGCCGCGGTATCGTCTTGAACGAGCCCTCGGTGGTCGCGATCGCCAGCGTCAGGGGCAAGAAGCAGGTTCTCGCCGTCGGCGAGGAGGCCAAGCTGATGCTGGGCCGCACGCCGGGCAACATCCAGGCGATCCGGCCGTTGCGCGACGGCGTCATCGCCGATTTCGAGGTCGCGGAGGAAATGATCAAGCATTTCATCCGCAAGGTTCACAACCGCCGCAGTTTTGCCAGCCCTCAGATCATCATCTGCGTGCCGTCGGGCTCGACCGCGGTCGAGCGCCGCGCCATCCAGGAATCGGCTGAAAGCGCCGGGGCGCGCCGCGTGTTCCTGATCGAGGAGCCGATGGCCGCGGCGATCGGCGCCGGGCTGCCGGTCACCGAACCGACGGGCTCGATGGTGGTCGATGTCGGCGGCGGCACGACCGAGGTGGCGGTGCTGTCATTGGGCGGCATCGTCTATTCGCGTTCGGTCCGAGTCGGCGGCGATAAGATGGACGAGGCGATCATCGCCTATATCCGGCGCAATCATAATTTGCTGGTCGGCGAGGGCAGCGCCGAGCGGATCAAGAAGGAGATCGGGTCGGCCTGCATGCCCGAGGACGGCGAGGGCCGGATCATCGAGATCAAGGGCCGCGACCTGATGAACGGCGTGCCCAAGGAGATCGCGATCAGCGAGCGGCAGATCTCGGAAAGCCTGGCAGAGCCGGTCGGCTCGATCGTCGAAGCGGTCAAGGTCGCGCTCGAGCATACCGCGCCCGAACTCGCCGCCGATATCGTCGACAAGGGGATCGTGCTGACCGGCGGCGGCGCCTTGCTCAGCAATCTCGACTTCGTGTTGCGCCATGCCACCGGTCTGCCGGTATCGATCGCCGACGATCCGTTGAGCTGCGTCGCCCTGGGGACGGGCCGCGCGCTGGAAGAGATGAAGACGCTTAAAAACTTATTGATCAATAGTTGGTGAGGGCAATCACCACGGGGTAAGCTCCGAGCGGGGGATGATCGGGGGCATGACAAAACCGCGCCACCGCGCTCGTCGAACGCAGGCGTTCGACGGCGGGATACAGCCTGACCGGATCCAGACTGGGAGGTACCGGTGATCCGGCCGTCAGCGCCACTGCGCGCGACGATCCAACGCACAACGCCACCGCTTCTGATCCTGTTGGCGGCGGCGATCATCCTTCTCGGCAAGGCGGATCAATCGATGTTCGATTCGCTGCGGGCGAGCTTGACCGACAATGCCGCCCCTGCCCTCAACGCGCTGTCGCGCCCGCTCGACGCCGCCGCGACGGCCGTCGACCGGGTGCGCGGGGTTGTGACGATGTACCAGGACAATCTGCGTCTCGAACGGGAGAACGAGCGGCTGCTGCAATGGCAGCAGGTCGCGCTCAAGCTGTCCGCCGACAATCGCGAGCTGCGTGGGTTGCTGAAGGCCGCGCCGGAAAACGCGATGTCCTATGTCACGACGCGGGTCATCGCCAATTCGGGCGGCGGCTATGTGCGCACCGTGATGGTCAATGCCGGCTCGGACCAGGGGCTCGCGCGCGGGCAGGCGGCGATCACCGGCGATGGCCTGATCGGGCGACTGACCGAGATCGGCAGCCGCTCGGCGCGAGTCCTGCTGATCACCGACCTCAACTCGCGCATTCCGGTGGTCATCCAGCGCACGAACGCCAACGCAATCCTCGCCGGCGACAATTCCGAGCGCCCTCGGCTGCTTTACGCCAACGACCCCGACGCGATCAAAATCGGCGACCGCATCCTGACCTCCGGCGAAGGCGGCGTGTTCCCGCCGGGTCTGCCGGTCGGCACGGTTGCCGCGCTCGGGTCGGGCGGGGCGCGGGTCGAGCCCTTTGTCGAGCTGTCGCAGCTGGGATATGTGCTGGTCGTCGATTACGGGCTGTCCGGTGGTCTGCCCCAGCCGGCGCCGGTCGCCGCCCGTCCGGGTCGGCGCGGCAAGCCGGCGGCCCCCGACGAGGCCGGCGTGCGCTGATCCGATGGAATTGAAAGTCTCCAGCATCCCGTCGCTGCCCCGGGTCAATTCGGGCCTCGCCCAGATGCTGCCGATCGCGACGACGGTGCTTGCGGCGCTGCTCGCCATCCTGCCGGTGCGCCTGCCGGGATATGCCGCGCTGACCCCGGCTTTCGTCTTGATGGCGGTTTATCATTGGACGATCTACCGGCCCGATTTGCTGCCGCCGATCGGGCTGTTCGCGGTCGGACTGACCCAGGACCTGGTCGCCGGGACGGCGGTCGGGGCGGGAGCCCTGGTGCTGCTGCTCGCGCGCGCCGCGGTGCTGCGCTACCGCCGCGCCTTTATCGGCCGAACCTTTCCGTTCGTGTGGAGCGGTTTCGCGCTGCTCGCCGGGGTCGCGATGCTGGGCCTGTGGGCGCTGCATTGTCTGATGCAGCTCAGCTTTTTCGATTTCCGCACCACGATGTTTCGCACGGTGCTGACGGTCGCGATCTTTCCGGTGGCGAGCTTCGCGTTGGGGCGAACCCAGCGCGCGCTAATGGGCGCCACCGGTTGACGAGGCGGGCTAGGGCCAGGCCCCGCTGCCGTGCCTAACGAAAGCCAACGCCACAAATTATTTACCCGACGGGCTGCGCTGCTCGCCGGCGGCCAGGCGCTGCTTGGCAGCCTGCTCGCAGGCCGGCTGTACCAGCTGCAAATTGTCGAAAAGGACCGATACACGGTCCTGGCCGACGAAAACCGCATCAATTTGCGGCTCCTGGCGCCGCAGCGCGGCCGCATTTTCGATCGCTTCGGCGTCACTCTCGCCGATAACCGGCATAATTACCGGGTTGTCGTCGTGCCCGAGCAGGCCGGCGATCTCGAGGCGACGCTGACCGCGCTCGCATCGCTGATCGAGATCAGCGATGCCGATCGCCGCCGCGTGCTGCGCGACGCGCGCCGCAAGCACAGTTTCGTGCCCCTGGCGGTGCGCGCCAATCTGAGCTGGGCGGAGATGGCGCGGGTCGAGGTCGCGATTCCCGAACTTGCCGGCGTCGCGATCGAGCAGGGCATGATCCGGCACTACCCGCATGGGGCGACGGCCGCGCATGTGCTCGGCTATGTCGCCGCGGTATCGGAGAAAGAGCTGACCGGCGATCCGCTGCTCGAATTGCCGGATCTGCGGATCGGAAAGAGCGGGATCGAAAAGTCGCAGGACATTCGGCTGCGCGGCGCCGCCGGTACGAGCCAGGTCGAGGTCAACGCCTTTGGCCGGGTCGTGCGCGAGCTTGCCCACCGGCCCGGGCAGCCTGGCGAGGATGTGGTGCTCGGCCTCGACATGGCGATTCAGGATTTCGTGGCGCGGCGCTGCGCCAAGGAACCGAGCGTCTCATGCGTGCTGCTCGATGCGACGATCGGCGACGTGCTCGCCCTGGTGTCGAGCCCGAGCTTCGATCCGACGCTGTTCTCGACGGGTCTGACCCAGGCCGCCTGGCAGGAACTGTCGACCGATCCGCGCCATCCGCTCGTCGACAAGGCGGTGGGCGGGACCTACCCGCCCGGCTCGACGTTCAAGCCGGTGGTGGCGCTCGCCGCGCTCGATGCCGGCGTTATTACCGCGGATACCGCGGTCAGCTGCCCGGGCCATTTCGACCTCGGCACCGCCACGTTTCATTGCTGGAAAAAGGGCGGCCACGGGACCCTTCATGTCCGCGATGCGATAAAAGAATCGTGCGACGTGTTCTTTTATGAAGCGGCGCGCCGTACCGGCATCGACCGCATCGCGGCGATGGCGCGGCGTTTCGGCTACGGCAGTGCGGTGGGGCTCGATATTGCGGGCGAGCGCGGCGGCCTGATCCCGACACGCGATTGGAAACTGGCGACGACCGGCACCGGCTGGCAACCGGGCGAGACGCTGATCGCCGGCATCGGCCAAGGCTCGGTGTCGGCGACGCCATTGCAGATGGCGATCATGACGGCCCGCCTCGTGACCGGCCGCGCGGTCGTGCCTCACCTGCTGCGCGAGGGACGCTTGCCGCCCGGCGGCGACCAGCAGGCTCCGGCCTTCGCGGCGCTTGGGATCAACCCGCGCCACCTTGCCCTCGTGCTCGACGGGATGCGGGCCGTGGTCAACGAACAGGGCGGCACCGCCTATGCCGCGCGTATGTCGGACCCCGCACTCGCGATGGGGGGAAAATCCGGGACCTCGCAGGTCCGGCGCATCACCCAATACGAGCGCGACCACGGCTTGCGCAAGGTGACCGAGATCCCGTGGAAGGAGCGCGACCACGCGCTGTTCGTGGCTTTCGCCCCGATTGCGGCGCCGCGCTATATCTGCGCCGTCGTGGTCGAGCACGGCGGAGCGGCCGGCGGCGGCGGGTCGGCGGTCGCGGCGCCGATCTGCCGCGACGTGTTGATCGAGACGCAGCGGCGCGATCCGGCGCGGCGGCTGCCGGGTCCGGTGGCGCAGTCGGGGCCGTTAGCGCGGCCAGGAGGCGGCTAGCGATGGTCAGCCTGTCCGCCGATATCGGCCGGCGCGAGCTAACCCTCGCCGACAAGCTGCGCGGCATCCAATGGGGGCTGGTGCTGTTGCTGGCGATGATCGCCGGGATCGGCTTCGCGATGCTGTATTCGGCCGCGAACGGCAATCTGCAGCCCTGGGCTTCGCGCCAGATGACCCGGTTCGCGATCGCTCTGGTCGCGATGATCGCGGCGGCGCTGATCGACATACGGTACTGGTTCCGCAGCGCCTATTGGATCTACGCGATCTCGCTGGCGCTGGTCGTCGCCGTCGATCTGCGCGGGATCGCCGGCATGGGGGCGCAGCGCTGGATCGGTCTCGGATTTGTTCAGCTGCAACCCTCGGAAATCATGAAGATCGCGCTGGTGCTGGCGCTCGCCCGTTATTTTCACGGGGTCTCGACCGACAATGCCGGGCGGCTGCGCTACCTCGCGGCGCCGGCGCTGATGGTTGCCGTTCCGGTCGCGTTGGTCTTGAAGCAGCCCGATCTCGGCACCGCGATGATGCTGCTGGCCTGCGGCGCCGTGCTGTTCTTTCTGGCCAGCGTACGGCTGTGGATATTCGGGGCGGCGGCGCTGATCGCGGCGGCGGCGGCGCCGCTCGCCTGGTCGATGTTGCGCGATTACCAGAAGGCCCGGCTCTACACCTTCATCGACCCTGAGCGCGATCCGCTCGGCGCCGGCTACCACATCCTGCAGTCGAAGATCGCGCTGGGTTCGGGCGGCCTCTTCGGCAAGGGGTTTCTGCACGGCACGCAAAGCCACCTCAGCTTCCTGCCGGAAAAACAGACGGACTTCATCTTCACGATGATCGCCGAGGAGTTCGGTCTGGTTGGCGGGCTGGCGCTGCTCGTGCTTTACATCCTGGTCATCCTCTATGCCTTCGCGATCGCGCTGCGCAGCCGCAGCCAGTTCGGCCGCCTGCTCGCCCTCGGGATTGCCGCCGCTTTCTTCCTCTACGCGTTTATCAATACGGCGATGGTCATGGGTCTGATCCCGGTCGTTGGGGTGCCGCTGCCACTGATTTCCTACGGCGGAACCGCGATGGTGACGCTGATGTTGGGATTTGGTCTGGTGATGAATATCGGCATCCACCGCGACGTGCGCATCAGCCGGCTTGGCGAAAGCCGGCTCGGCTGAATCGCAAGAGGGTTGCGCGTCACGCCCGGCTGCTTGTATTCGGAGGCATCAAGGAGAAGCGATGGCCGAGAAGGAGACGGAAGCGCCCGCGGAGCCCGGCCGCCGCCTGCATGTGACGGTGCTTCTCGTCGCCTCGCGCCGGGCGCTCGACAACGCGCTCGGTGAACTCGGTTTTGCCGAGGACGACGACCGCATCATCGAGCACGACGGAAGACTGGCCTTTCTGACCTGCACCCACGAAGAAGATTGCGACGATCTGTTCGCGCTGATCACCGAACTGTCGGCGCGCGGCGAAAGCTGGGAACTGCAATCGCGCATCGATACCGAGGCGGGTCGCGCGGTCTATCAATCGCTGGCGCGGCATCGCTCGGTCGAAGCGGTCGACGCGGCGGTCGACGAGGAAGTCGAGCCCGAGGAGGGCGAAGCCCCGGCGCTCGACGTGGAAACCGCCGAGGGGCTCCAGGCGCTGAAGCGGGTGTTGCGGCGAGTCGAGCCGGCCGAGGTTTTCGCCACGATCCGGCCAGGCCGCGAGGGCCGCGCAACCGCGCGCGTCCTGCGCCGCGGCTCGCGCCGGGTGGTCGCCTCGGCCACCGCGAACGACGAGGCGACGCTGCGCGGCGTGCTGCGCGAGA
>CAMATN010000121.1 GCA_945861155.1 Rhizobium sp. Q54
CAGATACCCCTTGGCCGGGCTTGTCCCGGCCATCCACGTCGTTCCTGGACGCTTCACGGGCGTTTCAAGACGTGGATGGCCGGGACAAGCCCGGCCAAGGGGATTTTCTGAGACGATGTGGCTGTAACCCTTCGAACAACCGCCCTTACGAAGTTAACCGGACAGCCGTGCGCTTTCGCGGGAATGACGAAAACGGGGAAAGATTCAGCGCACGAAACGAAATTCCTCGGCGGCGTCGATCAGCCATTCGGCGAGCCAGCGCGCGGCCGAGCGGCGCACGAACAGCCGATAGACGGGCGCGGCGCCGAGCTGGTCGATGATGACCGGGAGCTTGGCGAACAGAGTCTGGGCGCATTGGCCGGGGCCGAACGCGCGCGGATGGAGGTCGAGGCCGCAGCCTTTTTGGAGGAGGTCGCGCGCCCGCGCGCCGGCGATCTCGATGATGACGCGGCTCGCGGATAGATCGAGGACGCTGGCGTGGCGGCCGGCGAGCGCGCGCGCGAGACGCCCCGGCAGGTCGGGCGCCAGGCCCTCGGGGGCGGTGACCAGCCATTCGTCGGGGCCGAGCCACAAGCTGCGCAATTCGCGCATGCTCGCGACCCGGTTCGGCTCCAGCGGCAACGGCACGCCGGCGAGATAGGCCGAGACCGGCGGCCTGACCCGCAGCCCGATCTGCTCGGCGAAGCGCAATTCGGCGAGTGCCACGGCGTCGCCGGGAAGCGACCAAGGTAGCAGCCCGTCGAGCGGCGAGCGGCGCCGGGGCCGGAGGCCAAGATCGTCAGCCATCGCGGCGGTTTCCGTCGATGTCGTAGAACACCGGCGGGCAGATCCGCGCCGCGACGATGCGGTCGGGCAACGGCGCCCAGACCGGCTCGCCGTGGCGCGAGCACCCGCCCTCGACCAGCGCCAGCGCAAAGCCGCGCCCGAGCCGCGCGCCATAATAGCTCGATGTCACATGGCCGATCATCGGCAGCGGCGGCGTCCCGCCCAGTTCGGCGACGAGCTGGGCGCCCTCGGGCAATACCTCTTCGGGGTCGTCGGGCAGCAGGCCGACCAGCTGCTTGCGGCCGGGCCGGGCGGTGTCGCTGCGCGCCAGGGAGCGGCGACCGAGGAAATCGCGATCGGGATTGTCGGGGTCGCGCCCGATCAGCAGCCCGAGCCCGAGGTCGAGCGGCGTCACCGATCCGTCGGTCTCCTGGCCAACGATAAAATAACCCTTCTCGGCGCGCATCACGTGCATCGCCTCGGTGCCGTAGGGCGCGATGTCGCAGGCCGCGCCGGTCTCGATCAGGCGCTCCCACAGCGCGAGGCCGCGATCGGCCGGCACGTTGATCTCGTAGCTCAGCTCGCCCGAGAAGCCGACCCGGAAAATCCGCGCCGGGATGCCGGCGACATCGGCCTCGCGCACCCGCATGAACGGAAACGTGGCGCGGTCGAGCGCGAGGCGCGGCGCCAGCGCGGCCAGCACGTCGCGGGCGCGCGGGCCGACCAGGGTGGCGTTGGCCCATTCCTCGGTCACCGAATTGCAGAACACCTCCAATTCGGGCCATTCGGTCTGCAGCCACTCCTCGAACCAGTCGAAGACCGCGGCGGCATTACCTGATGTCGTCGTCAGGAAATATCGGTCGGGCGCGAGCCTTGTACCGATACCGTCGTCGAACACCATGCCGTCGTCGCGGCACATCACGCCGTAGCGGCACTGTCCGACCGCGAGATTCTGCCACCGGTTGATGTAAATACGGTCGAGGAAGCGCCCCGCGTCGCGGCCGAACAATTCGATCTTGCCGAGGGTCGAGCCGTCGAACAGCGCCACCCGGTCGCGCGCCGCCAGGCATTCGCGCCGCACCGCCGCCGCCATATCCTCCCCGCGCGGGTAATAACGGGGCCGCTTCCACTGGCCGACATCCTCGAACACCGCGCCGGCGGCGACATGCCAGTCGTGCATCGGGGTGAGGCGCACCGGGTCGGCGAGCCGCCCGCGCTCGCGCCCAGCGAGGACGCCATAGCTGACCGGCACATAAGGCGGGCGGAAAGACGTCGTGCCGGTCGCGGCGATGGTTTGCCCGGTCGCCGCGGCAAGCAATGCCAGGCCGGCGATGTTGCCGGTCTTGCCCTGGTCGGTCCCCATGCCGAGCGTCGTGTAGCGTTTGGCGTGCTCGATTGCGGCGTAGCCTTCGCGAGCGGCCAGCGCGATGTCGGCGGCGGTCACGTCGTTGTGCAGATCGACGAAGGCGCAGCGCACTCCCCGCCGTGACAACAGCGGGGCCGCGAGCGGGGCTTGCGCGGTGTCCTCGCGGTCATCGGTTTCGGGCAGCGCCGAGGGCTCGCCAGAAGGCCCTGACGGGCCGAAGCCGCACAGGGTCGCGGCGCGGGTCCCGGCCGCGTCCCCCTCGGCGAGGCAGCGCCCGAGCCCGAGGCTTCCGGCGGCGGCCCCGACGCAGTCGATGTCGGCCTGGGTCACGCCCGGCACGAACGCGGCCAGATCCTCGTCGAACCGGAGCCGCCCGCCCCCGCCTTGCGCGAACAGATTGAGGGTCGGGTTCCAGCCGCCCGACACCGCGAGCAGATCGCAGTCGATCGCGGTGGCGCTGCCCTCGGCCGAGCCGTCGCGCCCGCGCGGCCGCAGCCATACCCGGCGCAACCCGGCGCGGCCGGCCGTCCCGACCACGACATGCCCGCTATAGAGCGGCATCCCCTCGACAAGGCGCCGCGCCGCGCCGCCGGCTTCGGGGCGCGGATCGACGATCGCGGCGACCGCGATCCCCGCGGCGGCCAGGGTCGCGGCGACGCGGTAGGAATCGTCGTTGTTGACGAACAGCACGGCGCGCCGGCCGGGCATCACCGCATGGCGGTGCAGGTAGCTCTCGACGGCGCTCGCCAGCATGATGCCGGGGCGATCGTTGTCGGGGAACACCGGCGGGCGTTCGAGCGCCCCGGTCGCCAGCACGATTCGGCGCGCGCGGATATGCCACAGGCGTTGGCGCGGCAGGCCGGCCGGCGCGGCGGGGCCGAGGCGCTCGCCGACCCGTTCGACCGCGACCAGGTAATTGCCGTCGTAAAGCCCGGTCACGGTGGTCTCGGGCAACAGCAGCAATTCGGGCATCGTCGCCAGCTCCGCGACCGCCCCGGCGGCCCATTGCGCGCCCTCGCCGTCGCCGATCCGATAGAAGCGGCGCAACAGCGCGCCGCCGAAGACGCTGTCGCTGTCGGCGAGGATCACACGGGCGCCGCTACGGCCGGCGGCCAGCGCTGCGGCGAGCCCGGCCGGTCCGCCACCGATCACCATGACGTCGCAATGGACGTGCCGCTTGTCGTAGCGCGACGGGTCGGGCAGCGTCGGAGCCTCGCCGAGCCCGGCCATGCGGCGTAATGCCGGCTCCCACAGCGCCCGCCACAGCGCGCGCGGCTGGATGAAGGTCTTGTAGTAGAACCCGGCCGGAACGAGCGGCCCCAATCCGCCGATCAGCGCGCCGACATCGAAGCCGAGGCTCGGCCAGGCGTGCTGCCCCGCCGCGCGCAGCCCGTCATAGAGCGCGATGTCGGTCGGCCGGCGGTTCGGCTCGGTATGGGCGCCGGTTTCGAGCTGGACGAGGGCAGCCGGTTCCTCCGCTCCGGCCGAGACGATGCCGCGCGGCCGGTGATACTTGAAGCTGCGGGCGACGACCCGCACGCCGTTGGCCAGCAGCGCCGAGGCCAGCGTGTCGCCGGGGTGGCCTTCGTAGGGGCGGCCGTCAAACCGGAAGTTCAGAATTTGGCCCCGGTCGATCAGGCCGCCGACCTGCAGGCGAAACGGCTGGGTCACGGAAATTCGCCGCGCGCCGGCGGGGGCTCGCCGATCCGGTAGGCGGCGAGGATGCGGTGCGAAACGGTGTCGCGTAAGAGGTTGAACCAGCGCCGGCAGCCGTTTCTGTGGACCCAGCGCTCGGTGAGGAGTCCTTTCGGGTTGTCGCGCATAAACAAATACTCGGCCCAGGCGGAATCGTCGAGCGCATCCGGGTCGGTCGGGCGCGCGATATGCGCCTCGCCCCCGTACCCGAACTCGACCTCGTCGCGCGGCCCGCACCACGGGCAGGGGATCAACAGCATCGCCTTCCCTTACCCCCGCGAGAGCGCCAGAGCACGCACACGTTCCGAGACGGCTGCACGGGCGCCTTGCGTCCTTCGAGACGCACCCCTTCCGGGGCGCTCCTCAGCATGAGGTGCGCTTCTTTGATGGCATTAAGAAAATACCTCATCCTGAGAGTCTGGCCCAAAATGAATTGGGTGATTTCAGTTGGTTGTGATTCTGTGTTGTTGGCTGACAAATACGGAGCCACAACATGTGGACTGAAACCACCCGCGCGCAGTATCGGCGTGACGAGTTGGGTTATGCAAGCGACACGCGCGAGGCGGAGTGGGCGCAGATCGCACCGCTGGTGCCGCCGCCGCGGCGGTTGGGTCGTGTGCAGGGCTATTTCTATCGCTGGCGCGACGAGGGCACCTGGGCCCCGGATCGGCGCGGCGCTGTTGCGCGCGGCGCGCCGATCGCGGCGAACAATTGCGCAATGCCGTTGCCGATTGCGGCCCGTGGACGATCGAAATCGTCGAGCGACCACCCGGGGTCAAAGGCTTGCAATTGCTGCCCCGGCGATGGGTGGTCGAGCGCACCTTCGCCGGGCTCGGCCGTTCGCGCCGTCTGCCCAAAGATTTCGAGGCGACCATCCCCAGCGCCACCGCCTGGGTCTTGCTCGCGCACTTGCGCCTCCTCTCCCGCCGTCTGGCAAAAACCTGATATGACACGATCCATTTCAAGTCAGACTCGGAGGAGCATCCCGGAAGGGCGCGTCTCGAAGGACGCACGGCGGTCATGCAGCACCAAACTGAGACACAGCCCGAAGCCCGCGGGGTTTGTCGCGGGCGCTCGACGCCTCTACACTCGGGCGATGCGCCCAATCTCGAAACGCCCATTCTCGAAGCGAGAGGTCGCGGAGTTCTACCGGCGGCTCTCGGCCAGCCGGCCGATACCGCAGACCGAGCTCGAATTCATCAACCCGTTCGCGCTGTTGGTCGCGGTCGTGCTGTCGGCGCAGGCGACCGATGTCGGGGTCAACAAGGCGACGCCGGCCTTGTTCGCGCTGGCCGACACGCCGCACAAGATGCTGGCGCTCGGCGAGGAGCGGGTGACCGAATTGATCCGCACGATCGGGCTCTTTCGCACCAAGGCGCGCAATATCATCGCGCTGTCGCGGCTTTTGATCGATGAGCATGGCGCCGTCGTGCCGCGCCAGCGCGAGGCGCTCGAAACGCTGCCCGGGGTTGGGCGCAAGACCGCCAATGTCGTCCTCAACGTCGCGTTTGGCGAGCCGACGATCGCGGTCGATACGCATATCTTCCGGGTCGGCAACCGCACCGGCATTGCGCCGGGCAAGACGCCGCTCGCCGTCGAACTGGGGCTCGAAGCGGTGACCCCGGCGCGCTACAAGCACGGCGCGCATCACTGGCTGATCCTGCACGGGCGGTATGTGTGCAAGGCGAGGAAGCCCGACTGCCCGGTCTGCGCGATCGCCGATCTGTGCCGCTATCAGGCGAAGACGCCGCCGGCCGAGATGCTTGGCGACATGATAGCCGCGCGGGCGGCGGCCGTGACGGCTGAGCCGGTGGCGGCATCAAGGCCGGCGGCACTTCTGAAAACCCCCGCCCCAGCCCTCCCCCGCTTGCGGGGGAGGGGGAGTAAGCCGAGGCCTGACTAACAACCCTCCCCCGCAAGCGGGGGAGGGCTGGGTGGGGGTTAGCCGGCGCGAACCCTAAGCGTGGTTGGCCTTGTAGTAGGTGTTGCGCAAAACCCGGCCGGGCAGATTGCCGGTGTGCTTGCCGTCTTCGAGCAGTATCTGGCCGTTGACGATCGTCATGTGGATGCCCTGGGCCGGCTCCTTGATGCGCTTGGCGCCGGTCGGGAAATCGTGCACGACTTCGAGCGGCAGCGGCTTTACCGTGTCGGGGTCGAAGATCACGATGTCGGCGACCATGCCGGGGCGCAACAGGCCGCGGTCGTAGAGCCCGAAGGTCGACGCGGATTCAAAGGTCAGCCGGCGCACCGCGGTCTCCAGCGACATGATCTGCTTTTCGCGCACCCATTCCGACAGGAGCCGGGTGCTGAAGCCGAAGCCGCTCTGGAACTGGACATGCGCGCCGCCATCCGAGAGGCCGATGATCGCGTTCGGATAGTTCAGGATCTGCGCCACCGCCGCGTCGTCGACGTTGTTCTCGCCGTGCAGCCACTCGGTGTCGAGGTGCTCCTCGACCGCGAGGTCGAGGAAGCAATCGATGATGCCCTTGCCCTGCGCCGCGGCGATCTGGCCAACGGTCTTGCCCTCGTACTGTTTGTTCTTCGGCAGCACGGCGGTCTGCAGCACCATGTAGTCCCACCAGGTCGAGCAGATGCCGATCGCCGGCCCGTTCTTGAACTCGATCGCCTCGTCGTGGAGCTTCCGGCGGACTTCCGGGTCGGCATAGGATTTCAGCATCTCCTCGGGCGAGGACAGGCAGATCGGGTGCCACACCGCCATCCCGCGGAAGGTCTGCGTATTGCGCATTTGGAAATAGTCGGTGATGCGGTTCGGCGTGCACATCGGGAAGGCGCGGATGCCGCGGGCGGTCGTCGCGTTGACCTGCTCCATGTGCTTCTGCCACTGGCCGGGACGGCGCATCGTCTGGCCGAGATTGTTGTAGACGACGGTGCGGCCGGTCGCCTCGCTGAGGCGGCTCATCAGCGCGTCCTTCATCTCGGCGGCGTTGCCGCCGCCCGATTGAATAAGGCCGGTGCCGAGTTCGCGCAGCACGTCGCCGAGCGCGAAGATTTCCTTCTCGTCGGCCCAGATCGCCGGAATGTGGACGCCCTGCGGGTCGAAATGGCCCTGGTTGCGCGACACCGACAGGCCGAGCGCGCCGGCCTTCATGCCGTCGCGCACGAGGTCCTGCATCTCCCTGATCTCGTCGTCGGTGGCGGTGCGCTTCTGGCACTCATCGCCCATCACGTAATACCGCACCGCGGTGTGGCCGATGAAATTGCCGACATTGACCCCGAGGTTGCGGTCCATCTGTTCGAGATATTGCGGAAAGCTCTCCCAGGTGAATTCGAGCGTCTTCAAGACGTCCATCGGGATCGCTTCGACATAGGAGAGGAACTCCGACAGCCGTTCCTCGGTGCCCTTCTTGACCGGCGCCAGCGACAGCGAGCAATTGCCGAAAATGACCGAGGTCGCGCCGTGGTCGCACGAATAGGAGCACAGCGGGTCCCAGGTGACCTGCGCGTCGTAATGGCAATGATTGTCGACAAAGCCGGGCGAGACGACAAGGCCGGCGGCGTCGACGGTGCGCGTCGCCGGGCCGGACAATTTGCCGATGTCGACGATCTTGCCGTCCTTGACCCCGACATCGCCGCGGAATGACGGGCCCCCCGAGCCGTCGACGATGCGGCCATTCTTGATCAGCAGGTCATAGGTCATGTGGTTCATTCCTTCTTTGTCATCCCGGCGAAGGCCGGGATCCATTTGTCATCCACAGGTGCGCTAGCCAGCATGGATCCCGGCCTGCGCCGGGATGACCACTGGGCGGCTGCGCCGCTCAGTGGTCAATTGATCAGCCCGTAGAACTTGGCGGCGTTCTCGCAGGTGATCTTGTGGATCGTGTCGGCGGGCAGCCCGGCGAATTGTTCGTCGATGTATTTGGAGGATTCCGGCCAAACGCCGTCCGGGTGCGGGTAATCCGAGCCCCACATCAGGGTCTCGACCCCCATCTCCTCGATCAGCTTGGGGCCGATGCGGTCGAACTGGAAGGTCGCGCGGCACTGCCGGCGCCAATACAGGCTCGGCTTCATCTTGAGGCCGAGGTCGCGGAAGCGGTCCTCCCACTCGAAATCCATGCGGTCGAGCGCGTAAGGGAGCCAGCCGATGCCGCTCTCGCCGAAACCGATGCGCAAATTCGGGTACCGCTCCAGCACATTGGCCCCGATGATCGCGGCGATGATGTTGATCAGGTTCATCTGGAACCCGGCCACTGACGTGAACTGCGCCATCTTGCGGGTCAGGCCGGTCTGGCGCTCGCGCACCTTTTGCGGCACCGACGGGAAGGTGTGGAAATGGAGCGGCAGCTGCACCTCGTTGACCGCCTTCCATAAGGGGTCCCACATCGGGTGCCACATCGGCTCCATGTCCCACGAGCACGATAGTTCGAGGCCCCTGAGGCCGAGCCTGGCGACCCGGTGGATTTCCTTGACCGCCGCGTCGATGTCGCCGTAGGGCAGGCAGGCGAGGCCGATCTGGCGGTCGGGGTAATGGCTGCAAAACTCGCGCAGCCAGTCGTTGTAGATGCGCAGCATCTCGTTGGCCGCGATAGGGTCCTCGACCCGCGCTGCGACCCCCAGGATGCCGAAGATGATCTCGGCGTCGACGCCGTCCTTCTCCATTTCCTTGATGCGCAGATGCGGGTCGCCCGGGCGGCGCTCGCCGCGCTTGCCAGCCTCGTAAAGCCCGGTCTCGGCCATCTTGTCGACGCGGTAATTCTGGCCGGGCACGAACGGCGCGCCGACCGAGCCGACCGCGCCGGGGATACCCATGAACACGCCCGCCTTGGTCGTCCAGCGCGGGCCCTCGGGTCCGTCCTCGACATAGGGCATGCGATCCTTGAGGTCGCGCGCCGCCTCCGAGACGAACAGCTCAGGCGGCAGCCACGGCAGGTCGAGATGGCAATCGGCCGAGATCCGACGATATTGCATGGCGCGCCCTCCGCTGCGAATTTTGGCGCAGTGTAAAGCGGATTTTGCCGGGCGCGGCTCGTTATTTTCTCAATGCCGCCCGCGCCTCGCGCGCGGATCGCGCTACCGAGGAATCGTCGGGTGGGTCGAGCGCAGTGACACCCTCATTACAAGGGCATGATGTGCGGCCGGTCCCCTACTCCGTCCAGCTTCAGGAAATCGTACACGCGGTAGAAATGCTCCACGACTTCCTCAGGCGTGTAGAATCGCCGGTTTCTCCCGACTGCGACGACCCGCTCCGGACGAAACGAATAATCGAAGCCGGTAAAATGATTCCAATCCGAAACCGTTTCGCTCACGTCCAGTCGAACCGCTGGATTGATCGGCAGGAGAATCTCGTTCAGAGCCTCGTTAATCAGATCGGCCCGAAACGGCTGCAGTCGTCGGAGTCCGATCGCACCCGCGATCATCGCGGCGGCCCTGAAGATCAGCGCGTTGCTGGGGTGATTGAACGTGTAGAAGAGTCGCCGGTGTTGAAAATTCTTCTCGATGTAATCGGCGACAGGTGTAATCGTTGCCTTTTCCCGGTCGCGCAACTCTGCGACGCTTGCCTCGATTTCTGCGCCATAGCGCGCCCGATTGAAATCGGGGTCCCGGATCTCCCTCGCAACGACAGCGGCGGGCCGGCCGCCGCGAAAGCCCTCGACGATATCGGCGATATGGTAGTCCCCCAACGGACCGCGATAATGCCGGCCGCGCTCCGGGCGCAAATAGATAAGCTCCGGGTTGTAGCCTCGAAAGTAGAGGTTCTGCCAAACCATCAGCTTGCTTGGCCATCGCTCGCGCAGCGCCGCCGTCCGAACCCATTCAACCGGATAGCCGCGGTGTATTTCTTGCGTCAGAACAAAATCGCTGGCTTCGACGGCGCGCTCCAAAACATCAACCTTGATGACATCCTGCCGATGGACCGCGATAACCTCGACGACCTGGATTCCGAAAAAAAGCTTCAGTATACCGGCGAGCGGCGCCCCCTGGCAGTTGGCGACAATCGTGACCTTCGGCGGCATGCTAAAGCGGCTCGAACTCGTGGCGTCGGCGCTCGTATGCTGTAAGGAGCTGAGCTTCTTCGGCGACTGTCACGACGATATCGTTTTGGTAATCCGCCTTACGATCGATTAGTGTAATTTCCGGTAGCGTTAAGCTGAGAAGTGCGTTTATTTGCGGTAGTGAGCGCCCCTCGATAACATCCTCGTGGACCAGTTCCACGGCGGGTTGAGTGGTAAAGAGCCCCTTCACCATCTCCCGCATGCAAAGCTGGTTGCGACAATCCTGAAACATTTCCTCCGGTGTCGGCCGCAGCATAAATTCACGTTCCCGCGCGGATCTATTTAGATACTGGACGTATAACTTTAGCTCGGAAAGGTAACGTCGCGCCAAATTCCGCCGCCACAAAAAAATGATCGCCAGCTCCTTGTCCGCGCGCAATCGCGAAAGCACTTCCGCCGCGTGCACCTGAACAACCTGGTTATATCGAACCTTGAATCCGTTGACCGGCCGATGGGTGACAAAGGCCTGCTCGACAAATGCGATCGCATCCCGGGCTCGTACTTGGAGCGCTTCAGCGGGGTCTGCCGGCAGTCCTCGCGCGTGATGCGAAAGCCCGATAACCCGGTTCGGGGCGAGGATTTCGCCATGGCATACGATTTGCGGATGTTGGCCAAGAGACATGCGCAACGCGGTCGTTCCCGAGCGGGCCGGGCCGATGACTACGAACCGGGTCACAGCATAATTAGCCTTCTAGCGACGCCCAATGCCTTGCGCTCGTTGAATTCCGGGTTCGGATCGGGCTCCGCCGAAAAGTCCGCGCAGCTATCTTTGCCGATGCTCCAGCGGTGGCCTCGACTACTTAGTCTAGACCGACGGTCAGCGTGTTTCAAGTTAGAAGCCTTCTTTATTTGAAACGCCGCGGTCGACCGGCTGGCTGGTGGGATGAGGTTCGAGCCAGTGTGTCACCGGGCGTCCACGACCAACATTTCCCCCGCTTCCATTTCGACGCGCAGCACGCGGCCATTGATCGCTACGTCGGCGCCGCCGGCGCGCCATCGCAGATTTTTCTTCATTTGCTCGACATACCGTCCCCAGTTGCGCGCCAGCATCGGGCGCGCGCGCTGCGGGTCCAGCGCCATTCTGATCGGGGCGCCAAGGCACAGGGCGCAGGAGACGAATTCCGGCTTGAGATTGTTGTCGGCGCTCAGGTCGGCGCGGATCAAGCCAAAGACGTTGTCGCTCTCCCGATAGCGGAGCGTGCGAAGGCCACTCGACGAGTGCGCCAGCATGTTCGGCGGCAGCGTAACCTCAACGGTTCGCGTTCCCTTGCTCGGCTGCGGACTAAAGCTCGATACAATGACCGCCGACCCGTTGCGCCCGACGAGACCGACGGCGAGAGTTTCGGAAACCGTCCCGCCGGCGCGGCCGAACTCGTCCTGGGTGTCCAGTCTATACAAGCGATATCCGAGATAATGATCGAGGAGAAGGCGCACAAAGCCGGAGCCGTTTAAGAATTGCAGCTGTCCGACCCTGGCCAATCCGCCCCAATGGAACACTCGGCGCGGTTTCAACCGTTCTTGCAGCTGCATCATAACCTGGAATTCCCAGTTGGCCTGTAGCGGTCCGGGGTTTCCTCCGGAGGCGAGACCGAAGGGCTCGCCGAGCAATCCGAACTGGTGGATTTCGGCAATCCCAGGCGGCAGGCCGGCGTAGGATTCCTCGGCTCGTCGCGCCGTGTGTCTTGGCGACGGGTTGCCCCTGTCAAAAAGCGAATGGAGGCTGCGCGGAACCGAACCAACCTTTAGTTGCTCGCGATTTGCAAAGCCGAGCAGGTCCTTCGTATCGTAGACGCACCTGTCGCTCAACTTTGCCGGGCAGGTTCCGCCGGCGGTAAATTCGCCGGGGCTTAGAACCGCGTTCGGCAATACCGAACGGAGCGCCCGATCGGTCGCCTCGTAAAACCGGAAGAACTCGGCGTCGGTTCCGTCAAAGCTCACCTTCTTGTCGTATTCGACGCCGGTTTTGAAGCTCACCGCCGTGGCTGCGTCGTTGCCGAGATATTGCTTGAGGTCCTCGGCGAAATGGGAGATCACCGTCCGCCATTCCTTCAGGTTGGGCGGCGAGCTGCGGCCCCAGATCCCCCCTTTTGCCGGGCCGCCGTCGATTGTCGCCACGTCCCACGGCACGTTGCTGAGGCTGATCAGGATGTCTTGCGGTCGATAGCCGGCCTGCAGATAGGGTTCGAGCCGCCGGCGGATCATTTCCGGGCGGAATTGCAACGCACCGTCCGCGCCTTTTACCGCGTAATCGAGCGAGCGTTTGCCCCAGCGCTCGTCAGCGAGATTGAGGCGGCGCAGCGCCTCCTCGTTGAAGCCGCCGAGGAAGCGGACGATGCTGAAGCTGTCGACGAACGGAATCTCGCTCCGCAGCCGCGGATTTTTCTTGTAACGCAGATCGATGTCGGCTGCCTGGAGATAATCCGGGATCTCAACCAGGCCCATGCCGATCAGGTGGCCCTGAAGCTGCGTGCTCCGATAGAACGGGGCGAGTTCGCCAAGATCTGCTTCGGCATCGGCGCGACAGGGTAATCCGGTCAGCAACGCTCCCCAGCCAAGCAACAACATGACAAGGCGGGTAATCGCAGATCGAGCCATACCAATCATCATAGCCGCGAACACCTTGCGTGGCAGACCCCCGTTCACCCGATTGCGGTGTCGCTCGGCTCCACCCGGGAGATCGCCAATTCGCGCACGAGGAACGACAGCGGGCGCAGATCGGCGTCCGACGGCTGGAACACCTTTTTCGTCTGAAACCGTATCGGGGTCAGCCCTCGCCCCCGCACGAGCGCCGCCGGAATATGGAACGAGATCCGGTGCATGTCGCCGTCCGACGCGTGGCACATTACCGGCAGGTCGGTCTTGCCGCTGCGGATTGCAAGCTCGCCCAGATCGCCGATCAGCACGAAGGCCGATACTTCGACGTCGAACCCGGGCGCCAGCGGCAATTCGAGCGTTGTCTGGCGCAACGGCCCGGTCCAGCGGTGTCCGCCGCCTTCGGCCGCCTCGCAGGAATACCAGTTCGACCCCGGAATCGCACCGGTCATCGCAAGTTCGAGAGGCTCGGCGATCGAGGTATAGATGCCTCGGGCGAGCAAACCGGCGCCGACCTGGCCGGCCGTGACGCGCGGGCGCGGGGTAAAACGCTGCCGCGCGCTCTCGTAGAGCGAGATGTCGACCGCATTGCGCTGCCGCAGAATGGCGAGCGTTTCGGGCTCGATGCTGTCGAGATCGGTCGACCCTTCCGGATCGAAGTTGCGTTTCGGCAGCGACTGCGGCGGGTGCAGCCCCAATTCCATCGCCAGCCGCAGGATATCGTCTTGCAGCTCTTCGACGAAACCGACAAAGGTGAACCGCTCCAGCGTCGCCAGCGCGGTCGTCAGATCGGGCTCGGCGGCAAATACATCGGCGTTCGGGGCGCGACCTTCCATCCGGTCGCGCCGCAAGCCTGCCAGGATGACCTCTCCGGGGACGAAATTCGACAGCAACGCCGACTGCACATTGCAGCACAGCCCCATGACCCGATCGTCCCGCACCAGGTCGTCGAGGCTGCGCCCCGCCGCAAGATGGTGTGCCGGGTGAAAGTTCGGGTCCCGGCGCAAATGCTTCAGGTGCGAAATCGTCCGCGCCACCGGCTCGCGCAAAAAGACGATGGATTTCAAGCCCGCGGGTAGAAGGTCCAACAAACCGCAGCTGAAATGGCCCTGGAACAGGTGGTAGTCGCCGAGCCGTTCCAAACCGAGCGCCAGCAATTCCGGCCAATCATTAGCCGGCAGTATCTGGCTGACGGGATACTGGTTTTCAAGAAACAGACGCAGCGCCATTCCCGCCGTCTTGGGAATGTGCATGCAGAATATCGACGGGCGGGGCGGGGCCCAGGCGGAGCGACCGGCCATTATTTAGGATTCTCAGTCCAGCACTTGGTTCACACGATCAGCATGTCAATCTCGCGCCTGCATCGAGTGTCCTTGCCTCCGGTATCTGCTGTGTGCCGCAGCCTGAATTCATCCTACACGGCCGTATCAGCGAAACTGTAAGAGTCTGTCCGGGAACATCATTTGGGATTGCATAGTTTTCGCAACATCAGGCGGATTGATGCCAGGCGCAGGAAGGCGAGCGCCTTGCGGTTGAGATTTTCCCAATCCTTGGCCAGCCTGC
>CAMATN010000122.1 GCA_945861155.1 Rhizobium sp. Q54
GGATTGCGGGCGACCTTGGTGTGCTCGTTGGGCTTGTATTCGACGAATTTGAACGGGCCGGTGCCGATCGGCTTGAGGCGCATATCCCTGGCGGCGACGTGGCAGGGATAGATCGGCGACCAGCCCGAGGCGAGCATCGCGATAAACGAGGGCTGCGGCCGCTTCAGCCGAAAGGCGACCTCGTGAGCGCCTGAAACGGTGATCGCGTCGAGGTTGCGGTACCAGGATTTGCGCGGGTTGACGCGCAATTTGTCGGCCGCCATGCCGGCGACCAGGTCGAAGGTGCATTTGACGTCGGCCGAGGTGAAGGGCTTGCCGTCATGCCATTTGACGCCCGGGCGAAGCTTGAACGTCAACTCCTTGGCGTCCTCGCTCCAATTCCAGCTCATCGCGAGGTCCGGCACGATCCCCTCGATCGTGTTCTGCTTGACGTGCTGATCGAACATCACAAGGTTGTTGAAGACACCCATCATCGGCCCGAGCGTCGCGATCGTCGATTCCTCATGGATCGACATGCTGGCCGGGCTGGTGATCGCCGGCAATCTGAGCGTCCCGCCCGATTTCTGGGCGAATGCCGCGCCGGCGCCGCAGCATGCCAGCAACAATACGGCGACAAACGTCAAGCATCTCCACGTTAGCGGCATGGTTTCCTCGCCATCGTTCTTTGTTGATCGCCGGTCCCGACCGAGAACTACTTATCCAGCCAGACGTCTTCCATCCGGTAGCCGTTGTAGATGCTGTTGACCATCGTCACGAGGCCCTTGACGTGGGCCTGCGTGCAGGTGCCGCCGCGCGGGTAGAAGATGATCGGCCGGGCGCCTTCCTCGGCCAGACGGCGCTCGATCTCCCATACGATCGGCTTGCGCTTTGCCGCATCGGCTTCGGCCGATTGCTGGTCGATCAGTTTGTCGACCTCGGGGTTGCAGTAGCCGGTATAGTTGCGCACCGCCCCGCACACGAAATTTTCGTAGAATTGCTGGTCGGGGTCGTCGACGCCGCTCTCGGTTCCATTGATCGCGATGGTGTAATCCTTGCGGTAGATCTTCGGGAACCAGTTGGCGGTCTCGATCGGTTCGAGCACCGCGTCGATGTAGATCTCCCTGACCTGGTCGATCAGGATCACCGACGGATTGCGGTACGGCGCGATGTTGCGCGACGACAGCGTGACCGCGAGCCGCTTGTCCGGCCCGTAGCCGAGCTTCTGCATGATTTTGCGGGCTTCGGCGCGGTTCTTCGCGATGTCGGGGTCGTACCCCGGCAGCTTCGCCAGCATCTCCGCCGGCATCCCCCACAAGCCCTCGGGCGGCGGCAGCAGGGTAGCGCCGATATCGCCCTGGCCCTGCTGGATGATGTCGATGAAGGCCTTGCGGTCGAGGCTGAGCGCGACGGCGCGGCGCAGATCGGCGTTGTCGAACGGCGGCTTGCCCGGGTTCATGATCAGGTTGCGGCTGACATTGCTCGAGGTCAGCACGCAACGGGCGGCCGGCGCCTGCTTCTTGATGTCTTCCAGCAACGGCACAGTTGCGCCGTGAGGCGAGAGAATGTCGTGGTTGCCGGCGATGAATGCCAGGTTGCGCGTCGATTGGTCCGGCATGATCTGCCACTCGATGCCATCGACATAGGGCCGGCCCGGTTTCCAGTAATCCGGGTTGCGCGTGGTCTTGATCACCTCGTTGGGCCTGAATTCGACGAACTTGAACGGGCCGGTGCCGATCGGCTTGATCCGCATGTCGCGCGCCGGCACATGGCAGGGATAGACCGGCGACCAGCCGGATGCCAGCAGCATCGTCAGCGCCGGCTGCGGCCGCTTCAGGTGGAAGGTGGCCTCGCGGTCGCCGCTCGTCGTCACCCGGTCGAGGTTGCCGTACCAGGATTTGCGCGGGTTGACGCGCAGCTTGTCGCTCGCCGTGCCGAGCAGCAATTCCCAGGTGCACTTCACGTCGGCCGCTGTGAACGGCTTGCCGTCATGCCATTTGACGCCCGAGCGCAGCTTGAAGGTCAGCTCCTTGCCGTCCTCGCTCCATGCCCAGCTCTCGGCCAGATCGGGGCGGATCGTGTCGGGCCGGTTCTGCGCCACACCCTGGTCGAACATGACGAGGTTGTTGAAGATGCCCATCCCCGGGCGCAACGCCGCGCCGGTCGCTTCCTCGTGCAGCGACAGGCTCGCCGGGTTGTCGAAAAACGAGATCTTCAGGATGCCGCCGGATTTTTGCGCCCAGGCCGTCCCGCCGAAGGCGACCGCCAGCATTCCGCCGGCTGCCGCGACCAGATGCAGTGTCCGCTTCATCCACGCCTCCCAGGTTCAGGCTTGCCGGGTGTCGCCGGTCTTTCGCCGTCTCGTCCGGCGGCAAGGCGAATATCGCCCTGCCGCTGCCCTCTCGTCAGCCCTTTTTGTCGAGCCAGACGTCTTCCATTCGCCAGCCGTTATAGATGCTGTTGACCATGATCGTCATGCCTTTGACGTAAGGCTGCCGGCAGCTCGCTCCGACCGGGTAGAACAGCACCGGCCGAACCGCGGCCTCCGCCAATTTCCGCTCGATCTGCCAGACGATCTGCTTGCGCTTCTCGACATCGGTCTCCATCGATTGTTGGTCGACCAGTTTGTCGAACTCGGGATCGCTGTAGCCGGCATAGTTGCGCGTCGCACCGGTATAGAAATTCTCGTAGAACATCTGGTCCGGATCGTCGACGCCGGTCTCGATCGGCACCGCGCCGATCGTGTAATCCCGCCGCATGATCTTGGGATACCACTGCGTCGTATCGACGATCTCTAGCTCAGTCTCGATGTAGATTTCCCTCAGTTGCGAGTTGAGCAGCACGGCCGGCGCCCGCCACGAGGGAATATCGCGCGTCGAAATCTTGGTGACCAGCGGCTTGTTCGGCCCATAGCCGAGCTTTTCCATGATCTTGCGCGCCTCGGCCCGGTTTTTGGCGACATCGGGGTCGTAGCCGGGCAGGGTCTTCAGCATCTCCTCCGGCATGCTCCACACGCCGTTCGGCGGCGGCAGCATCGTCGCGCCGATATGGCGCACGCCGCCGTTGATGATCGTCGAGAACGCCTCGCGGTCGATCGCCAAGGTCATCGCCCGCCGCAATTCCGGGTTGTCGAAGGGCGGCTTGTGGGGGTTGATCAGCATCGTCCGCGGCACATTGACCGAGGTCAGCTCACAGATCGCCTGCGGCGCCTGCGCCTTGAAATCCGCCAAGGTTGGGGGGCTCACGCCATAAGGCGAACCGACGTCGAAATTGCCGGCGAAGAACGCCAGGTTGCGCGGCCCGATTTCCCGCATGATCGTGAAATCGATGCCGTCGAGATAGGGCCGCCCCGGCTTCCAGTAATCCGGGTTGCGGACGATCTTGATGTGTTCGTTGGGCTTGAACTCGACGAATTTGAAGGGGCCGGTGCCGATCGGCTTCTGCCGCATCTCGCGCGCCGGCACGTGGCACGGATAGATCGGCGACCAGCCCGAGGCCAGCAGTGCGAGGAGCGCCGGCTGATGCCGCTTTAGATGGAAGGTGACCTCGTTGTCGCCTTTGGTCGTCACCGATTCGACGTTGCTGTACCAGGATTTGCGCGGGTTGACCCGAAGCTTGTCGGCACCGGTGCCGAGCAGCAGGTCCCAGGTGCATTTGACGTCGGCCGCGGTGAAGGGCTTGCCGTCATGCCATTTGACGCCCTGTTGCAGCGGGAAGGTCAGTTCCTTGCCGTCCTCGCTCCAGTTCCAGCTTTTCGCCAGATCAGGCACGATCGACTGCATCGTGTTCTGCGCCACGTCCTGCTTGTACATGACGAGATTATTGAACACGGCCATCATCGGCTGCAGCGTCGCGCGGGTCGATTCCTCGTGGATCGACATACTCGCCGGGCTGTCGAAATGCTGGCTGCGCAGGATCCCGCCCTGCTTCTGGGCCGCCGCCGGCTCGGCCGTGACCAGCGCGAGCAACGCCAGGCTCAGCCCCAAGAGGCCAACCCCGGTCCCGACATGTCCGATACGCTTCATCCGGTTTCCTCCTGCGCCTCGCTCGGCGCCGCCGTGTTTTGTTCGCGGCCGGCCGCTGTCCCGATCCTATCACCAAGTGCAGGCGCCGGCACCGGGGCGAGCAGGTCTCTAAGGTAGAATGCCAGCTATCCCCTGTTCCGCCCGCCGCCGGCAGGGGACCGCCGGCCGCGGCTGCTAGGCGGCCGCCGCGCGCATCTCGTCGAGCCCCTGCGCGAGATCGCCGATCAGATCCTGCGGGTCTTCGAGGCCGATATGGAGGCGCACGAGCGGGCCCTCGGCCTGCCAGCGCGTCGCGGTCCGGCCGCGCTCGGGATAGGCCGGCTGAATGAGGCTCTCGTAGCCGCCCCAGCTGGCGCCGATGCCGAACAGATCGAGCGCGTCGATAAAGGCATAGACCGCGGCTTTCGGCACGGCTTTCAGCACCACGCCGAAGAGGCCGCTGGCGCCGAGAAAATCGCGCTTCCACAGCGCGTGGCCCGGGTCTTCGGGCAGCGCCGGGTACAGCACGCGCGACACCTCCGGCCGGGTTTGCAGCCAGCGCGCGACCTCGAGCGCGTTCTTCTGGTGGCGCTCGAGCCGGACGCTCAGCGTGCGCATGCCGCGCAGCGCGAAAAAGATGTCGTCGGGGCCGGCGCAGTGGCCGATCTCGCCGGCCGCCGAGCGCACCGGCATGAAACTTTCCTCGTTGCAGATGACCGCGCCGAGCATCGCGTCGGAATGGCCGACGATGTATTTTGTCGCGGCGTGGATCGACACGTCGACCCCGTGCTCGAACGAGCGGAACAGGTAGGGCGAGGCCCAGGTATTGTCCAACAGCACCTTGGCGCCGTGCCGGTGCGCGACCGCGGCGATGGCGGGAACATCCTGCACCTCGAAGGTCAGCGAGCCCGGCGACTCGCAATAGACCACCTTGGTGTTGGGCCGCATCAGCCGGCCGATATCCGCGCCGATCAGCGGGTCGTAATAAGTCGTCTCGACGCCGCAGCGGGCGAGGATGCCGTCGCAGAAATTGCGCGCCGGGCCATACGCCGAATCGACCATCAGACAGTGGTCGCCGGCTCCGAGCAACGCCTGCAGCGGCGCCGTCACCGCGGCCAGCCCCGACGACATCAGCATCGCGCGATGGCCGCCCTCGATATGGGCCAGCAACTCTTCGAGCGCGAAGGTCGTCGGCGTGCCGTGCAGCCCGTAGCGCAGCGTCTTGCCGTCGAACCGCTTGGAGGGATCGCGCCGCGCCTCCCACTCGGCCATGTTTTTCGCGAGGATCGTCGAGGCGTGATAGACCGGCGGATTGATCGCGCCGTGCTGCGCCTCCGGGTTGCGCCCGAGATGGGTCAGGAGCGTGTCCTTGCGGTAATCGCGGGGCCGGTCGTCGTTCTTCATCTCAGCTCAAATCTCCGTCGCCGGCCGGCCCGCGACCCGGTATTCCGATCGAGCCGTCTTACGCGTTGATGTCGACGAGTTCCTGAACCCGTAGCCCGGCCGCAACGCGCGTGGCCAGCTCATCCGGGTCGAAGTCGATGCCGACCGGGTTCTTGTCGCTCGCCGAGCGCCGGCGCATGTAATCCTGGCCCTCGATCGCGGTCTCGAAATTGTCGACCAGCAGCTCGACCTGGTTGCGATCGGGGTCGTAATAATACATCGAGGTCGTGACGCCGTGGTTGACGCAGCGGTGCGGCCGGATGTCGAGCGCCTTCAAACGCCGGTAATTGTCGGCGAGGTCGTCGAGCCCGGCATAGGTGAAGGCCATGTGGTGGAGGCCGACCTCGCCTCCCGCGCGGGCGGTCTTGCCCTCGCTCGGCGCCTTGTCGGCGAGCGGGCCCGGGTCGATGAAGGCGACCCGGTGATGCTCGTCGTCATAGCTGACAAAGCAGATGAACTTGTTCTCGTGCAGCACCTCAGCCCCGAGAACCGTGCAGTACCAGTCGCGCATTGCCTCGCGGCGGTTGGTCTGCAGTACCAGATGCGACAATTTGCGCGGCGATGCCATGCTGTCCTCCCTGGCGCGCCCGCATTGGCGCGCGCGGCGATTTTGGCTGGTAGGGCCGCGATCGGTGCATGGGAAGCCCGGCGAAGTCAACAGCAATACGCCACCGGTCGAGGGTCCTTAATGGCGGCAGGACCGTTGCTCCTCGTGGACCTCGCGCAGGCGCCATTCGACGCGCGCCCGCTCGCCCGGGTCCTCACCACTCAGAGGGGTTCGCCGCGTCCGGACGCATCAGCTGGTCCTGTTGCCTCGGTTACGGACCGGCGGCGGTTCCACAGGCTTGGTGGGGTGCGGAGGGAATGTCCTCGTCTACCCTTGACCTGCTTCTAACTCTTGACCTGCTCAAACCAAAAACTGGCCCCACCCGCTTTGTAGCGCCCGTGCATGAATTTATCCAACATCCTTCGGTTGTATCTCGAGTGATATCGGCTGCCATAGATCGTTCGCGTTCTCGGGTTCGAAAGCATATACGCATAGAGAAGATATTGTTCATTCCAGAAAATCTGACTGTCGCGCATCTGATGCAACGACAGAGTATCCGGCAGATTGATATCGTGGACATGGACAGTAACATCCACTGCTACCGCGGGTAAAATACGCAGATAGATATGGAGGCAATCGCTGTCGTGCTTGATGGTGTGGGTCGAGTCGATGAAGAGCACATCACCGTCCTGCAGCACCTCGTTGAGAAATCCGGTCTCGAGGTCCTGAGCACGACGCCTGATCAATTCGATCCCCTGCATCGCCTGGAGGAATTCGTTCGGATAAGGCTCGACGCAGATGATGCGTCCGACGCCGTTTCTGGCGCACGCCATCTGCGCAATCAGGGTTGACCAACCGCTCCCGATCTCGACGATCGTACGCGGCTTGCGAGTCCGGATCATGGCGTAGTACGCCATGGCGTCAGAATAGGAGAACGGACCGCCCTCCCAGGCATATTCGTCCGGCCGGCTCCTTGTTACCGGCGGATCGAATTCATGCGATACCTCCATCAGGCGATCCAACTCCCCGATCATCGCGGAGTTGTCGGGAAAAATGCCGTCCAACGTCAGCAGTGACGGCGCCGCGAACGATCGCTCGAGATCGGCGATGGTCGGGATCTCGGAGTAAAAATCCGCCCTGGTAATCGTCACTCCAAATTCTTTTTGCAGGAAACGGCGAATACTGGAGGGGCTGTATACCAAGCGCCTGAGCAACCGGCCCAGAGCGTTGATTTCGGCTGGGTCGTAGCACTCGACGTCGTCCGGCAGATAGGTGCCCGGCTTGACCCCGCGGAGCATAGCCAGCGTTTTCTCGAGCATGTCGGCTCCTGTCATGGGCCCTGTTGCGGGTCGCACGGCCAGTGCATGGCGCGCCATCGGCATCAGGAATTCATCCGATTCCTCAACCAGATCAACTGCGAGACCCCGGCTGGGCGGGAGCTGCACCTGATCGTCGACAACTACGCCACGCACCAGCATCCCAAGGTCCGAGCCTGGCTCGAACGGCATCGAGTTTCCACTTCCCCTTCACCCCAACCTCGGCGTCCTGGCTCAACGCCGCCGAGGGTTTCTCCGCCAAACTGTCCAAGCAGCGGCTCAAGCGCGGTGTCTTCAAGAGGGAGGCGTCGATCTCCAAGCCGCGATCAACCCGATACCTCGCCGAAACCAACGACAACCCAAGCCCTTCACCTGGACCGCAGATCCCGACGCCATCATCGAAAAAATCCGGCGCGGGAAACAGGCGTTAGACTCGATCCACTTAGGTTCCTGGTCAGCGGCGCAATGCCCGTCGCAGCGAGCCAAGAACCCAGTTCTGCGGGTCCTTCAAAGCCGATTGCGGGGGCAACCCGGCAAGTGGCAGCTCAAAACTCAGCGTCATCGCTGCGCCGCCGCCATCAGCGCGCGTCACGGACAGCGTGCCCCGCGCGATGACGTGGCCGTCGGGTTGCCAATCCCACGTGATGCCTCGCAGATCGAAGCTGGACCTCGAACCGGCCTCCGGCGCGCTGGCGGTCGGATTAACACTCTGCTGTTGATCGTACGACATGACAGAACAGTCTCCTTCGGCTTGAGGGGTTTCGGCTTGAGGGGTGCCCCGCCGCCGCCAAGCCGTAGGCGGCGGCACCGTTGAATGAAGCGCGGCAAGATCCGACAGCCATTCCGCCACGGCCGGCGGGATGCTGGCGCTGGCGAGACCCCATCGCCGCACCAGGCGATCGTCGCAGCCCAGGATCTCGGCGACGCCCCGCTGGGACCACCGCAGATAGCCAAGGCAATTTTTAAACTCGGCCGCGTTCATTGCTCGGCTCAGGGTGTATCAACGTCCGCATTTTGAGGGACTAAAATCGGCGAGTCAACCTCAAAATATCAGAAATTGCCCTATGTTCCTAAATTGTTCAATTCTGCTACGCCCTCATTCGTATTATCATCTGCGGCAAGCCGTTCTGCTCGGGCAACATGGCGCTGACCGGCTGGGATCCGCCGGCGACCTCGGTCCTGCATGTGATTGCTTTTCTTCGAGGCAAGCATGGTCCTCGGCAACGCCCTTGAAGGGCAGGACCTGTTACTAGCCTTTCAACCCCTTCATCGGCGAATAAATCCGCTGGAGGTGCGGGCCTGGGTCGAGCACCCGTTCCACATCGTTAAGAACCGGTTCCGCCATAAGAGGCTGCGCTACCGGCTTTACTCAGTGTTTCCCTTAATAGCGGCAGGACCGTTGCTCCTCGTGGACCTCGCGCAGGCGCCATTCGACGCGCGCCCGCTCGCCCGGGTCCCAGGTCTGGTCGAGCCGGGCGCGCAGTTCCTGGGCGCGATGCTGCAGGCGCCGGCACCGCTCCCACCTGTCCGATCCGGAACCCTCGCGGGAGCCGTAGCCGGACGGCCGCTCCCCGGACGGCCGGTCGCCGCGATCACCTCGGTCGCCCCGGTCGCCCCGGTCGCCTTGTCCGGGCTGTTGTTGGATCACCTGCCCGCGCGCCTGCGCACCACCCTGATAGGTGCATTGCAGCACGCCGTTATTGTTGCCGATGTCGCCGGCGCAGTTCCTGACCCCGGCAAGCGCGCTGCGCTGCAAACGGCCATCGGCCCGCCGGCAGGTCGCGGTCAGCGAGTCGCCGCGAGCGCTCGCATCGGTGCAACTTTGCAGATACGAGCCTTGCGGCACGCCCTGGGCCGCCGCCGGCATCGACCAGCCGACACCGCTCAGCAGCAATGCGGCGACCACTCCCAACACACGCTTCATTACCGTTCTCCACCGATCCCGACGGGCCGACAACGCGCCGCGAATGCGAGTTACTCCCGCGTCTCGCCCAAGGCCCCCGTCCCATGGCCCGCCTGATCGCCGGCCTTCTGGAATGCCGCTCCCCGCATCCTATCTTGAGCTTGTAGCCGAGCGTTGGGCCGGTTGATGAGACAATTCGGCATTGGCCCGCCGGGCCGCCGCGTCGAGCATCGGCGCTTCACGCCGTTAACCCCAGAACGCCTGTGGCGCGCGCGGCGCGACGCCGGCATCCCGAAGGCAGCCTGATGATGTCCATGAATCCGTTGCTTGAAATTGCGTTGCGCGCCGCCTTGGCCGGCGGCGAGGCGGTGATGCGGGTTTACGCCGACCCGTTCGAGGTCACGCAGAAGACCGACAAGACGCCGCTGACCGAGGCCGATCTCGCCTCCGAGCGGGTCATCGTCGAGATGTTGACGGCGGCTTTCCCCGACATCCCGATCGTCTCCGAGGAAACCGTGCCCGACGCGGGGTTTTCCTCGCCGGCGTCGCGGTTCTGGTGCGTCGACCCGCTCGACGGGACCCGTGAATTCGTCGCGCGCAACGGCGAATTCGCGGTGCTGATCGGGCTGATCGAGGAGGGCCGGCCGGTTCTCGGGGTCGTGCATGGCCCGGCGATCGGGGTGACCTATGCGGCGTATGGTCCCGGCACCGCGATCCGACGGCAGGGCACCGGCGCGTTCGAGCCGATCCGGGCGCGAACGCCGAGGCCGGACGGGGTCGTCGTCGTGCACAGTCGCAGTCATGAAAACAGCCGCCGCCTCGCCGAATATTTCCAGGACCGCGCGGTCATCGAGCGCAGGCAATGCGGCAGCGCCCTCAAATTCGGCGTGCTCGCGGCGGGCGACGCGGATCTCTACCCGCGCTTCGGCACGACGATGGAATGGGATACCGCGGCCGGCCAGGCGGTGCTCGAAGCGGCCGGCGGGCACGTCCTCGGCCTCACCGGCGACCCGCTCGGCTACGGCAAGCCGGGGCTGAAGAATGACGGCTTTATTGCGTGGGGCGCCACGCCGGCTTGGTAGGCGCCTCTCGCTAAGGCGCTTGGTCCAGGCGTCGCGATCGTTGCCGAGGATGATCCATGGATTTTAGAGAGGCCGCTACCGTCGCCAAGCAACAGATCAATGATTTGTTCGCCGCCGATGCGCCGCGCGATGTCCGCCTGGAGGGCTTTCTGTATGACGATCACCTTATGGTCTGGTCTCTGACGATCGGGTTTGCTCTCTCCAGCCACCCCCAAGAAGCGCTGGCCTCGGCCGATCAGGCACGCAGTTACAAGGTCGTCCGGGTCTCGGAGGCCGACAAATCCGTTCTGTCCATAAGGGATCGGTAGAGAAGCGGCGGTAGGGCAACGGTGACAGCCCGCCGCCTACGGAGTAGGGTGCGTCCGTTGAACGAACGAGCCGATAGCAAGCCAAGAGGTTTGGGGACATTAGCCAAGCCATCGAAAGAGCCTGTAGCTCAGCCGGTAGAGCAACTGACTTTTAATCAGTAGGTCATGGGTTCGAATCCCATCGGGCTCACCAATGTTTCCAAGGGGTTATAGAGAAATCAGCCGGCGAGTGGAAGTTCCTTGGCTCGCTATTGGCTCATACGGCGCGAGGCTGATCGCGTCAGGATGCTGTTGAGCGAGCACCTCGGCTTCCTGATCGGCGATGGTGCTCATTTCTGATGCGGGGTGATTCCATAACGCCACCCTATTTAATTTCATGGAGATCGATTTCGCCTTGAGGGAGATGGAACTTGACGGTGTACAGGTCGAAGAAGCCGTACTGCCCGAGCAAGCCATGACCCGTTTTGGACAGCGACGGCATGAAGCCGACGCGCACGTTCGGATGTTTCCGACCACCGATATGCAGCGTCACCTGGTGGATGTAGTACGGGCGCCGCTCGCCATCAACAACGCCGCCGACTTCACGGCGCTCACCGGCTTCGAGGTCGAGACCCAAGAGCGGAGCCAGTTCGGCGTGCATGAGATTGATGTCGGCGCCGCTGTCGATCAGGGCGTAATACGGGACCTGTCTGCCGCTGTGTGAGACGACGATCTGGATAATCGGCCGCTTAAATCCGTGTGGAAGTGTCGTGTACGGTAGTTTCATGGTGGCCGGCGAAGGCTATCACCTCCTGCGGTACAAAGGTTATGGCCGCTTGCTCAAAGCCCTTGGCTTTTGCTTCGTCAAGCGCCAGTTGAGGTGTAGTGCCTGCGCCAACAACCGTCTCGTTATCTTTATCAAGCGCTACCCACAACCCTTTATATTTCTCATACAACATGGTCCAGTTGACGGTTTTCATGGGGATATTATATTAAATCCTAATTTTATACACAACTGGCGCCCTGGTGAATAAATTTCATGCCTTCCTCGGTCTTGAGCCACGCTTCGAACGCCTCCATGTCCTTGAACGACGGCGAGACGCGCCCGGCCTGGATATCGGCAAGACCCTCGGCGAGCGCGGCATCGATGGCCGGATGGCGTTGCCTCGCTCTCGGTTCCTCAGTCATGGGTCGATCTCGTCGGCCGTTGGGTCTTCGAAGAACGCTGGCAGGTATGGGGACCCGAGATACCAGCGAATTGCCGTGCGGACGGCTTCCGCGCGGGTAAGGCCCTGACCCCTGCCCACACGGTCGAGTTCCCTGATCTCGTCTGGTGGTAGCGATGTGGTTACGGTCATTTGCATGGTCGCTGGGCCGCCTTAACGGATCGTCATCGTCGGTTGACGCCGGCGGAGGCTCTCAAGGATCAGGCCCACGGCCTGGTCGAACTCCGGCTCTTGGACCGGCTCGTATGTCAGGTCGTCGATTTGAGCTTTCTCCACCATGACTGAATTATACCATCGCTGCGGTCAAAGCGGGTCGATCAGCTCGTTGGCGTGGTAGGCAATCTGAGCCGACCTACCCAAGCATTTCAAGAAATGCCCGCGGGCCGATGATGCGGATGCCCTGGTATTCGCCGATCGGCAGCAGGTGCGCGCGATCGCCGGTGATCAGGTAGTCGGCCTTCGCCGCGACCGCGGCAGCGATGATGGGGTCGTCCTTCGGATCGTTTAGCACCACGCGGAGCACCGGCACGTCGGTGGCCATCTCCGCCTGGGTGAGGAGCCAGCGGACGAAGTCGCGCACGTCTTCGTCGGTATATGCGGCATAGCGGCGGAGCGTTGATTTGGCGAGGAGCGTCTCGGCCGTCTCGGTGAGAATGGCGTCCGAGAGGCAGAGCTGGTAGCGGCTGCGCGCCGGATCGCGAAGAAGCCGCACAACAAAGCCGTGCGGCGTCAGAAAAGCGCTTACCAGAACCGAGCTATCAAGAACGGCTCTTGGCATGTTCGGCGCGCACTGCGCGTATCTCGTCGACCACCATGTCCATGGCCTGGTCCTCGGAGGGCTCGGGCTGCGGCCCGATGTACGTCACCCGACTGAGGATGGCGTCGAGCTGCCGGCTGGCCTCCGCGCGGTCGATCACTGTGACCGGCTTGAGCGTCACCACCCCGTCGGTCACCTCAAGGTCAAGATAGTCGCCAGCGTTGAGCTTGAGCGCCTTGCGCGCTTCGGCGGGCAAGGTGACCTGCCCGTTACGGAGCATCCGTACGAGCGCCATGATGCCATTCTCCTGCTGGGTGGTTGAGTTGATCATATATTTTCGTGTAACCTACACAATTACATATTACACGACCCGTTCCATTCTGCAAGGGCAGCGCCCCGTTGGGTCATAGAGCGTGAATGGGTAGGGCATCGAGCGATCGGTCAGCGATCCTTAGGAACCGGCCGCGGCAACTCGTGGTCGGTTCCCCACGACGCCAGCCATTCCATAACCTCCTCGTGCGGGACGCCGGGCGTGCCGGAATTGGCCTCGTCGAGGCCCTCCCTGATTTGTCGCACCTGCCAAGCATTTGCCTCGATATAGACCTCGATCGCCATGCGCGCGACCTCCGCAGGGTCCCGCCCCATGTCGCGGGATAAGTCCGCCAGTCTTTCCTTCAGCGCCGGGGTAAGCGGGATGGTGAGAGTGTCGCTGGTCATGGTTCGATCTCGTCGGCGGGCTCGTCGACCGACGGCAGGTCCCCTTCCCTCTCGATGTACCAGCGGAGTGCGCTCTCCACGGCGTCGAGGCGGCTCACGCCCTGGTCCCGGCATACGCGGTCGAGCGCGGCCAGGTCATCGGGCGGCAGGGTTGCGGTGATGGCCTGTTGCATCACCCCAGTATACCCCATCCGCCTCCTGCGGGCTGGCGTGGCCGTGTGAGGCGCTGGGGGGCCTGTGGGGTGCGTTATGCGCCGTTTGCCTAGAGGGGGGCGAGGCGGCCGGTTTTTGGGCTAATCAGGCTTTTTAAAAGCTGGGCTAACTTCTGACTTCTGAGTATTTTTATTTGGGTATTAATACCTCTGAGTATTATTATAGTACATTTCGATATATC
>CAMATN010000123.1 GCA_945861155.1 Rhizobium sp. Q54
CCTGGCCTGGCTCAACCGCTGCCGCAGGCTGGCCAAGGATTGGGAAAATCTCAACCGCAAGGCGCTCGCCTTCCTGCGCCTGGCATCAATCCGCCTGATGTTGCGAAAACTATGCAATCCCAAATGATGTTCCCGGACAGACTCTCAGAGCGCAACTAATCACCGTCTGGCCGGTCGGAGAAGATGGGAGACAATTTATCTCTCCATCATTTAGAGCCAGGTCGCCATCGTATCCAGTCTTGGAATTGATAAATAGAAAACATCCAGCCTGAGTTTCTGTCGGGATTTGTACACAGATATGATATTTCCGTTTACCTGCTTGCGCAGATTGGAATTCCCAAATTTCTCCAACAGTCGGAGTTATCGAGTTTTTGACTGGAATTCCAACGCCTCTGCTTCTTCAAAATCAGGCGCGTCAAACAGCATCCCCAGGCTCATTAGGAACGCCTGCTGCTCGCCTTCTTCACGCCACGCTTCTTCATATGCAGGATCATCGTGCGTCAGCTTCCTTATTTGCGGGAAGCTCAGGCTCTTGATGGTTGTGAACGCATCGGATAGTGCCGCTTTGTCGCTGGGCGAAAGCATATCATCAATGCTGCCCGTGTTAGGGAGCGAATAGTGAAAACGCCCTCCCGATCCTGGTGTCCTAGTCCACGGTAGTGATTCAATCTTATATTGCGCAAGCTTCGCCGATTTTTCTTTCAGAAAATCATATGTAAGGCTCGGAACGGGGCCGGCGCGCATCGCGTAATAATTGTCAAAAGTTATCGGACGGCCATATTTATTTAGATGCGCCCGATCCGCAAGAAAACATGTCTTCAATATATCGTATTGGGTCACATCTACGCGGCGCGTCTCTCCCAACGCTATTACATACGTAACAGCGGCCAGTATCTTATCAACGCTTGGCTTTAGATTTACTTTGGGAGCCACATGCTCCCTACGCGTATTCATTTCCACCTCACGGCCGCCGCTTGGTTGGCGATGGCCCATCTCTGCTCTGCCGTCAAACTATTGGCGCGAGCCGCAACGCCAGCTTTCCCGCAACGTACCCGTCCCGAGGGGGCTTTCGCGTCCTCCTCGATCTCGCCTGTTGCGATTTTGGCGACCATGACGGCGCAGCCTATGGTGTCGGTCGGCCGGCGCTCGTCCTGTGGCCCGCGCGCCATCACATAACCCGCAAACTAAGTTTTCTCATCGTTTGATCCTCCGTCACTCTCCTCGGCAAACGGCAGGCCGTCCTACGCATCCCCGGTCAACAAGCCATTTAACAGCCGTGGCAACGGCGGTTGCAGACTGTCGCCAACCAACATATACGCAGTTTCGCGATGTTTGGACAGATTGTCCGCCCAAAAATCTGCGATAATTGCATCCGGGGATTGCGCGCGAATTCGGGTTAACCCCCGAATTTTCTGCCAAACTCAGCTAAAGTTTTCGGGAATTCCCGAATTTTCTCGCCATGTTTCCGTCATAGCATCCGAGTTTGGCGAGACGATGGCGACGGCACGCGGCGATCGTCAATTCTCCGGCTCACGTTCGACGTTCGCTAATTTCACACTGATGGGCTACCGAGACGCGGTGCTTGGCCGGTTGAGGCCGATCTCGATTTCACGCAGTTAGATCATCCGCGGGACGGCATCACCGGTTCACCCGGACCCGGTTCACTTGCCCTCGCCTTGGCGCCAAATTCGGCCATCAGCGCGTCGCGCACCGTATCGAGGTCGAGCCGGTGCGCCTCGATCAGCGGGGCGGTCTCGACGATAATGTCGTCGATGTCGCCAATCAGCTTCAAGCGCTTGTAGAGGTCGGTGCTGTCGAAGCCGAGCCCTTCGCCGAGAATCTCCATGAAATTGACGATCTCAAAGCTGCGGCCCTCGCCGGCGTCGCAGATGTCGCGATGGCAGGCGTGATAGATCGTCGCCAAGGTCGTGACCCCGGCATCGGCGACAGCGGCTAGCTCGCGCTGGACCAGCTCGCGCTTGAATTTGGGGAGTTGCGCCAGGCTGTTGGCCTGGGTGCCGATGCGCGGCACGTCGATCTCAACGAGCTCGGCGCCCGGGATGATCGACAGCAATTTCCGGACCGCGTCCATGGCCTCGGGGAACACCGGGCGCTCGTGCAATGCGATCTTCCGCTCGACCCGCCGCTTCATCAGCGCCGCGAGCCGGTCGGCATGGCCCGCGAGGAAACCGAGGAACGGGTTGAAGTCGAACGGCTTGGCGCCGAACTGCATCTCGTAATTGGGCAGCGATACTTCGCCGAGCGAGATCTGGCAGGACGGGCACCACGACAGCACCGTCGCGGCTCCGGAAGAGGCGAGCCCGTCGATCGTCGCATAGGCGATTTTGTTGTTCGTGTCGAAATCGCCGGCGCGATACTGATAGACGCCGCAGCATTGGCCGACCCCGCCCATGACCTCGTATTCGACCCCGAGCAGATCGAGGATGTCGAGGCACAACAAGGCGATATGCGGCGTCTTCAGCACGTTGCAGCCGGTGTAGAAGACGATGTCGGGCGGGGTCGCCCGCGCCTCGCGGGGCGGCGCGAACCGGGCCAAAATCTCCGGCGGCATCTGCAGGCGCGACAGCACCCGCACGCCGCGGCTCATCGTCTGGAACGGCTGGCGCCAGCGCGCGGCAAGCGGACCGGCTCCAGCATTGCGGCGGGCGAAGCCGCGCGCCAGCTGCACCATGAAGCGCGGGTTGATGCCGTGCTTGCAGGCCGGGATGCAATAGCCGCTGCCGCTGCACGCCTCGCTCCAGGCAATGGCTTCGGCATTGCCGTCGCCATCGGTGATCAGGTCGACGATCGCGCCGGCGGTCTGCGCCGGATCGGCCGTGCCAATGCCGGCCGGCCCGGTCATCGGGCAGGCGCGGAAGCAATCGCCGCACCTTGTGCAGGCATCGGCGATCGCCGCGCCGCGCGCCCGGAACGTATCGATGAAGCCGTCGGCATCGGTCAGACCGCTCATTCAAAACCCTTTCGCTCGCCCGTCATCCCTGCCGCACGGCACGCATATATAATGCAACGCCGGGCGAGGATCGCATCGCATTCCCGCCGCAATCGAGCGATGGGCAAAATCGGTGGGCCATTTATACGAATCGTAACCTAATCTCTGCGATCCTGCCGGTTGAAAGGTACAGCTCCGATGCCGCCGCCAAACTGGCTCCCCAACAAAAACCGTCGTTTGGTGCGAGAATGCAGCTCTGGCTCCGTTCCATGCAGAGTTGCATGGCTGCCGCGCGATTTGGCATGGGATAGACCCGTGTTACAAACTGTTAGCGTTTTGTCATCAGAGAGACATGACGCGTGACCGAGGCGGGTCGTTTGGCCCTGATGCGACAGAGGAACAAGTGCAGAGCGCCCAGGAGAAGTCCGATGTATCTAGCCGCCCAGCGCCGCCCGGTGGAGCCAAAAATTGCCCGGTGCTCGATCGACCGCGACATCCGCGACTTTCTGACCGGCAAGACCGACGGGGAAGTTCCGTTGCGCGCGCTCTACGATCATGTCCTTGACGAGCCGGTTCCGGAACGCCTGAAGGCCCTGTTGAGGGGCTGATTCTTAGTCTGCGACATGGTTGCGCTGGCAAGACTCTCACCGTCACGCATGACGGTCGCCGAATTCCTGGATTGGCCCGGTGACGGGACGCCGGACAGGCATCAGCTTGTCGACGGCGAAATCCGTGCGATGGCGCCGGCCAGCATCACGCACGGGATCATCCAGGCCAATATAGCGCGGATTGTCGGGAATCATCTCGCCGGGACCCGGTGCCATGTCGTAACAGCACCCGGCGTGATCCCGCGGGTTAGATCTTCTGCGAATATGCGCGTGCCCGATCTGGCTGTGAATTGCCTGCCGGACCAGGCAGGACAGCGTGCGCTTCCCGATCCGATCCTGATCGTTGAGATTCTGTCGCCAAGCAACGAGGCGGAGACCCGCGAGAATGTCTGGGCCTTCGCCAGCATCCCGTCGGTGCGCGAGATACTGTTGGTGCGCTCGGCCGATATCGGCGCGGAACTGTTCCGGCGCGAGGCTGACGGGAGCTGGCCCGAGCAACCCGGGCTGATCGGCGAGACCGGCGAACTCGCGCTCGACAGCATCGGGTTCCGCGCGCCCCTCGGCGCGTTCTACGACGACACGCACCTGCGGCAGAACGCGACGGGCTGAACCACGGCGCGGTTTATTTGCGCTCGGTGTTATTTGCGCTCAGTCGGGGGCGCGGCAAAAAGCGCCGGCGCGTCGGGCCGGGCGCGAACCGCCTCGATGAAAAAGCCGGGTCGGTCGCCGGCGGCGTCGGCGGAGGCCACGATCCGGGTCCATTCGCGGCAATCGATCAGAACCATTCGGGCTTTGCCGGCCGGCGGCTCGGACGTGCTGCAGCGCCCGGTGCCGGCGAACCATGCCGCCATCCCGGTGATTTTCGCGGCGCCGAACTGCTTGTTGCCGTTGGCGTTCTGCCACCGTTCCCAGCGGGTGCCGCCGAGTTCGCGGGTGAAGTAGAATCGCTCGACATGGTCGGCGGTGTCGCGGTTGCCCCCGCCGTAATGATCCGAGATCAGCGTCGTCAGCGTTATCGGCGTGCCCTGGCCGGGAGCGGCGCGATAGAGGAACGGCGCGACTCGCCAGCCGGTGAAGGCGGCGTTGAAGCGGGTCGGGCAGGTCTGCTGTTCGCCCTTTTTGAGGTCTTTCAGGCGGGCCGTGGTTTCGCCCCGCAACGGCATCGGCCGGGTCGGGTCGAACTCGACGATGATCCAGGAGCGTGCGAAGGCGGAGGCGTCGACCGGGCCGCGACATTCGCCGACAAACAGCTGAAACCCGGCGCCGCCATCCTCGGTCGCGCCGAACGACACGATGCCGGGCGACAGGATCGCGATGTCGCCGCCGTCGCTGCCGGTGTCGAAGACCCCGAAATGCCGCCCCTCGCCGGCCCCGAAATCGAACGAGTGCTCGACGGTCGCGAACCCGGGAGCGCCAAATCCCGCGGTCTCAACCGGATAGGAATCATGCCGCTGATAGCCGAGCGGCTGTCCGGCGCGGTGGTCGGGCGAGGGATGGTCGTGCTTGTGGTAGGGGAGGGGCTCGCCCGGCAGCAAATCGCGCTGGGCGGCGCAGTCCGGGCCGGCGTCGATCGGGCTCCGGCCCCAGCGCACCGCGCCGGCGGCGTCGAGGCAGACATTCTGGATCATCAAGTCGCGGACCGTTTGCGCGGTCGCCAAGCCCAAATCGCCGGCGGCGGGTTCGGCCAGGCTCGGCGGCGGCGCAAAGACGGCCGCCACCAGCAGTATCGCGGCGGCGAACGCGAGGCGGCGCACGGGTCAGGCGCCGATGCCGCCGGTCTCGGCTTCGAGCAGAGCCCACGCGGCGGGGTCGAAGCGGGCCCGCCAGCGCGCGTAGAAATCGCCCAGACGGGCGCGCATGCTGGCGGTGTCGGCGGTATTGACGAGCATCCCCTCGCGCGCCAGCGCCGCGGCGCCGGCGCTGTTGATCGCCTCGATATCGGCGCGCTGCAGCAGCGCGTATGTGTCGACGTTGTGTTCGACCACGGTCTGGATCGCGCCCGGCAATCCCCGCCAAGCCGCCGCGCCGGCCAGCAGCGTGAACCCGGTCCACCAATGCGAGGTCAGGCTCAGATAGCGCTGCACCGCATGCAGCCGCAGCGACTGCACGACGCCGAGCGGGTCGCTCTGGCCGTCGAAGGTCTTGGCCTTCAGCGCATCGTACATCCCGCTGAACGGCACCATGCCGGCCTCGGCGCCGAGCGCCCGAAAGAAATCGGCCGCGACCTCGCCGCCGGGGCTGCGGATCTTCAGCCCGGCGAAATCGGCCGCGCCGTGGATCGGCCGCAAATCGTTGGTGATGTGGTGGAACCCGTTCTGCCATGAGCTTCGGAAACCGTGCAACCCGGCCGCGGCAAGCTCATCCCGGATCAGGCTGCCGAGCGCGCCGTCGAGCGCCCGGAACACCGCCGCGCTGTCGTGGAAGGCGAACGGCATCAGCGGCAGCGCGCTGGTCGGCGCGACCCCGCCGAGGAGAGCGCCCGACATGTAGAATTCGAGCGATCCGCCGCGCAAATCGGCGAACATCGCCGGGTCGGGGCCGAGCCGGCTTTCGGGAAAGACATCGAGCCGGAATTCGCCGTCGGTCTCGCGCCGGATCGCCTCGGCCATCTCGGCGAGGCGGCGCGCGGTCGGGCTGTGCGCCGGCTGGTTCGCGCCGAGCCGATAATGAAAGCGGGCGGGTTTGGTCGTGTTCATAAATTGGCCCTGCCAAATCGTAGGATGGGTAGAGCGCAGCGAAACCCATCATCGCGCGCCTGACAACGATGGGTTTCGCGTCGCTCCACCCACCCTACGAGCTAGGCGGCGTCGCCGACCAGCACGGCGATCGGAAAGACGCCGAGCAGCTCGCTCGCCCGGACCCGATCGCACTCATCCAGCCGTTCGGCGGTGAAAACGTTGCGCCATGCTCGCACCGCCGGCAGCGCGATCTCGGTCGCGTCGAAATCGGCCGGCCCGCCCTCGCGAAACAGCGCGTAGGGAAGGCGCGGCACGATGACGGCGAGCAGCGCGTCGCCATGGCGGCGGGCAAAGGCGCACAGACGATCGGCGTTGCGGCCCGGACCGATCTCGATCGGCTGATAATCGCCCGCCGCGAACAGCGCGGGACGATCCCGCCGCAGCGCCAGCAAGCGGGCGGTCACGAACATTTTCTCGCCGCCGTCCCGCCAGCTCTCGGCGAGGTCGGCGACGCTCGCGCCGGTCGCGTCGTCAAGCAGCCGGCGCCGTTGCGCCCAGTCGACCGGCCGCCGATTGTCCGGATCGACCAGGCTGAAATCCCATAATTCGCCGCCCTGATAGATGTCGGGCACGCCCGGCACGGTCAGCTTCAGTACCAGCTGCGCCAATGAGGCGATCGCGGCCGGGCGCGCCAGCGTTGCGATGAACCCGGTAAAATCGGCGAGGAACGGGTTGGGCCGGGCGGTATCCAGCACGGCGCGGACAAAGCGCTGCAACCCGGCTTCGTAGGCCTCGTTATGATAGCTCCAGCTCGACCGTTCCTTGCCCTCGCGCACGCTCTTGATCATCGCCGCCTCGATCCGTTCGGCGAGCCCGGCGACGGCGTCGGCATCGCCCGGATCGAGCCCCGGCGGCCAGGAGCCGACCAGCATCTGGTAAAACAGATACTCGACGTTGCGGTCGGGCACCGGGTCGCCGTCGATGTCGCCGCGGTGACGGCGGTTGAGCCGCAGCCAGTGCGCGACCGACCGGCCCCACTCGCGCGGCATTTCCGACAGCATCGCGATGCGCAGCCTGCCGTCTTCGCCGCGTTTGGAGTCGTGCGTCGCGGTCGTCACCATGGCGCGCGGGGACAGCCGTACGCGCTCGGCCATCAAATGATGAAAGGCGGCGGCGGACATGCCGAAGCGGCGCGGGTCGCCGCCGACCTCGTTCAGCGCCAGCAGGCGGAAATAGCGGTAGAAGGCGGTGTCTTCGAACGCCTTCGCCATGACCGGCCCGCTCACCTGCTGGAACTGCATCGCGACGCGCAGAACGTCGTCCGGCTGCGGATGACCGGGCAGATCGCCCACAAGCACGCCATGAACAAAATCGAGGATTGTCGCGTCGCCGGGACGCCAGCGTGTTTTCGCCGACCCGATCGCCCATTCGATATAGCGGCGATCGTCGGGGCCCGCGCCGCGCGCTGACACATAGGTGCGATAGACCGGAAACGCTGCGATCACCTCTTCGAGCGCGTCGAGCATGCCGCGCAAGGTAAAATCGCGGGTGCGCCAATCGCTGATCGACAGGCGATGGAAGCGGCCGGCGAGCACGTTCATCTCGCTCGCCAGATTGACCTGCATGATCCGCTTCTTGGCGCCGTAGAGGACGTCGTCGAAGCTCGCATCGCGCCCGGTTACGCGGCGGTAGAGGCGGGTCATCGGCACCTCCGCCGCCGGATCGACGAACAGCGCCAGAACCTGGTTGACGAAATCGTACCCGGTGGTCCCCGCGATCGGCCAATCCGGCAGCCGCTCGTAGCGCGCCAGAACCTTTTCGGCGACGATATAGGTCCGCGGGCCAACCCGTTCGCGCAGGCTCGCGCAATACTCGGCCGGCTCGAACAGCCCGTCGACATGGTCGATGCGCAAGCCCTGCACCTGGCCGCGCTCGACCATCGCGAAGACCAGCCGATGCGTCGCCTCGAACAGTTCGGGCAATTCGATGCGCAGCCCGGCGAGGTCGTTGATGTTGAAGAACCGGCGGTAGTTGATCTCCTCGGTGGCGGCGCGCCAGAACGCGATGCGGTAGGGCTGGGCCTCAAGGAGACCGTGCAGGCGGCGGAAGCTCGCCGGGCGTCCGGCGCGGCCGGCAAACGCCCGCAAAGCTGTCGTCAGCGCCGCCGCAATCGTGGGCTCGCCGGCAGCCTCGGCCAGCCGGCGCTTCAGTTCCGCGGCCCGGTCCCGCGCCGAACCCGCGGACAACGCGCGCAGCGCCGCGAACGCTCTCGCGGTTTCGGTCAATGCCGCGCCGCCGTAGCGCAGGATCGCCCGATAGGATGTCGGGCATATCGGAAAACGGTGGTCGTAGTACCAGGCGCTGAAGCTGCCTTCGCCCGGCTCGAAGCGCAGCGCGATCTCGCCCTGTTCGAGCACCCTGCCGTATTGGTCGCCCAGCACCGGCAGCAGCACCCGCCCTTTCAGATCATCGCGCAACGGGTTCCAGTTGATGTCGAAATAGCCGGCGTAAGGCGAGGCTTCGCCCCATTCGAGGACATCGAGCCACCAGGCATTGTCGCCGCCGCCGACACCCATGTGGTTCGGCACGATGTCGAGGATCAGCCCCATGCCGTGCGACGCAAGCGCCGCGACCAGCGCCGCAAACTCCGCGTCGGTGCCAATCTCGGGATTGAGCCTCTGGTGGTTGACGATGTCGTAGCCATGCATCGAACCGGGCCGCGCCTCCATCAGGGGCGAGGCATAGATATGGCTGATCCCGAGCCGGGCGAGATAGGGGACGAGGGCCTCGGCGGTGCGAAAGGTGAACCCTTTGTGGAATTGCAGCCGGTAGGTGGCGCGGATGTCGAGGGGGCCTGGGGGCGGCCCGCTCATCCCGGATCGGTCTCGGTTTCCGGCGCGGCCTGCCGGCGCGCGGCGCCGACCAGGGCGGCGATCCGCATCATCTCCGGCCCGGCGAGCAGATCGTCGAGGCGGGCGGACAGGCGGCGGCGCCAGTTCGGGTGAGCGTCGGTCGTGCCGGGCAGATTGGCCTGTTCGCCCTCGCCGGCGACATCCTCCAACTGCACCAGCATCAGGCGCGCCCGGGAGCGGCCGAGATAGGCGAGGATCGCCTCGCCCAATTCGGATTTGTAGGAGGGTTCGCCCTCGGCCGACAGGAACGCGCCGAACCGATCGGGCGGCAGGAACCCCTCGCGGGCCAGAGCTTCGAGCAGCAGCAGCCGGTCGCGGCGGCGCTCGCCGGTCTCGGTCGCCTCGGACGCTGCGTCGGGATAGAGCCCGAGCTGCCGGCGCCACGCGATGTCGCGGCCGAGCCAGAACCCGCTCAGGGTGGCAAGGTCGTGCGTCGCGGCCGAGGCGGCCGCCAAAGCCGGGTATTCTCCCGGCGCGACAAAGCTGCCGTCGCCACGCCGTTCGAACGCGAAGATGCGGTAGGATAGGACATTGGCCGCCTGCATTGTCGCGCGAAAGCCTTCCGGCACGGTCCCGAGATCCTCGCCGACCACCGCGCAGCAATGCCGGCGGCTTTCGAGCGCGACCAGCCGCAGCATGTCGCGGAACGGATAGGCGACATAGGCGCCGGCGGTCGCCGGCAGCCCGCTCGGGACCCAGTAGAGCCGCTGCAATCCCATCACATGGTCGATCCGCAGCACCCCGGCATGGCGCATGTTGGCGCGCAACGCGGCGATCAGCGGGGCAAAGCCGCGCCGGCGCAGCGCCAGCGGGTTGATCGGCGCCAGTCCCCAATTCTGCCCGGCGCGGCTCAGCGAATCGGGCGGCGCGCCGATCGCGGCGCCGGGTACCACCAGCTCGGGGTCGGCCCAGGCTTCGGCGCCGTGCGGGTTCACGCCGACCGCGAGGTCGCGATAGAGCCCGATCGCGAGAGCCGCCGTGTTTCCATTGCCGCGCCCGGCCGCCGCTGCCTCTCCAAGCTGCCGGTCCGCCTGCCATTGCAGGAACGCGAAAAACTCAACGCGGTCGGCATTGGCGCGGGCGAATTCGGCGATCTCGACAGAGGCCGGATTGCGCATCGCGGCCGGCCATTCCTGCCAGGAGAACGGCCCGCCGGCGTCGAGGAAATGCTCGTGCAGCGCCTCGAATGTGGCGAAGGCCGCCAGTGCCGCGCCGCCCTCCCGCCGAAACGCGCGGAATTCGACGCCGAGCGCGCTTTCGGCGGCAAGCTCGCGCAGCCGGAAGCGCTCGAACAGCGCCTCCAGCACCGGCCGCTTCACCGCCGCGACGGCGGCGTAATCGACGAGCGCCGCGTCGCGTGCCGCCGCGACCGCGACGGCCGGCGCCAGCGCGCGCGCCTCGGGGTCCTCGGCAAAGCCCGGCACCGCGGTCACGTCAATATAGCGGTAATCGAGCCAGGCCCGGCTCGATGGCGAATACGGGCTGAAATGGCGGGGTTCGGCGGCGAACAGCGCGTGCAGCGGGTTGATGCCGATCGCGGCGGCGCCCAGCGTCGCGGCCCGCCGGCACAGCAGTCCCAGATCGCTGAAATCGCCGATGCCCCAGTCGCACTCGCCGCGCAGCCCGTAAAGCTGTGCGGTCAGGCCCCAGCCGCGGGCGCCCGGCTGCAGCGCGTGCGGCAAGTGGCATGACGCTGGCGCGACGACGAGGCTGATCGCCGCGCCCTCGGACCCAGCTGCGAGTTCGAGCCGATGATAGCCGAGCGGTAACCCGCCGGGGAGCTTCAGCTCGGCCCCATCGCCATGGCCGGAGCACTCTGTGCCGTCTTCGAGCCGGCAGAGCCACGCGACGCGGCCCGCCTCCACCGGAGTTTTCAGGGACAGGGCAGGGGCGGGGTCTTCCTGCGCCACGATATGGACCGGGGCGAGCCCGAACGGCGCGGTGCGCTCGGTCTCGGCGAGCGCCTCGGCGGCCTCTGTCGGGTCGGCCGGCAGCCCGAAGGAGGCGATCAGCCGGGACAGCGTCTCTTCATCAGGCTCATGCACGGCGCCAAGCGCATCGACATGGCGGGTCGCGATGCCGACCAGACCGGCGACATGGCGCAGCGCGTCGAGCCGGCTCATTGCGGGCCAGTGCGATCGCTCGACGAGGTGGCGTCGTCGACGGCCGCCGGAGGTGGCGCGCGGTTGATGAACAGCGCGAAGGAATGCCGGCGCAATTTGTAGGCCTCGCCCGGGCTCCACAGCCGCCCCGGCTCGGCCAGTCCCGAGGGTTCGGCGGTATCGACCAGCGCTTCCCAGGCGAGCGGCGTCGGCAGCCGCGGAAAATGGAAATCGAGGTCGCCGTAATAGGCGTTCATCATCACGAGAAAGCTCTCGTCGATGTCGCGCTGCCCGCCGCGGGTATAGAATTCGCCGGCGGCGCCGCCCAGGACATAGCCCAGCGACAGCGCCACGTGATTCCCCCAATCCTCGCCGGTCGCCTCGACCCCGGCCGGCGTCAGCCAGGTGATGTCCTTGAGGCCGTCCTCGGACATCATCTCGCCGCGGAAAAAGCGCGGCCGCGAGAACACCCGGTGCTGACGCCGGAAATGGATCAGGTAGCGCACGAAGGCGCGCAGCGCCTCGTCCTCGGGCCGGATATTCTGCCAGTCGAGCCACGAGATCTCGTTGTCCTGGCAATAGGCGTTGTTGTTGCCGTTTTGGCTGCGCCCGAATTCGTCGCCGGCGAGCAGCATCGGCACGCCGAGCGACAACAGCAGCGTCGCCATCAGGTTGCGTTTCTGCTGGTCGCGCAATGCGATGATCGCCGGATCCTCGCTCGGCCCTTCGGCTCCGGAATTCCAGCTGAAATTGGGTTCGTGCCCGTCGCGGTTGTCTTCGCCGTTCGCCTCGTTGTGCTTGTCCTGGTAGCTGACGAGATCCTGCAAGGTGAAGCCGTCATGGGCGGTGACGAAATTGATGCTCGCCCAGGGTCGCCGGCCGCGATAGCCGAAGATATCGGACGAGCCGGCGACCCGCGAGGCCATGTCGGCGACGAGCCCGTTATCGCCCTTCCAGAAGCGCCGCGCCACGTCGCGGTACTGGGCGTTCCATTCGGCCCAGCCCGGCGGGAAATTGCCGAGCTGATAGCCGTAGGGGCCGACATCCCACGGTTCGGCGATCAGCTTGACCCGGGCCATCGCCGGGTCCTGGCGGATCGCGTCGAAAAACGCCGCGCCCTGGCTGTAGTCGCCGTTCTCGCGCGCGAGGCTCGTGCACAAATCGAACCGGAACCCGTCGACATGCATTTCGAGCGCCCAGTAGCGCAAGGAGTCCATGACCATCTGCAAGACGCGCGGATGGTCGGTATTGAGCGTGTTGCCGGTGCCGGTGACATCCTGGTAGAACCGCCGGTCTTCCTGCAGCCGGTAATAGGACAGGTTGTCGATGCCGCGGAACGACAGGGTCGGGCCGAGATGATTGCCCTCGCCGGTATGGTTGTAGACGACGTCGAGGAGCACCTCGATGCCGGCCTCGTGCAGGCGCTTGACCGCCGACTTGAACTCCGCGATCGACCCGGCCGGCAGAAAGCGCGGATCGGGGGCGAAGAACGCCAGCGTATTGTAGCCCCAGTAATTGGTCAGGCGGCGTTCCGCGAGCATCCGCTCGCTGACCGAGGCATGGATCGGCAGCAATTCGACCGCGGTGATGCCGAGTTCGACGAGGTAGTCGATCACCGCCGGCGACGCGAGCGCCGCAAAGGTGCCGCGCTCGCGCTCGCGCAGCGCCGGGTGGTTGATCGTAAAGCCGCGCACGTGCATTTCGAGGATGATGGTCTCTTCCCACGAGGTGCGCGGGGGATGGTCGTCGTTCCAGGTGAAGGCGCTCTCGACGACCCGGCATTTCGGCATGTAGCGGGCGCTGTCGCGGCGATCGAAAGCGAGGTCCTCGCGCGGGCTGCCGACCCGGTACCCGAACAAGACGTCGCTCCAGCGAAACTGCCCGGAAATCGCCCGCGCGTAGGGGTCGAGCAACAGCTTGTTCGGGTTGAAGCGGTGCCCGGCGCCCGGATCGTAGGGGCCGTAGACACGGTAGCCGTAGAGCTGGTCCGGCCGCGCCTCGGGCAGATAGCAGTGCCAGATTTCATCGGTGTATTCGGGCAGCACGATGCGTTCCTGCTCGTGCTGCCCGGAGCGGTCGAACAGACATAATTCGACCTTTTCGGCGTAGGCCGAGAACAGCGCGAAATTGACGCCCTTGCCGTCCCAGGTAGCGCCGAGCGGATAGGGCTGGCCGGGCCATACCCTCGTTGATGGCATCACCCGGCCCCTTGAAGCTGATGATCGTTGTCCGGATCGGCTCTATGCCGTTCTCCGATGATTGGTACGGCGATTCCCAATAACGAACAAAATTGAATTGTCGTCCCGG
>CAMATN010000124.1 GCA_945861155.1 Rhizobium sp. Q54
CTCGATTATGATTCTCTCCAGCAGCAAAACCCCGGGCTGATCATGTGCAGCCTCACCCCCTTCGGCCAGACCGGCCCGTGGCGGGACTACGCCTCCAGCGACCTGCTTCACATGGCGGCCGGGGGCGAGATGGCCTCTTCCGGCTATGACGAAGCGGATGTACCGAATGCGCCGCCGATCGCTCCCGGCGGCGGCAACGCCTGGCACATGGGCGGTCATTTCGCCTACATGGCGATCATGGCCGCTCTGGTCTACCGAACATTTGCCGGGCAAGGGCAGTATATCGACGCCTCGATCCACGAGGCTTGCGCGCTCACGACCGAGTCGGCGATCGCCAACTATGTGTACCGGGGAGAAGTGCTGCAACGCCACACGGGTCGCCATCATGCAGCCGGTCCGACGCCCCGTACCCAGTTCCGCGCCCAGGACGGCGCCTACGTCTGCGCGCTGGTCGCGGGGCGGCTCAATCCCAGGTACATCGGGGATCTGGCGGACCTGCTCGACACCAACGGCATGGCCGGCGATCTCCGGGACCCCAAGTACCAGGACCCGGCGGTGATCGCGGCCAACGCATCGCACATCATCGATGATCTGGTCGCCAATTTCATCGCCAGCCTGCCGGCGGAGGTGGTCTACCACGCCGCCCAGGAACGCGGCTTCACCTGGGGTGCGGTGCGCGCCCCCGAAGCGCTCCTCGACGACGCCCACCTGCATGATCGCGGTTTCTGGAAAGAGGTCGAGCACCCGGAGCTCGGCCGCAGCTTCATCTATCCAGGCGAAGCTGCCATCTATAACGGCTCGCCTTGGCGGATCTCCAGACGGGCGCCGCTGATCGGCGAGCACAACACGGAAATCTTCCGCGACGAGCTGGGACTCTCTCCCGGCGAGCTCTCCGTCCTGGCGGAAAGCCGCGTGATCTAGATCTAGAAGCGCCCCTATGGCGCTCGCGGGGGATCAATACCGCGCGTTTCCGGGCGTTCTCGGGAACGGGATCGCATCGCGCACATTGGAGAGACCGGTGCCGTACGCGATCGTGCGCTCGAAGCCGAGGCCGAAGCCCGCATGCGGCGCCGAGCCATAGCGGCGCAGATCCCGGTACCAGGCGTAGTGTTCCTTGTCGATGCCGCGATCGGCCATGCGCAAATCCAGCACATCGAGCCGCTCCTCGCGCTGGCTGCCGCCGATGATCTCGCCGATCCCGGGCGCCAGCACGTCCATCGCGGCGACCGTCCGGCCGTCGTCGTTCACCCGCATGTAGAACGCCTTGATGTCCTTCGGGTAGTTCATCACGATGACCGGCTTTTTCGCGTGTTTTTCGGTCAGGTAGCGCTCGTGCTCGGACTGCAGGTCGATGCCCCACTTGACCGGGAACTCGAATTTCTGCTTTGCCCGTTCGAGCACGCCGATGGCCTCGCCGTAATCCATGCGCACGAATTCCGAGCCGACGATCCCCTCCAGTTTGGCGACCAGCCCCTTCTCGATGCGCTCGTCGAAGAAGGCGAGGTCCTCCTGGCGTTGGTTGAGTAAGCTCCCGAAGGTGTATTTCAGCAGCCGTTCCGCCAACGTCGCGTTGTCCGACAAATCGGCGAACGCGATCTCCGGCTCGATCATCCAGAATTCGGCAAGGTGGCGGCTGGTGTTCGAGTTCTCTGCCCGGAAAGTCGGCCCGAATGTGTACACCTTCGTCAGCGCGAGACAGTACGCCTCCACGTTGAGCTGGCCCGAAACCGTCAGGAATGCCTCGCGGCCAAAGAAATCCTGCGCGAAATCCACCTCGCCCTGCGGGGTGCGCGGCAGGTTGGCGAGGTCCAGCGTCGACACCCGGAACAGCGCCCCCGCCCCTTCCGCGTCGGCTGCGGTAATGATCGGCGTATTGACCCAGAAAAAACCGTTCTCGTCGAAGAAGCGGTGGATCGCTTGCGCCAGCGTGTGTCGCACCCGCGTCGCCGCCGCGATCACGTTGGTCCGCGGCCGCAGATGCGCCACCTCGCGCAGGAACTCCAGCGTGTGCGGCTTCGGCTGGATCGGATAGGTCTCCGGGTCATCGACCCAGCCGACGACCTCGATGGCGCTCGCCTGCATCTCGAACGACTGCCCCTTCGCCGGCGAGGGCACGATCGTCCCGGTCGCCTCGACCGCACAACCGGCCGTAAGCCTCAGAACCTCGTCGGCGTAATTGGGCAGCGTGTTGGGCGCGACCACCTGCACCGGGTGGAACGACGATCCGTCCGACAGGTGCACGAACGAAATGCCGGCCTTGGAGTCCCGCCGGGTGCGGACCCAGCCCTTTACAGTGACGGGCGCATCCTGGGGCGCGTCGCCGGCCAGGACCGCGCGTACGCTGAACTCTCTGCTGTCCATCGATCGAGAGTTGCCCCCGTGTGGCCTAATTCGGGTAGACGCCTAATTCGGGTAGACGATCGTGCGCAGCATGACCCGGCGCTCGTCCGGTCGATAGTCGCCGGCGCCGCGGTGCATCGTCGCCTGTTCGTCCCACATCAGCACGTCGCCGACCCGCCACGCGTGGTAATACACGAACCGGTCCTGCGTCGAGTGTTCGCCGAGTTGCTCGATCAGCGTCCAGGCCTCGTCTTTCGCCATTCCTTCAAAGCCGTGCGTGTGCAGCGGATTGACGAACAGGATCGGGCGGCCGGTCACCCGATGCCGGATGACCGCCGGCCGGGCCTTTTCGGTGTATTTGCGGTCGAGGTTTTGCTCCGGGTCGCCCTCGTAGAGCCTCACCCCGGCGGGCCCGTCGTGCCGGCCATGCAGGCCGACGAGTCCGGCCAGACGCTGCTTCATCGCCGCATCGAGCGAATCGTAGGCGCCGCGCATGTCGGCGAACATCGTGCCCCCCTTTGAGGAGGGCACCTCCTTCGCGTGCAGGATGGCCAAACGCGGCGGCACCTCCTCGTAGGGCGAGTCGGTATGCCAGTCGGTCGCGCGCTTAACGCCGAACCAGTCGGTGTTGCCGTCCTTATCGACATTGGTCAGCCATGACACCTCGGGAAATTCGGCATGGCGGTAATCGACCAGCGAATGGATTTTCGGCGCTCCAAAGCGTCGTCCGAAAACCGCGAGTTCGCCGGGGCCGAGATCCTGGTCGCGAAACACCAGCACCGGATGCTGCGCGAACGCATCCTCGATCCAGGCAAAGGTCTCGGAGTCGAGCGGTTTCGACAGGTCGACGCCGAGCGCCTCGGTGCCAAGCGCCTCTCCGAGCGGGCGAAGTTCGCGTGCGGTCATCGGCGATTCCTCCGTTAGCGAGCCAGGCCCGGCGCACCGTCCGGCACGTCGTAAAAGGCGAGCGTCATTGAGACGCTGGTGTAATAGCCCATCAACGTGATCGCGTCGGTGATGCCGACATGGCCGAGCGCCTTGACCGCGCGATCGTAAAGCCCTTTCGAGACCCAGCGCGAATTGGACAGGCAAATCGCTATTTCGTAGACGATTTGCTCGCGCTCGTCCGAGAAGGAGGTCGGCAGGCCAGCGAGCATCGCCTCGACCTTGTCGGCCGGCAGCCCGACTTCCTTGCCGCGCCGCTCATGCGCGCCGGTCGGGTAGGCCGAATGCCATTTGCTGTTGATGATAATGACGGCGATCTCGCGCTCGCGCTCGCTGAGCGAGTAATGGCCGGGGTGGAAATGGCCGCCAACCGGCGCCGACGCCTTGACCAGCTTCGGGTTGTGCAGCCAGATCTTGCTCGGCCCGCCGGCCGCGCCGCGGGTCTCGACCAGAAAGCGATAGCCCTCCTGCTGCTCCGGCGTCATCTCGTCATACGGGATCTCGGCGTAGCGGCCGAAGGTCGGCGTCTCGGGCATGTCGTATTTCCTTCCCTGGGGTGGATTGACGCCAACTAGCCGCGGGCGAGGGCGTAGACCTGCGTACCGCCCGGCGGCGGCGGCTGGACGGTCCAGGTTTCGCCGGCGTCGAGGCTGGAATAAACCTCGCCGCCATTGGTCGCGCAGGACATGCGGCTCGGCCGGCGCTCGTCGAAGGCCAGCGCGAACATCGTGTGCGGCGGCTCGACCCCCATCTCGACCCGCGCCCAGCTGTCGCCGCCGTCGCGGCTGTGCAACAGCGCGCCGACCGCGCTTTGAAAGCCGCCGCCCGCCGCCACCCACAAATGGCGCGGGTTTCCCGGCGCCTCGCGGATGTCGCGGCAATAGATCTGCCCCTTTGGGTTGAGCGGGTCCAACGGCACGTGCCGCCAATGGTCGCCGCCGTCGGCGCTATGGAATATGCCGGCCCGGCCGATCCCGAAGACCGTTCCCGGTCGCCAGCGGCTGGCCAACACGCCATGCATATCGACGGCGTCGTCGTTCAGGTACTGGCCGTGGCTCAGGTTTTCCCAGTGCTCGCCGCCATCCAACGAGCGGATCGTGCCGCCAACCTCGATCGCCCCGTACAGATGATCGGGCTCGCTGGCGCTGGCATCCAGCATCAGCACCCGCTTTGCAGGATTGGACCCCGGCGCGGTGGTGATGTCCGGGAAGCGTACGCTGACCGGCAGACGGGTCCAGCGCTCGCCGGCATCGTCGCTGCGGTAGATCTCGCAATTCTCGCAGCCGACCAGGATCACGTCCGGGTCGTGGGGATGAAACAGGACGGACCACACGGGCAGGCCGTGGTCGGGAATCTCGACCTTTTCCCAGTGCTCGCCGCGATCGGCGCTGCGATAGGCCCCCGATTGCGTGCCGGCATAGAGGATGGCGGGGTTGAGCGGGTGCACCGCGAGAGCGCGAACCGCCGGCATCTCGGGTAGGCCGCGCTCCAGCCCTTCCCACGCCTCGCCGCCGTCAGCCAGGCGGAAAAGGCCGGAATGCACCACACGGCCGCGCCCGGTTTCGCCCGCCAGGCCCAGATAGAGATAGGATGGGTGATTGGAGTCGCCGTTGCCTGACATTGTAATCGCCCCCCTCTTGCCCGGTTGCGGCGGCATCGCCACACAATCGGTCGCAGCCGACCCCGTTATGCCGGCCGTCATCGCCGAGCTTGGCAAGTCTCGCAGGGTTCGGCAAGCCTTTGCCCGTGGCTGGGGCGCGGAAGATCGGTTTGAGCGGGCGCGACAGTTTACGCATCGAAGCCGCGCTTTCCCTCTCCTGGCCGTCATGCTACGCAGGCGTGCCAAAGTCCTGTGGCGATCAGAGGTCGTCGGTTCGCGACATGCGGTCGGTCCTCGTCAGATGCTTGGTCGTGGTGCTCGCGGTGGCGCTGATCGCCGGGAATGCCCATGCGTGGCTGAGCATGACAATGGACCAGCCGGCGATACCTCGGGATCATCATCAATCCGGCCAACCATCGTCGCACCACGGCCAAACCGATCAGGACAACGGGCTTCGATTCTGCTGCGACCGCCTCGGTTGCGTGCCCGCCTCCACGGCGATCCCTGATCTCGGCAGCGTGGCGCCAACCGTTTACGGCGCCACCATCCGGTACGGCACGCAAACTGTTTTCCGGCGCGGCCGCGTTCTGCTGCCTGAACCGGACCCTCCCAGACCAAGCGCGCTGACCTAAGCCCCCGCCGCCACACGGCGCCGGGGCCTGAGGAACTCGCCTGTGTTCGGACGCGAGCGGCAAACCGGCGCGCCCGACACGGTCCTTATCCTGAATACCCGTCAGTTTGGGTCGAGAGCACTCGGCGCCGAGATTTGCGCCGCTGCTCGCGAAGGAGGTCACATGGCTTCGCGTTCTTTTCGTCTTTCGATGCTCAGTCTTGCGCCGATCGCTCTCGCCGCCTGCGCCGAACCGGGTCCGGCGGTGGCGCAGGCGCCAACCGGCGCGCCCGCTATTGGTCTCGACCTCGGCAGTTCCTCGCGTGCGCCCCGGGTCGCCGGGCTCGCCGGCGAAGGCCACGGTACTCATTCTCCTGGTGCGAACAAGCGAATGGCCCAGTCCGGCCCAGGGCAGACCCAGGGATCGGGGACGGTCAATTCGGTCGACGCCTCCGCGCGCAAAGTCAATATGAACCACGGCCCGATCCCGACGATAGGCTGGCCGGCGATGACGATGGATTTCGCCGTCGCGCCCTCGGTCGATTTGCGCGCCGTACAGCCCGGCGTCCGCGTCAACTTCACGATCGAGCAGGGCGCCGGCGGAATGTATGTCGTTCAGTCGATCGCGCCGGCCGGCGGGGGGCGCTGATGACCCGCGCCAATCCCCTTTCTGATTACGAGGAGACGGCCGCAACACCGCTAAGCCGCCGCCGCTTTGTCGAAGGCGTGGCCGCCATCGGCGGGATCGCCGCTCTCCGGCCGTGGCGCGGAGCGATTGCCGCGCCGCGGCAGCCGGTGTTGAGCGGCACGGAATTTCAGCTCGAGATCGGCCCGGTGCCGATCAACGTGACCGGCCGCCCGATGATCGGGATCGGCATCAACGGCCTCGTTCCCGGCCCGATCCTGCGCTGGCGCGAGGGCGACACGGTGACGCTCGCCGTCACCAACCGCCTGTCCGAGCCGACCTCGATCCATTGGCACGGGCTGCTGCTGCCCAACCCGATGGACGGGGTGCCGGGCCTCACCTTCCGCGGCATCGCGCCCGGCGAGACCTTCGTCTACCGCTTCCCGGTGGTCCAAAGCGGGACGTATTGGTATCACAGCCATTCCGGGTTTCAGGAGCCAAAGGGACATTACGGCGCGATCGTCATCGAGCCCAAGGGCGGCTATCCGCAAGCCTTCGATCGCGATTACGTCGTCTTTCTCTCGGATTGGAGCGATGAAGAACCCGAGACGATCATCAGCAACCTGAAATTTCAGGCCGATTACTACAATTTCGATCAGCGCACGGTCGGCACGTTCTTCGCCGATGTCGGCCGCGATGGCCTGAAGGCGACGCTCGCGGACCGGGCCATGTGGGGCGAGATGCGCATGAGCCCGACCGACAGCCTCGATGTCACCGGCGCCACCTACACCTACCTGATCAACGGCCAGCCGCCGGCCGCGAACTGGACGGCGCTGTTCCATCCCGGCGAGCGGGTCCGGCTGCGCTTCGTCAACGGCTCGGCGATGACGATTTTCGACGTGCGCATCCCCGACCTGCCGATGACAATCGTCCAGGCCGACGGCATCGATGTCGAGCCGGTCACCGTTGAACAGTTCCGTATCAGCGTCGCCGAGACCTATGATTTCATCGTGCAGCCTCGGGACGACCGCGCCTTCACGATCTTCGTGCAGCCCCAGGATCGCACCGGCTTTGCCCGCGGCACGCTCGCGCCGCTTCCCGGCATGACGGCGCCGGTTCCGCCGATGGACCCGCGCCCGGTGCGGACCATGGCCGATATGGGAATGGACCATGGCGGTCCTGGCGGCACGAGCAGCACTGGTCGGGCCGCCGCCTCGGGAACGGACCATGCGGCGATGGGCCATGCGGCGATGGGCCATGGCGCCGCGCCCGCGATGGCTGGAATGGTGGCTGGCACCTCCGGGCAACAGGTCCCGAGCGGCGTCGGTGTCGACAATTTCGCGATGTCGCCGACGGAGCGGCTGAACAGCCCGGGCGAGGGCTTTCCCCCGGGGCGCCGGGTGCTGACCTACGCCGATTTGCGGGCGCTGAAGCGCGGCGCGGACCCGAGGCCACCGTCGCGCGAGATCATCTTGCGCCTGACCGGCAACATGGAGCGCTTCATGTGGGGCTTTGACGGCAAGAAATTCTCCGAGGCCGCGCCGATCGAGCTAGCGCGCAACGAGCGGGTGCGCTTCGTGCTGATCAACGACACGATGATGGACCACCCGATCCACCTGCACGGGATGTTCAGCGAGCTCGAAAACGGGCACGGCGAATACCGTCCGCTAAAGCACACGATCAACGTCAAGGGCGGTGAACGCCTCAGCTTTCTGGTCACCGCCGAATTCCCCGGCCGCTGGGCCTTCCACTGCCACCTCCTGTTCCACATGGAAGCCGGCATGTTCCGGGAGGTGCGCGTCGCATGAGCGCTCTTCTGATAATTCTCTGCGCGTCCGTCGCCCTTTTCGGGCTCGTCAACGCCGCCGCCGCACAGGCGCCCGCCACGCCCGAACAACCCGCCCCGATGAGCGGGCATGATTTCGGGCAGCCCGTAATGGATCAGGACATTTTCGCCCACTTCATCCTCAATCAGAATGAGGGCCGTCTCGGCCGCCTCGACGGCATCGATACACACTACCGCTGGAGCGGACAGGGCTGGGTCGGCACCGATTACGACAAGTTGTGGGTCACGACGGAAGGCGCCGTCAAAAAAGGGCAGGTCGAGGACGGCCAGCACGAGTTTCTGTATTCCCGCGCGGTGTCGCCCTATTTCAATCTTCAGGGCGGGCTGCGCACCGACCTCGATTCCAGCCGCACCCGCAATTGGGCCGCCTTTGGCGTCACAGGCTTGGCGCCATTCTTCTTCGAGATCGAAGTCACAGGTTATGTGAGCCCGCGGGGTCATCTGGCCGCTCGGATCGAGGTCGACCACGATTTCTTGATTACCAACCGGCTGATCCTGCGGCCGCAACTCGAGTTCAACTTCTACAGCAAATCGGATCCCGCCCGCGGCAATGGTGCCGGTTTATCCGAGATCGATGCCGGATTGCGCCTGCGCTACGAGTTCAGCCGGAAGTTTGCCCCGTACATTGGCGTGGCCTACGAAGGAAAATTCGGCCAGACCGCCAAACTCGCGCGACAGGCCGGCGACAGCACCGGGGATGTTCGCGTCGTCGCGGGGATCCGAATTTGGTACTAACGGCGTACCCGCATCGGCTTCAGGCATGAAAAGGAGTGAGTATGCGCACCATTATCGCGACGGTCGCGCTCGTGATTATAGGCATCGTTCTCGGGGGTCTCGGCTTCATCTATTCCGGTGTTTACAATGTCGGGGCGACGGATCGGCACTGGGCGCTGACTTATCGAGTGCTGGAGATCGCGCGGAACCGGTCGATCAAGGCGCATGCCGCCGGCATCGCAGTGCCGGCCAATCTCGATGACCCGACAAAGATCGTGATTGGGGTCGAACATTTCGCCGACCATTGCGCCGTCTGTCATGGCGCGCCGGGGGTGCCGCAGGGCGACATCGCCAAGGGCATGTACCCGCAACCGCCCGACCTTACCGATACAGCCAAACGATACGCTCCGGCCGAATTGTTCTGGATCGTCAAGAACGGGATCAAAATGACCGGCATGCCGTCCTGGAGCCAACACAGCGACGATGAAGTGTGGGGGACGGTCGCCTTTTTGAAAAAGCTGCCGGGTATGAGCGTGGCGGAATACGCCAAGCTCGTCATGCAGGCCATGCAACACGGCGGACAGCATCATCCCGGCGGCGCGGACAAGGGCGCGGACCACCGGCCCGAAAGCGGGCCCGCTCAGCAGCACGATCACGGCCCTCAAACGGCGCCGGCCAGCAAGTAGCATGATCAGTCGCGGGGGGTCGCTTAGTGGATCTGTGGGTCTTAGACTCCACCGAGCCGGTGGCGGTGCTGGAGGGCACATGAAAAAGCCCGCGAGACCGGGCCTGTGTGGCTGGTCTTGCGGGCTTTATGTGGTTGCGGGGACACGCAACTGCCTTGATTTGCTGCTTAGGGCGGAGTTGTCCACCCTCGCTGGACAGCGGACTCTGACTCCGCCAGTCTAGGTTCGAATCCTAGTCCCCCAGCCAGCCTTTTCTTCCAGAATATCAATACATTAGATGTCACTTAGCGCCACGGGCGGCGCTTTTGGGCATCGCAAGGTGTACCAACGCAAACCCGCAGTTTTCCTCGGCTCTCATCGGCTACCGGGGATTCCATGCAACACGCTTGCAACACGTTTCCGCGCGATGTTCCGTGGATGTTCGTCCCATTGCGCTCACTCGCAGGCCGCGATCCGGATTAGAATGCCGTCGGTGTTTGGATTTTGCGGAAGCCTCGGATGGCCACCATACGCAAGCGCATCCTGCCCTCCGGCGAGGCCCGCTGGCTGGTCGACTACAAGGATGGTGCCGGGAAGCGGCGCGCCAAGATGTTCGAAACGAAGCGAGAGGCGGATGCCTACATGGTGAAGGCCCGCGCCGAGGTCGCGGCGGGGACCCATGTGGCCGATAGCCAGTCCGTGACGCTCGCCGAAGCGGCCGATTTGTGGGTCGAGCGTGGCAGAATCGACGGGCTTGAAGCGACGACGGTCCGCCAGCGCCGGCAGCACGCAGATCTGCACATCAAGCCGCTGATCGGCGCGATGAAGCTCTCCCGCCTCACCGCCCCCGTAGTGGAGGAGTTCGTCGACAGGCTACTTGAAACGCGCTCGCGCGCGATGGCGCGCCGCGCTCTGACCAGCTTGAAGGGAATTATTGGCGAGGCACAGAGACGCGGGTTGATTGGCCACAATCCGGCAGCCGCCGCCAAGATTGCTCAGCGTCGCGTCGAGCACGACGAGGAGGCAGACGCGGTCATCGTGCCGCCCAAAGACGACCTCAGGGCGATGCTGGCACAAGCGGCTGTGATCTGGCCGCTTGCGAGGAAAAACTCCCGGGGCGCGACGGTGACCTGCTGCTGGCGGCCGCTGATCGTCACCGCGATCTTCACGGGAATGCGCGCCTCCGAGTTGCGCGGATTGGCTTGGTCCAATGTCGATCTCGATGCCGGGCTGATCCGCGTCAGGCAGCGTGCCGATCGCTATAACCGCCTCGGACCACCGAAGAGCAAGGCGGGACGGCGCGACATTCCGTTAGCGCCTATGGTCTTGAGCGGTCTGCGGGAGTGGAAGTTGACCTGCTCAAAGTCCGCGATGGACTTGGTATTCCCCTCCGAGCGGGGCGAGATTCTGTGGCATACGAACCTCTACGTTCAGTGTTTTCTTAAATTGTTGGAGGCCTGTGGCGTTTGTGCGCCCCGAAGCAATCCCGAACGGGGCAGGACGAAGGCGCCGTACAGCTTCCATGCGCTCCGGCATGCCGCTGCCTCGTTGTTCATTGAGCAGGGCTGGACGCCCAAGAAGGTCCAGAGCGTGATGGGGCATTCCTCGATCCAGGTCACGTTCGATATATACGGGCACCTCTTCCCGACGCCCGACGATGATGCCGCTGCGATGGCTCAGATGGAGGCCAGACTGCTCCGTTAAGCTCACCATTACGTGACGAAGATTTGCTGCCGTTCGACGACGCGCGCACCCGGAAAGTAAACGGGAACAGGAAGACGAGAAAATCATCGTTCCATATCCGGATCATGTGCCATTCATGTGACATGGAGATTATGGCAACGGATCGTAACGGATCACGAAGTTCGTTTAAATACTTGTAAATACTAGGAAATTGTTGTTAGGACTGGGTATCTCTTGGTAAGCCGAGAAAATGGGTGAACAATCTATCCTATCACATTGAAAAATATAGGTAATTTTGGTTGCGGGAGGTGGATTTGAACCACCGACCTTCAGGTTATGAGGCGGTGAAGATATTCCAAATTAGTCCGTGATATCAATAATTCTGTGTCAAGCATGTGCCCATCATGTGCCATGCGTCCGTTGCGAACGCTTTCCATGGCCTACAATACAACGTCGAATTTTCCTCAGCGATTACTTTGATAGGCGCCGTGCCGCGGCCGCATGCGGCATGAGAAATTCCGCCAGATCATTTACAACCGCCGGCAACGCACCGGGCTGCATCGCCACATTTTCCAGGAACGATGTCCACTGCTGGATCTTCACAGGGTCCTCGGCAAATCCTTGCGTCAACGCATCCGGCGGTTCGGACGGGATCGCCGTCTTGCGCCGGGCGAATGTCGCTGTGACCGCTCGCGCAAGCGCGTCGTCGGGGAACTCATAGGACCGGGATAGAATCCAAATGTCATAGAGGTCCTTCATCCGGCTGTTGGCGCGGCCGAGCATCACCATGGCTTGAAATTTTTCCGCGATGACGGTCTCCCGCGCATACGCGCGCAGCCGCGGCGGCGGCATGTCGAGCAGGACCGGCAATTCTGTCTCCGAAATGCCCGGCTCGATCGCGTCGCCAAATCCAATGTCGATCGTCACGCGGACCTGGGCACCGGCCACATCCGCGTTGGTCTTGATCCGGAGCCCGCCATATTCCAATTCCTCGCGGATCCGGTCGATCTCCAGCTTTGCGATATCAAAGACCACGCCGTCATCGGCCGCGACGCCGCAGATCTCGCGGAAGGCGACGAGCAGCTCTTCCGGGTCGGAATTGCCAAAGCCAAGGAGATCAAGGTCCCGCGTGGGCCGTTGCGGATCATCGAACCAGATTGCCATCAGCATCGCCCCCTTCAGGACGAAGCGCTGGCGATGCTTCGTGATGCTGAGGCGATAGAGCAGCCGCTCCAGCACATAACGCGTGAGCAGAAGATCGAAGGGCTGATTGCGCTGCCTTGCGAGGTTAAGGAGGCGAGCGCGTACCGACGCACCCATGTTTCGGATAGTAGGGTCACGCATTCGCCGTCATGGCCTCCAGGTAGGGCTGAACGGCGCGCCAGTTGCCGGCGGCGTTTGCGTATCGGGCGATCTCGGACGGCGTGGCTTTGCGCTGGCGCAGCGCCTCCCGCAGCCCCTCAAGGGCGAGATTGAGGCCGGGGCTCTTCTGATAGCGCTTGCCTTCGCGCTGACGATAGCGAAACAGGTCGACGACGGTCTTCGCGGATGAGTAAATCTGGACGTCGACGCCTTCGATCCGGTGCTGCTCGACACCCGCGCGGAGAACCTGCTCGCCAAAGCGGACAAACTGGATCGGTGGCTGCGTGACGCTGGGCCGCCTGTCCTTCGCGCCGATCGCCATCCAGACGCGCGGCGGCATTGTGTCGGTGAGACCATGGAAAGCCAGCGCCGAGACGAGACAGATGATGCCCTTGGGCACGAGTTTGGCCGCCTCGGCGAGCGAATGATTGGCATCGAGCGAAGCATCCGGCAGCTGATAGAGCCCACGGCTGAGCCGCAGGATGAGTCCCTTCTCCATCATGCGCGAGACGGTCGCTGCCGTGATGCCGGCGCTCGTCAGTTCGGAGAGACGCGCCATCCCCTGCTCCCGCAGGAGTGAAATCGCACGGCCTTGTTGCGTATCGGAAGGAGCATCCATGCGCGTCAGTGTGATACAAAACGTCGGATATTTCAACCTTATACCCGACGTTTCATATCTTTGGCGGAACGGCCCCGGCCAGCCGTGAGCAAAAGCGCCATGGCCTGCCGGGACGTCCGCGACTGAAAGCGCGATCACGGGTGGAGCGGGTGGGCCCTTGCCGCGGCCGGAGCACGCTTGCGGTTTCCCTGGCGCGCTGAGCTATCCGGTGCGGCCGCTATTCTTGCAGCCTCGCCCGTGACTGTCAAACAGCGCGGAAGCGGGACCCGGAATCAGCGCCCAATTGGGACCCACACCGGCGGTTGAGGAGCGGTCGTCCCCGGAGTCCATGGAGGGGACCCGCGCGCGTCGCGCAGTGCCTTCACAAGCGACGGAGCGGCGCGCGTGG
>CAMATN010000125.1 GCA_945861155.1 Rhizobium sp. Q54
GGCATGATGCGCATGCCCGCGACCACGGGCTTGTCGGTGACAACACCGTCGGCGGTCGCGCGAATGGCAACGCGGCGGCTGGCCTTGCCGCTGCGTCGCAGGCGCGCGATCTCGTCTTCGGGCACATCGAGCGCGCGCAGGCGCTGCAAGGCGGCGGCGCCGACCGAGCCGCCGCCATGACTTGAAGGCATCCGCGATGTTAGCAGGAATTCTTCTTCGGCGCTGACGAGCAGCGGCGAATAGAGCCAGGCCAGCACCTGGCCTTTCTTCACCGCCTCGCCCGTGGCGGCGACATCGAGCTGCTCAATCCAGCCCTCGACCTTGGTGGTGATAATCGAAAGGCGGCGCTCGTCAAAGCTGAGCGTCCCCGTCGCGCGTACCGTGCGGGTGACGGCTTGACGCTGTTCGACCGGCGCGGTTCGCACGCCGAGCAGTTGCAAGCGGCCGGGCGCGACATTGACGACGCCGGCTTCAGCCTCGCTTTCATAGACGGGGATGTAATCCATCCCCATCGAATCTTTCTTTGGCACCGGCGAGGTGTCGGGCAGACCCATCGGGTTGCGGAAATAGAGAACGCGCCCTTTGGTTTCTTTCGTGGCCGCCACGGGCGGCGGCGCAGCACCTGGCGCCGGTGTGTCTGCAAAGACCGCGACATAGTCGCGACCGTCGGCGGTCTTTTTCGGCACCGGCGAATAGTCGGGCTTGCCGTCCGGGTCGTGATAGTAGAGCGGGGTTTTGCTTTCTTGCGCCGCCGCCAGCGTCATCAGGCCGAGCGCAGACGGCGCGGTCAGCATCAGAGCCGTGGCGACGATCAATGCCGCCCGGTTCATAGCTCGCCTCCGATCAGCCGCTCGATCGCGGCCAATGCGGTTTGCGCCTCGCTCTCGGCCCGCAACAGATCGAGCCGCGCCTGATGGATGCGATGCTCGGCCTCAAACACGGCCGACAACGACCCTTGGTCGCGACGATAGAGAGCAAGTCCGGATTTGTGCGCCGCCTCGAGCTGCGGAATCAACTGCTTGCGCGTGAGATCGGCGACTCGTCGCGCCGAGGTGAGCATGGCGAGCGCCTGTTCGAGATCGCCGCCGATTTCGGCCTCGAGCTGGATAAGGCGTTGCTGCGCGGCGCCGAGCTTCGCCACCGCTTCACGCTCGCCCGCCTCCTTCACACCCCATTGCAGCGGGACTTTGAGCGCCAGGCTGGCGGTATAACCCGCCGGTCCGTTGTCGCGCTGAATGGCGCCGGCCCCGAGAGAGACATTCGGATACCAGGCTTTTTCGGCGAGCTCGCGTTCGCTCACCGCGCCGCGGATTTCGGCGGCACCTGTGAACAGGCGCGGGTTGCCGGCGCGCGCGCGATCCAGTAGAGCCGCGAGCGGCGGCTCAGCCATCGGTAAGCGCCGCAATTCTTTTGGTTCGGCCAGCGGGGCGGCCGGCGGTCGCGCGAGAAGCGCGTTGAGTCGGGTGGCCGCTGATCGCCGTTCGGCTTCCAACCGCGCCGTTTGCATGGCGGTGCGCGTGATCTCGGCTTCGGCCGTGATCGCATCTGTCTGCGGACCGAGATTTTGCGCGTAGCGTTCCTTGGCCAGTTTGGCCATCGAGCTCGCGAGGCGGGCGACCTCACGGTTGACGAGGAGCGCCTGGCTCGCCGCGTAGTAACGGGCAAAGCCGACCTTGATTTTCTCATCGAGCTCGGCCGCCGTCGCCTGCTCCCGGCCGCGCGCCGCATCGACCGAAGCCAGCGCCGCTGACCGGCGCAGATCGAGCTTGCCCCACAGCGGAAATTCCTGCTCGATCGAGAGATAGGTCTTGTTAATCCGCGGCCCGCTCGTGCGGTCAACCTCATCTGACATCGCGCGGAAGGTCGGATCGTCGAGCCGGCCCGCCGCATCGGCCCGCGCCGCCGCGGCGTCGCGTTCGAGCGCCATCGCCCGCAATTCGGGACTGAGCTGGCGGCCGAGCGCGAGCACGCTCGCGGCTGTTGCGCCCGGCAGGCCGGCTTCCTGCGCGGCGCACGGGCTGCTGGTCAGCGCGATCAGTCCACCGACGGCCGCGATCTGGCGAAGAACGTTTCTCATATTACTTCGCGAGCTTGACCGTCACGGCGCCCTTCACCGTTTCCGTCTCGCCTTGCACCTTGGCGGCGAGCGTCAGCATCCAGCCGCCCGCCATGCCGGGCTCGATCTCAAAACGGTAGATGCCGGGGTCTTTCGGCGGCAGCGATTTGATCGGCACCGTCATCTCTTTCATGCCGTCCGGACCCATATCGGCGCGCGTCTGAATGACGACCGCGCCCGGAACCGGTTTGCCGTCCGTCGTGCGCGTGAGACGCACGGCGACGATCGATTTGCCGGCGCCGGCGGCTTCCGGATTCCCCGCGAGCTCGAAACGGTAATCGCCGGCCGCGGCCTCAGCCCCGCTGATGCGCGCAAGCATGATCAACGCGAGCGCCGCGGCGCCCGTCGCGTGATGGATACAAGACATGGATGAATACCTCCGCCGCAGCACAAACGGCCGCGGGCTGTGACCGGTTGAGAGCCGGCAGCGTTGCGACCGCACACAAGCGGTGCGGCGCGCGCAAGCCGGGGACGCGCGCCTCAGCGGCGCGCGGTTTCGGTCACAGCGTTATGGGAGGAAAGAGATCGGGCTTGATCGACCACCCGTCGCGAAATAGCGCCGGTGCCCAATAGGCCACCTTGCCGTAGGCGAAGCGGACAGAATCCGCGCCGAGCCGCAGCGGCAAGCTCGGCGTGCCGAGGCAGCCCATTTGCTTGACGCATTCGGGTTCCATGCCCTTGCAGGGCATGGAATGCCCGCTGTCGACATCGGGCTGCGGCATCGTCATGTGCGAACAATCGCCCGAGACCGGGGCGGTCCCGCTTGCCGCGAAGGCGGCTTTCGGCGGCATCAGCTGCAGCGTCATCCCGCCCACGAACGCCAGGAGCGTCACGGCGAGGATCAGACGATAAAGGTCGGCCCACAGCATGACCCGACGCTACACGCGCGCCCCGAAAACCTCAAGTGGCGGCCCTGCCGCACCCGCGACCCGCTTCGCGGCCGGGGATTGCTCCAACTGGCCGGGCGAACCACTCCTCGCGAACCCCTTATCTTTTTAATTCAAGCCTTGACCTGCCCGTAAGGGGAATCCCAGCTTAGTGTGGAGAGTGGCGCCAATCATAAGGGCCGGCTGCAAAGGGGATGATCATGATATCGGGCAAGCCGCCGAAGCGTCCGGCGTGTCGGCCAAGGCGATCCGTTATTACGAGATGGCCGGCCTGATCGCCCAGGCCGGACGCAGCGAAGGCGGCTATCGCGTTTATAGCCAATCCGACATCAGCCTCCTGCCTTCATCCGCCGGGCATGCGACCTTGGCTTCTATCCAGCCTCGCCCGCCGCCAAGGAATCATGATGCACTGCGCCCTCGACGCCGGCTCGCCGACCCGCGCAAATTCATACCCGGCGCGTATGCCGATCCGGATGCTCGATCCGGCGACAAGGCGCGACATCATCGCCCACTGAAGCGGCAAGGCCGATCGGCGGCTGCAATGGCACCGAAATCGCCGTGATGAACGACAGCGGCTGGCTGCAAGGGCTGCGGCGCTACCTCGCGGTTACCGCGATCGCCAATCTGATATGGGAAACCTTGCATCTGCCGCTCTACACCATTTGGAACGACGGCACGCTTCGCGACAAAATGTTTGCGGTTCTCCACTGCACCGCCGGCGATATCCTGATCGCGCTCGGTGCCTGGGCATTCGCGGTCGTTGTAGCCGGCCGACCGGAATGGCCCACCGAAGCATTCCGCCGGGTGGCCCTGCTGACGATCGCAGCCGGGCTGGCCTACACTGGTTACAGCGAGTGGCTGAACACCACGATCCGGCGCAGCTGGACCTATTCCGAGTGGATGCCGGTGATTCCTGGTCTGGGGCTGGGCTTGTCCCCTGCTCTACAGTGGATTGTAATCCCTTCGGTCGCGCTTTGGGCCGCCCGCCGGAGCACCGCTGCCGAACGCGCGCCGTGAGCTTCTATCGACGGCGCATCCTGCCGTGGCTGCTCGACCTTGCGATGCGGCGGGAATCTCTTCGTCCTTACCGGCAACGGGCGCTTGCCGCCCCGAGCGGCCGAGTTCTGGAAGTGGGCGTGGGCTCGGTCTGAACCTGCCCTTTTTACGGTCCGGCGGTCGATCGTGTCTGCGCGATCGATCCGTCGCCGGTTCCGACCGGGGCGGACAGCGCGCCGCAGCGCTGTACAGCCTGATCGTCACCGCCAAAATGAACGAGGTCGATCCGCAAGCCTGGCTGGCCGACGTCCTGGCCCGGATCGCGGGGCATCCGGCCCACAGGATCGACGAACTCCTGCCGTGGAACTGGCAACCGCGTTCGGCACCGCGAAGTCAGGCGGCCTGATCGTGGCGGCCATCGCGGCCGTCTTCACGATCGGCTATGTCGCCAACATGCTCGGCGAGGACGAGGACTGGCTGCACGACCTCTCGATCGACATCTTCCCCGAGAATGGCTGCCTTCATGTCTACGGCGTCGGCGAAGATCGCGTGACCCCCTTCACCGATTACGGCATCGAGTGCTTGCGACAGATCATCGCCGATGAAAAGAACGGCCGGCAACGCTCCGCCCCAAGTCAAATCAACGGAGTAGCTCAGCCTGCGGTGCTCACCGCATGCTTACCCACCTGCACCGCTTCGGGCTCGACCTCGTGCAGGATCGAGTTGAGTTCGTCGAGGGCGCAGCAGCGCGTCGCTGTCCATGCTGGCCGGGGTGTCGATCGCGAACATGATCGCGCCCATGCCCTCGTTGGTGATCGAGGGCAGGTACAGGTTCGACGCGACGTGCCGACGATTGGGCGGCGACAGGAATAATTTTGCTTGGTCGTCGCGCTGACGAAGCGCCGAAGCTGCTCGCGCCAGTCGACGTGCGGGGCGCGCAGCTGATCGAACAATTCGACGACGTTGCCAGGGACGTTCCCCGCGCGTCGTGCGACGGCGATTCGCCTGCGCCCCCGCGACCCGCCATTCCTGCTGTTCGCGCGCTTCGTCGGCCGGGCTCAGCGCGTGGCCCTGTTCGTCGACGGGGTTGGTGACGCAACCACAGCCGCCCACGGTGAGCTTACTCGCCACGGCGACCGCGTCATTTGATCCGCTCCGTATTGAGCTCGGCTTTCAGCCGATGGAAGTGCGTCGGCTTCTCCTGGATCACGCGGCCCTTGTAGGTGGCGCCGCCTTTTTCGTGCGGGGCGAGCTCCAGGCCCTCGGCGATCGCCATTTTGAATGCCTGCTGCACCCCCAGGCCGCGGCGCGCGAGCTGCTGCACCACCGGGTTATTGCGGGGGTGGCCATACTGTTTCATGTGCAGGGCAATGTTGGCGTCGAGCGCCTTTTCGTTAGCCTGCTCGAGGTGCTCGAACCTCATGTCGCGAGCGTGGGGCCCGCTCTCGCCGCCGGTCAGGACCCAATCGATCCCGGTGTAATCCAGCTCGTCGCAGGGCGCGACGATTGGTTCGACCGAGACAAAGGCGGTGAAATCCCCCACCTGGTCTTTGAGCCGGCGCAGGATATTGAGCCGGCCCTTGACCCGGTTGTCCTCGGCGCTGACCCCGAGCCAGATGTGAGGCGGGACGCCTTTGTTGCTGTAGCGGGCCTGGGCGATCTTGCGCATCCGGACCGGCCGCTTGGTCAGGATCTGCACGATCACCAGCGGGTGTGCCTCGAAGGCGTCGAGGGCATCCTGGATGAACTGCTCGGGAATGTCCTCGTGCCAGAAATCTGACAGCGAGTTGACGAACACCATCTTCGGTTCGAGGTGGCCTTCGGCGTTGCGCGCGGGCGCGAACCTGCGCAGGTCTTTGATGCGACCCGGATGGAAGCGCAGCTTCGAGAAGTCCCTGTCGCCAAGGATGCCTCGATTGACGAGGGTCTCAGCGTAGCAATTATCGCACGCCGCTGACACTTTGGTGCAGCCGACCGTCAGGTTGAGCGTGCCGGTGCACCACGAAATTCCAGAGTTCAGGACGGTCAATTTCCCCTCCCATTCTTAGCCATTTTCGGATCTCCATTTGCAGTGGCGTCTTCGCCTCGTCAGGCGCCGCGTAAACGGCGCGACGGTCAGGGCGCGCGAGACGCCCCGCCGTCGGCCTGGTTTGTGGTGCGCAATCGCTCGTCTTGCTCTGAGCCGTCTGGCCCTTGGATCTCGACGATGTTGTCGCGGCTCTCGTCGAGATCGAGCTTTGCTTCCAGCCGGGCTTCGTCGTAATCGCCCCGCTCAAAGGCGGCGCGCCCAGCCTGGGCGGTGTCCGCCTCGCCTCAATGTTCGCGTTTAACACCTGTTCGACGCGGAAGCAGATCAGGTATTTGGCATCAGTCCTCCCCGATCAGCATGATGGTGATGACCGGTTCCGCGTCGTCGCCCGGGCCGCACTTCGACCAGAGCTGGTGCCGCTGCTTCTCGCCGTCCGCGTCGGTAGCCAGGACCTCGAAATATACCGTGTCGGTGGCATGGTCCGCATTGATCCGCCGCACCGCGCACAGGCACATCGAGATCACGTCCCAAAGCCGGCCGCTGTCGCTGTCACCCCGCGCGGCGGCGATTTCGGGCGTGCGGATGACTTCGCTCATGACGCCGACGGTGATGGCGACCGGATATTTGAACCCGGCCTCCGCCCCCGTCTCGGTGACGTCGATCAACACGCCGTCGTCGATCGCCATGGCGCGCGTGTAGGAATAAATTACCGGCGCGCCCGCGAACGGGTGGTCATTTTCACTTAATTCTGGCATAAGAATCTCCATGGGTTGTCGCCCCTCGGGGCGGTGTTCCATTTGCAGAAGTAACTGAGGGGGCGTGCCCCCTCTTTTTTGCGACTTCCGCGACGCCCCGAATGGAAGGGCGTTTCGCTCGCGGTCAGCCGAGCTCATCAGGCGGTTTTACCTGGAACCTCGTGAGGTCGGCGCGGTGCATGCCGCACTTTGAATCGACGCTCATTTTCATTTTTCTCCTGCAGGCGGTGATTTCCGCGACGCCGCTTGTGGAGGGCGGCGTTTCGGCCCCTATCACAGGGCCTCGTCAGGCGGTCAGCTTTGGGCGTTGAACCGGATGGCCTTGCTCGCGGCGGCCTTTGCCGAGACGCCACGATCGAACCAATCGCGGATCGGGCAATCGACCAGGTCAGCGAGCGCGACACCCTTGCGGGCCTCGACGATCGCGCTGACCTGGGCGCGGAACGCATCGAACTCGCGTTCCAGCGTGGTCTTGCGCGTGGCCTTTGGTCCCGCTCCGTTCTCGATCACGGTGTCGGTCCACGCCAGCTCGACCGGCTCGGCCGCCGATGCGTCGCTGGTCGCCTCGCTGGTCGCGGGCGCGTCGCTTGGCTCCGGGGCAGCCTCGGGCTCGGGTTCGCCTGCCGCGATCTGCGGCCGCGCACCCGATTGCAGAAGCCCGATGGGCAGATCCGCCTCGCCGGGCCCGACTTCCTCGGCCGGCAACACGGTTCCGATCCGGCGCCAATCGAGGCAGCGCTTTGCGGCCTCTTCCGGTTCCAGGCCCGCGTCGAACCAATCGTCGACCGGCACGCCGTCGGCCAGCTGCGAAAGCGTTAAGCCTTCGTGCCGCGCCGACAGGACTGCGTTGGTGTCGGCATAGAACCGGGCAAGCGCCCGTTTCGCCGCCGCCGCCTTCAGCCCGCGCCGGTAGGCGGCGAGGTTTGCTTGCCCGGGCAGCGGCGCTTCCCGCTCGACCGCTTGCGCGATCGCGTAGGAGGGCGCCGCGACTTCGGCCTGGCTGCGGTGGTCGGTCCAGGGATACCCTTGCGCATTCAACGCCTCGGTATCCGCTTCGCTCAACCCGATCGCCGCGGCTTGTTCAGCCTCGCCGGCGGGCGCCGGAAGTGCCGGCAGCGCGTTTGCTGCCGCGAGCACCGCCGCGATCCGCTTGTCATAATCGGCGACCTTGGCCTCGGCGTCTTTCTTAGCCTTGCCCTTGGCCGTCTCGAGCCTGTTGGCCCACCGGGTCTGGTGAGCCTTCAAGGCCGAAACGGTGCCATTGACCGCGCCGCTCATCACCTTCGCCGCCCCGACGCCGAGCCTCGTCTCCGTATGCCGTAGCGGCATCAGGATGAGGACCGCGAACGGGCATTCCGGGAAGGTGATCAGCGACGGCGTTTCGCTGGCGCCGAACACCCGGACGGATTTCGCTCCGAGCATCTTGGCAAGCACGCCGACATCTTTGAGGTATCCGGTGTCATAGGCCGTGCTCGCCATGTCGCCGAGCTCGTGCGCCTCGAATTGAACATCGTCGAGGACACGCTGATAATCGGCGAATACCCCGTCGGACGGCCGCACCTTGAACATGCAGCTTTCCGTCGGGTCTGAAATCACGATATGCGGCGCGCTCACCTGGTAGGCGATGCGCGCCGTCTCGCATTCCAGCTTGTCGAGCAGCGTCAACCGTTCTTTCAGCCCTTCGGCTGATACGATGACGCCGGCCTTCATCCAGGCGGGGATCTCGGCGCCGCGCCGCTCGCTCTCGACCGGAGTCGAGAAAACAAACATGCGATGCCCGTCCGTCGCGACGATGCGATACTCGTCATCCTTCGCGTGGACATAAACCCCGTTCAGATAATACCGGGAATCGTCCGTGCTCGCGCAGGTCAGCGCCGCCCGCAACGCATAAAGCGGGAGGTCGACCCCTTCGAGCACGCCGATGTTGGTCTGTTCCATTTTGCAGAATCTCCAATTCTAATTGCCCGATTGCTCGGGGCGGCTTTGGCTACCGCGACGCCCGGATCGCTCCGGGCGTTTCGACCGCGGCCAGGCGGTCATCATCAGGCGGTTACATCATCATTATCGCGAGCTCGGCGGTGCCGTAGACAGCCGGCAGCCCGCAGCCCTCGCAGATGTATTTGCGCGCGTCCGGCTCGCAGCATTCGGCATCTTCGCCGCAGGCAATGCAGATCCCCGGGTTGTCGAGGCTCGACATTTCGCGCTCGCACGCTTCGACTACGCGCTCCGGCGTCACCGAAGGGTGCACCTTGACGCCATCGATCCTGGCGAGCGTCGTCACGCGGGCACCGTCACGTTGACGGCGGCCTTGACGCCGCGGTTTTTGTATTCAACCGAGACGGCGCCGCGCGTGCTCGCGATCAGCTTGGTTTTGCCGGTGCTCGACAGTGAGCCCGGCTTCGTCAAGTCGACCGTGATCACCAGCTTGTCGCCGGTGACCTTCATGTCGATGTTGTCCACTGTTTTTCTCCATTTGCAGGCGGAAATGGTTTCCGCTACCGCAACGCGAAGCTGCGGTTTCGGCCGATACCACTCGGCCTCATCAGGCGGCTACGATGTCGAAATGGTCGAGTTCGGCTGGCGTCAGGTCGCGATCCGTTTCGATCACGCCGTACCGATGCGGCGACCGCGGCATGTCCGCTCGCATAAAGCGCGGAAGGAACTGGAAATCGGCCGGCGCCTCGACATGGTGCCAGCCGATCCCAGCCGGGATGCCGCCGTCGCCAACCGGCCGCAGCGTTGTCCGGTAGCGCGCCATTTAGGCGGCTGCCGCGATGCGCCGGTCATAGTCGGCGACCCGCGCCTTGAGATCCTTGCGCACCGCCGCGGTGGCGCCGCGCAACTTGTTGGTCGCCATCGTGCGGCAGGCCTTCAGCGCCGCGATGTTGCGGGTCGTCTTGAAGGCGGCTGCCTTGGCCTCTGCCACCTGCGCATTGGTCAGGGTCAACAGGGTCTTGGCGGGGATTTTCTTGGACATGATGGAAGCTCCATTTTTTGAGAGCCGCGCGGGATGGCGCAGCGGCAAACTTCCCGGTCGGAGGCTTGCCGCTGAGCCAGCGCAACCGGAGCTCGCGCCCCGGCTTGCCGGTTCAGTGTCTTGGGAGATTCCTGCTTGCCTGGAGAAATCGAACGTGCCGAGCTCAGCCCCTTTCGGGTGCGCGCGTTCTCACATTGCTAGGCGCTGCGATCCCGGATGGTTTGGGGATCGCGCTTGCCCGGTTTGGACCCGGCGCGGATCGCTCGCTTATTCCACCGGCGCAAGAGCGCTGACCGGATTATCGCGAGGCCGCGCGCCGCAATGTCGGCGCTGGCTGAACGGCTGCGCCGGGCCGGGCAAATGAGACCAGGCCGAGCGCCGTTCGGTGGATCGCGAGGCGCAGGCCCATGATGCGGGTCGTGCTGCGCGGCGCGAGGGCGCAAGGGGCTTGCTAGGGGTTTCACCGAGATCCGAGCCGAGGCCCAGGTTGTATCGGATGGTCGCATTCCCGTAGGGCTGGTCGCCCCGCCCCCCGGAACCCGCCCTAGCATATCGCGCCAGGGCTCCGGGGTAGTGTGGCCGGGCTTGAGATACCCGCGTCGGTTGAGTGAGAGTTTAGGCGCAAGAGGGAAAATGTCGAACAAAATCAGCAGACTAGCCAGCATTTTGAATTGCATTTTATCGAATGTGCCCAGGGGCATAGGGCGCCGGATGGCGCCCGCCGGTAGCGGGCTTAGGAGCGCCGTGGGCGCGCTCAGGGCGCTGCCGTGGGGAAGGGTGGGGCAGGTGGACTCACGAGCTGGGGAGCCGCCCAGGCGCAGGCTTGAGGCTGGAGGGGGCAGCAGGGCAGGGGCTGAGGGGGGCAGGCTGGACCCGAGGAGGGTTAAGGTGGGGGCGGGAGGGCCGGCCTCGCGCCAGTTCGATGCACGGCATTTGATCGAATGGCACGCACGCCCCGTCGCATTGCGCTTGACACGCCGATCGGTCGCCGGTCGATGCATCGCATCCGACCTATCGCCCACCGGCAGGGTCCTTTCCGGCCGGATTCGTATGAGGGCGCGCTGCGGTGCCGCACAATCGTTGAGTGAAAGCGTTTTCACAGTGTAAACTCGGCGACAGCGATGGCCGAAATCCTCAGCAAATCAGCCTATGCGACGCGCCGAGGTGTAAAGCCGGCGACCGTCAGCAACTGGATCGCGCGCGGCCACCTCACCGCACCGGCGCTGCGCACCGATGGCCGCATCAATGTCGAATCTGGCCGACGAGCAAACCAGCGCCAGCGTCAACACGATGATGAGCGCGACAGCGCGACGGTCCGACAAAACCGGGTCAAATTATTCAGATCCTATTCCTCCGGGTCGCGCCGCGCCGGTCGCGCCGTCGACTGGCAACGGCCCGGCCTGGTCTCCCGCGCAAGGTGCGCAGCTCCAGTTCCTCCGCGCGAAGGCGCTGTCGGCGTCTGTCCGGGCCGAGCGCGACCGCCGCGAGCTCAGCGAGGAGCGCGGGAAATACATGCTGGCGGCCGAGGCCGAAGCGGAGTGGACCCGTGTGCTGGCCGCGTTTCTGCTCGACGTAGAACAATCGGTCACCGACCTCGCGTCAACCCTTGGTCTCACCCGGGAACAGACTGTGGGGCTGCGTCGGTGGTGGCGAAATCAACACGCGAAAGCGGCCGAAGCGAACCGGACCGCTGCCGCTGCTCAACCCGAGTTCGTGGAGGACACCGCGGCATGAGAGATCGCGGAGAGTCGGTGTCCGCTCTACTGGTTCCGGCGCGGAACCAGTAGCCTGATACGGCTGACCGCCCTTCGCTTTCTCCCGCTGCTTGTCGAGGCCGCCGGCCGTTTTCTCGGCCCGCAGCCGCACATGACAGGCGCGGCGCTCCGCCTCGACATTGCCCGCCTGCCGAGCATAGACCTCGAACGCAAGCGCCCGATCGCGGTGCTTTCGTTGCGGATTCGCCCTCATTCCGGCCTCCCTTTGTCCAGCTGAGAAATTAACTGATCGGCCACGTCGGCTGCGGCGCGAACGCCCCGCAGCCCCTCGATCAGCTCGGGAACCCCGCCCCTGAAATACTCGCGGAACTCGCTCTGATGCTCCTCCGCGACGATCATCCTCGGAAAGGCCAGAACGGTTGGCGAGTTGAGGGCGCTGGCCGCGCGGTCGACAAGGTCGCGCAGCATGTGAAAGACGCTGCGCCGAACTTCGCGGTCGGCGCGGTCCCGTTCGTCATAGAGGACACGGGCCTCGGCGAGCGTCAGGTCGGCCTGGTCGACGCGCGCCGCCAGGTCGGGCGCAAGCTCTCGGAAATCCCGCCTGGCCTCCTCCTCGCGCCGCCGCTTGCGGTCAAGCGCTGTGGCCTGCTCGTGGGCGACGTCGAGGCTGAGCTCGTTCGCCAGCACCGCGGCCGCCAGCTCGGGCGAGAAGCGCAGCACCGCGCGCGCCATCGACAGCCGTGTAGCGCTCACCTCTCCAGTTCCGCCACGGAACTCGGAATGCCGCCCCCGCTTCGGCTCCGGGTAGATCATCGCCATCGCCATCGCGGCCTGGCCCTTGGTCAGGTTGCGACGGGTGAGGTTCGCCGAGACGATGTAAGCCGCCGGGTCCTGCCCGTTCAGCCGCTCGAAGGTCGGCTCGACACCGGCAAGCTTGCAGGCGGCGCGGCGATTTCTCCCGTCAACGATGAGGGCGCCGTCGGCCGACAGCATGATCGGGTGGATGAGCCCGTTCGCCTTGATGTCGGCGGCCAGCTCGGCAAGCTCGTCGCCGCTCATCATCGGGAAGATGCCGGCCAGGGGATGCGCATCGAGCGCCGAGAAAATATCGTCAGGCATCATCAATGACCAGCTGACGGCGGCTGCTGCGCCAGCCAGCCCCCGTTGAAAGGCGTCGTGCGCCGAAGTGCCGGGCGGATAGAGGTTTTGCTCGAGCGGTTGGCCCGCCTTCGCCGCCTTTTCACCCTGCAGATGCGAGGCGTTGTCGGTCGGCAGCCGAGGCGCGGGCGCGGGCTCGGTGCTGCCTGCTGGCGCCTGTTTAAGACCGGTTTTTTGCCTTAGGGCTGGTTTTCGAATGATGTTTCGTGGCATCGGTTTGCTCTACTCGTGTCGGGGGAAATGACGCGAGCAGGTTTGCAACGGCGCGGACCTGTGTCAGGGACATCACCCCGTCTTTTTTTGGCGGGTGGTGCTCCTTAGCGCCCGAACCCCGCCGGGTAGTTTCGCACCCGGATGCCTCTCGGCCATTCCGCAGGATCTTCTCCCTTGCCGGTGGTGCCGGTGATTCCGACCGGTCGATTGCCCATCTGCTTCATGAAAAACGCGGCGCCGGCCGCCGCGCATTGGTCGCACAGCGAGCGGGCCCAGGCGATGTCGAAGGGTCGTGCGTGTTCCGGTCGAACGTGATCACGGATTCCGGTGGAAGATGATCACTCAATCCGGTGCAACGTGATCACGGATTCCGGTCGAACGTGATCACCCGATCCGGTGATCATGATCAACCCGGCGCGATGGTGTAGCGCTCCGCGG
>CAMATN010000126.1 GCA_945861155.1 Rhizobium sp. Q54
GATCGCCGACTATTTTCCGGCGCTCGATCAGGGTGTGCTCGCCCGCGCGCTGGCGCGCTACAAGGCGCAGGGCGTCTGGAGCAGCGACCCGGTGCCCTCGGAGGACGGCTTCGACCGGCTGCGCCGTGCATTGCTCGGCAGCGGTTTCCTGAAGCGCGAAGTGCCGTTCGCCGAATGCGTCGATGTCAGCTTCGCCAAAGCGGCCGTTGCCGCGGGATAGGCTACTCGTCGTCGACGCCTATTCGTCCTCTGGGGCGATCGCGCTTTCGTGCCAGTGGCGCAACAGCTGGCGCGACAGCCAGTCGAGCAGCAGATAGATCACGATCCCGGTCAGCGACAGCAGCAGCAATGCCGCGAACATGCGCGGGATCGCGAGGCGATAGCCGGCTTCGAGGATGCGGAAGGCGAGCCCGGTCTCGGCCCCGCCGGTGCCGGCGACAAACTCGGCGACCACCGCGCCGATCAGCGCGAGCCCACCGCTGATGCGCAAGCCGGCGAGGAAATACGGGAGCGCGGTCGGCATCCGCAGATACAGCAGGATCTGCCCCGGCGACGCGCCGTACAGCCGGAACAAGGCGAGCAGGTTGCGGTCGGCGCTGTTGAGCCCAACCGTGGTGTTCGACACGATCGGAAAGAACGCGACGATCCAGGCGCAGACCAGCAGCGCCAGAAACGGCTCGCGCACCCAGATGATGACCAACGGCGCGATCGCGACGATCGGGGTCACCTGCAGGACCACGGCGTAGGGAAAGAGGCTCAGTTCGAGGAGGCGCGAGCGCGCGAACAACAGCGCGATCCCGCCGCCGAACAGCGCCGCGGCGGCAAGCGCCGCTAAGGTGATGCGCAACGTCACCCAAAGCGATCCCAGGAGGCTCGGCCCGTCGGTCCACAGGCTCTGCGCGATCGCGGTCGGGGCCGGCAGGATGTAGGGCGGGATACCCCGAAGCCGCACGGTCGCTTCCCAGGCGGCGAGAAACACGATGCCGATCGCGATCGGCGCGGCGAGGCGCAACCCGCGCCGGCCGATGCCGAGCTTCATGGCGCCGGTGCCTGCGCCATCGCCGCGGCAAGCGCGGTCGAGACGGTTTCGCACATCGCCGCGTAGGCCGCGGAGGTGCGCACGCCGCGATCGCGCGGTTGCGGCAACCTCACCGGCAGGTCGGCGACGATCCGTCCTGGGCGCGGTCGCATCACGGCGATGCGGGTCGACAGATAGACCGATTCGAAGACGCTGTGGGTCACGAACAGGATCGTCGGCCGGTGCGCCTCCCATAGAAGCAACAGATCGTCGTTGAGCGCGAGCCGGGTGATCTCGTCGAGCGCGGCGAAAGGTTCGTCGAGCAGCAACAGATCGGGCTCGGTGACGAGCGCGCGCGCGATCGACACGCGCATCCGCATACCCCCCGAGAGCTGGTGCGGATACGCCTGCTCGAACCCGGCAAGGCCGACCGCGCTCAGAGAAGCGGCGACGCGGTCGCGCTCGGCGGCGCGCACCCGCCCGGCGATCCGAAACGGCAGCTCGACATTGCGCGCCACCGTGCTCCACGGCATCAAGGTCGGATCCTGGAACACAAAGCCGATACGTCCGGCCGCAATGGATTTGCTCGGCGCGCCCGCCAGCCGCAGATCGCAAATTCCGGTCGTCGGTTCGGCCAGGCCGGCGACAATCCGCAACAGCGTGCTCTTGCCGCAGCCCGATGGCCCCAGCAGGCTCAGGAATTCGCCGCGCGCGACGGCGAGATCGACGCCGCCGAGCGCTTCCAGCCCCGAGGCGAAGCGCTTGGTCACTCCGCGCAGAACGACGACCGGCTCGGACATGGTCATGGCGACGCGGCGGTCCAGCTGACGAGCGCGTCGAGCGCTCGCTGCTTGACGGCTCCAGCATAGGCGGCGAGATGGCCGGCGCCCTCGACCACGATCAGGGTCTTGGGCTCGCGCGCAGCGGCGAAAAGGCGCCGCGCCTCGGCCACCGGGATCGCGCCGTCGCGGGTGCCGTGCAGGATCATCACCGGCGCCGCGACCTCGCCGATCAGCGCCTCGGAATCGAACGGGTCGAGCATCAGCCAGCGATAGGGCAGCGGCGGTCCGCGCAGCTCGTACAGCCGCCGCACCGAGGCAAAAGGCGCGTTGAGCAAGACCCCGGCGACCGGCCGGTCGCGGGCCAGCGCCACCGCCGGCCCGGTGCCGAGGCTCTCGCCGAACACCGCGATCTTCGAACGCGGCGCCAGGGCGCTGATATGGTCGAAGGCGGCGCGCACATCGGCGCGAAACCCCGCCTCGGACGGCGTGCCGCTCGATCCGCCATAGCCGCGATAGTCGATCGCCATGATTCCGAGCCCGGCCTTGCGCAAATCGGGCAGATACCAGGCGGTGCCGGCGAGGGTCCCCGGGGTGCCGTGCAGGAACAGGACGACCCCGCGCCCAGGCTGCGGCGGCGGCGCCCACCACGCATCGAGCCGTTCGCCGTCCTCGGTCTTGATGTCGATCGCCGAGAACCCGACCAGCCCGACCGATTCCGGGCTCGCCCGGCCGCCGCCCAGCGTGTACTGAAACGCGCGCTGGTTCGCGAAAAAGAACAGGCATAGCCCGACATAAGCGGCGAGCAACAGCAGCGGTGGGATCATCAGCCCAAGCCAGAATGTCGCCTTTCGCTTTGTCGGGCGCGATGCCAGGACGTCCGCCAGCTCAGGGCTCCTCAAGTCAGTCAGAGGGTCTCGTACTCGGCCAAATAGGCGGCGTAGCGTAGGACTTCGTCGATGTCTTCTGGCTGAAGGTAGGGGTAGTTAGCGAGAATCTGCTCGCGGCTTTCGCCTGCCGCGAGCAGCCCAAGCAGGCGCGCTACCGGAAACCGGAGTTTACGGATGCAAGGTTTTCCCGTGCAGATCTCGGGATCAATGGTTATTCGAATGAGCTTCATAGCGTCAGCCACATCAACATCCGACGAAATGCGATCATCCTCGAATCGTCATCCCCGGGCTTGACCCGGGGATCCACGTGGATGGCCGGGACAAGCCCGGCCATGACGAGGGAGGGTCAAGTAGATGGGAATAACATTGCGAATCCCGAGAGAATGGCCCCGGCACCTGCCAGCCAGGCGGCATAGCTGTTCAGCTTGGAGACCTGGCGATAAGCCCAAAACCAGTCCTTCGGCTCCTCATTGCTTCCAATCTCGCCCAAGTCTATGTGCTCCGGGTGCGGAAATGTTGCGGCACGCCACCAAAAGAGAGCTGAACCGAAGAACAGCGCGGCGGACAATGATTGGAGGACGAATCCCAACGGGGGCTCCTCAAATATCGTGCACGTCGACGATGCCGGGCAGCGATTTGACGGCGGCGCGGATGCGCGGGTCGACGCGGAAGCCGCCGGGCAGCGTCAGCTCGACCTCGCGGCTCGGCAGGTCGAGGACGACCGTGACCCGCCCGCGGCCGCCGGCCTCGCGCGCGATCAGGCTCCGGAGGCGCGGCAGGGCCTCGGGCGCGCCGACAAACACGCGCAGCCCGGCCGCGGCCTGGGCGACGACGCTGTCGAGCGGCTCCAGTTTCTGCACGGTCAGCCGCAGGCTCTCCTCTTCGCGGCGGACATCGACGGTCATGATCAGCGGCTCGCCGCTATCGAGCAACGCGCGCGACTGAGCCAGCACCTCGGAAAAGACGGTCACCTCGAACGCTCCCGATGCGTCCGACAGCTGGACAAAGGCGAACCGGCTGCCGCGCGCGGAGGTGCGCTCCTTCTTGCCGATCACGATGCCGGCGAGGCGGAACCGCGTGCTGGCGTTGGCGGCGAGCGCCGCCGGCAGATCCACCCAGCGCAGGATGCCGGCCCGCTCCAGGCTCCTTCCGTAAGGGTCGAGCGGGTGGCTCGACAGATAGAAGCCGATCGCGTCGAACTCGTTCTGCAGGCGCTCGACATCGGGCCAGTCCGGCACCACCGGCAACGAGGGACGCGCGGCAAAGCCGCCGTTGCCCAAACCGGCGATCCCGGCAAAGAGGCTTTCCTGCCGGGTCTGGCGATCCTCGGCGGCGCGGCTCGCCTGACGCAGCAGGAGTTCGGTGGCGAGGAAACTCTGCGCCCGGTTCGGGTTCAGGCATTCAAAGGCGCCGGCCTTGACGAGGTTCTCGAATTGCCGGCGGTTGAAGCTCCTGGTATCGAGCCGCAGCGCGAAATCGAACAGATCCTTGAACGCGCCGTTGCGGCGGCGTTCGGCGACCAGCTCGTGCATCGCCTGCGCGCCGACCCCCTTGACCGCGGCGAGCGCATAGCGGATCGCTGGTTTTCCGGTTTTCGTGTCCGTTTCGACCGCGAAGGTCACTTCGGAGCGGTTGATGTCGGGCGGTAAGAGCGCGATGCCGAGCCGGCCCAATTCCTGGCGGAAATGGTTGAGCTTGTCGGTGTTGCCGAGGTCGAGCGTCATCGACGCGGCGAGGAACTCGACCGGGTGGTTGGCCTTCAGATAGCCGGTCTGGTAGGCGACCAGCGCATAGGCCGCGGCATGCGATTTGTTGAAGCCGTAGCCGGCGAACTTGGCCATCTGGTCGAAGATCAGCTCGGCGCGGGCCGGCTCGACGCCGCGCTCGACCGCGCCCGATACGAATTGCTGGCGCTGCGCGTCCATCTCCGACTGGATTTTCTTGCCCATCGCGCGCCGCAGCAAATCGGCGCCGCCGAGCGTATAGCCCGCCAGCACCTGCGCGATCTGCATGACCTGCTCCTGGTAGATCATGATGCCGTGGGTCTCTTTCAGGATCCCCTCGAGCTTCGGGTGCAGGTAGTCGGGCGCCTCGTCGCCGTGCTTGACCGCGATATAGCGCGGGATGTTCTCCATCGGCCCGGGGCGATAGAGCGACACGACCGCGATGATGTCCTCGAAGCGGTCCGGGCGCAGCTTCCGCAGCATGTCGCGCACGCCCTGGCCTTCGACCTGGAACACCCCGACCGTGTCGCCGCGGCTCAAGAGTTCGAAGGTCGGCGGGTCGGCGAATGGCAGGTTGGCCAGATCGAGGTTGATGCCGCGCGCCGCGAGCAGGTCGAGGCAGCGGGCCAGCACGGTCAGCGTCTTCAGCCCGAGAAAGTCGAATTTGACGAGCCCGGCCAATTCGACCCATTTCATGTTGAACTGGGTCACCGGCATGTCGGAGCGCGGATCGCGGTAGAGCGGCACCAGCTCGGTCAGCGGCCGGTCGGCGATCACCACCCCGGCGGCGTGGGTCGAGGCATGGCGATAGAGGCCTTCGAGCTTCAGCGCGATCGTCATCAGGCGGGCGACCGTCTCGTCGGAATCGCGCTGCTGCTGCAATAGCGGCTCGCCGGCGATCGCCTTGGCCAAGGTCACCGGATGGGCCGGGTTGTTCGGCACCAGCTTGCACAGCCGGTCGACCTGGCCGTAGGGCATCCCGAGCACCCGGCCGACATCGCGCAATACCGCGCGGGCCTGCAACTTGCCGAAGGTGATGATCTGGGCGACCCGGTCGCGGCCGTATTTTTGCTGGACGTAGCGGATCACCTCGTCGCGCCGGTCCTGGCAGAAATCGATGTCGAAATCAGGCATCGACACCCGCTCGGGGTTTAGGAACCGCTCGAACAGGAGGCCGAAGCGCAGGGGATCGAGATCGGTGATCGTCAACGACCAGGCGACGACCGAGCCGGCGCCCGAGCCGCGCCCCGGCCCGACCGGGATGCCTTGGCGCTTTGCCCACTGGATAAAGTCGGCGACGATCAGGAAATACCCGGCGAACCCGGTCTCGACGATCATGTCGAGCTCGAATTCGAGGCGTTCGCGATACGGCTCGGAATCGCCTTCGGGCATCGCCGCGAGCCGGGCGGCGAGGCCGGTGCGGGCCGCGGCGCGCAGCGCGCTCGCTTCATCGGCTCCGTCGGCGACCGCGAAGGCTGGCAGGATCGGCTTGTGCTGAGCCGGGATGAAGGCGCAGCGCTGGGCGATAACCAGCGTGTTGTCGCAGGCTTCGGGCAAATCGGCGAACAACGCCCGCATCTCGGCGGCCGGGCGGAAGTAATGTTCGGGGGTCAGGCGCCGCCGGTCGTCATCGGCGACGGCGCGGCCCTGCGCGATGCAGATCAGCGCGTCATGCGCCTCGTAGAATTCGCGGTCGGGGAAATGCGCGTTGTTGGTGGCAACGAGCGGCAAATCATTTGCATAGGCGAGGTCGATGAGCCCGGCTTCGCTGCGCGCTTCCTCGGGCAGCCCGTGGCGCGTCAGCTCGATGTAGAGACGCTCGGGGAAAAGGCCCTTCAGCGCCGCCAACAGCGCTTCGGCGGCGTCGATCTGACCCTCGGCGACGAGCCGCCCGAGCGGACCGCCGGCCCCGCCGGTGAGGCAGATCAGCCCCTCGTTGGCGGCGGCCAGATCGGCGAGCGTCAGGGTCGGCTCGGCGCCCGCCTCGCCGTCGAGATAGGCGCGGCTCGTCAGGCTCATCAAATTGCGGTAGCCCGCCTCGCTCTGGACCAGCAGCACAATGCGGTCGGGTTCGGCCCGATTGGACGATGCTCCGCTGCCCGACGCGCCATTGGGTGACGCCTGCCGCTGGCCGTGACCCGAATCGGCGACGGCGAGCGCAATCTCGACCCCGATGATCGGCTGGATCCCGGAATCGGCGCAGGCGGTGGCGAATTCGAGCGCGCCGAACAGATTGCCGCTGTCGGTGATCGCCACCGCCGGCATCGCCTCGGCGCGGCACAGCTGCACCAATTCCTTGATCCTGATCGCCCCCGCCGACAGCGAATAGGCCGAGTGGGTGCGCAGATGGATGAAATCGGCGAGCGGCATGGGTCTCTGAGATATCTAGCGGACATTCAAGATGACACGATCGGCGGCCGGAAACAGCCTCGCCGATCCGACCGCGGAAATGCAGGCGTTAACCTGTAGGGACGCGAGAATGCGGCGTCGGTCGGCTCGCTCGATTCGCGCAGCCGCGCGGGACCTTCGCCGCGGCGGCTTATTGGACCTTGCCGAGCCGCGCGAGGGCCTGCCGGGCGTTGTTGCTGCCCGCCTTGGCGGCCTTGCGATACCACTCGATGGCTTGCGCGCTGTCCTCCGGCACCCCGAGACCGTTCTCGTACAGCCAACCGACGGCCACGACGGCGTCGACCTCGCCCTTATCGGCGGCCTTGCGAAACCATTCCATGGCTTGCCGGTAATCCTGCGCGATGCCTTGACCTTTCTGGTGTAACACTCCGACCCAGTATTGCGCGCGGGCGTTTCCTTGATCGGCGCCCTTGCGGAACCATTGCATTGCCTGGCCGTAATCCTGCGCCACTCCTCGGGCGCTCCAGTACATCAGGCCGACGCTGAGTTGCGCATTGGTGTTGCCCTGGTCGGCGGCCTTGCGGGCCCACTGCATCGACTGGGCATAATCCTGTGCCGTCCCTTGGCCGTAGTAGTAAAGCAGGCTGAGGCTGTATTGTGCGGCGGCATTGCCTTGATCGGCGGCCTTGCGGAACCATTGCATCGCCTGGCCGTAATCCTGCGCTGCTCCTTGCCCGTTTCGGTACAATCCACCGAGGCTGAGTTGCGCATTGGTATTGCCTTGATCGGCAGCCTTGCGAAACCATTGCATCGCCTGAGGGTAATCCCGCGCCACGCCTTGCCCGTCGCGATACAATTGGCCGATGCTGTATTGGCCGGCGGCATTGCCCTGGTCGGCGGCCTTGCGGAACCACTCCATCGCCTCGACGTAGTCCCGCGGAACGCCTGCCCCTCTCTTGTACAACCAGCCGATGTCGTTCTGGGCGGCGGCGTTGCCTTGCCTGGCGGCCTTTTGAAACAACTGCATCGCCTGGTCGTAATTCTCCGGAACGCCTTGACCATTCCGGTAAAGCGCTCCGGCGGAATGTTGCCCGACCGGGTGGCCCTGGTCGGCGGCCTTTTGAAACCATTGCAGCGCCTGAGCGTAGTCTTGCGGAACCCCGGTCGCGCCTCTCTGGTAGGTTATGCCGAGCTGGAGCATGGCGCGCACCTCGCCCTGCTCCGCCGCCTGACGCCACCACTCTATCGCCGCCGGGTAATCGCCGCGGTCCTTACCGGCCAACCCTTTTCGGAACAATTCGGCCGGAGCGGCCGATTGCGGCTCGGCCGGAGTGTCGGATTTCGGCGCGGTGAATTGGGAGGCGGCAGCGGGCGGCGATTGCGGCTCGGTTGGCGCGGTTTGATCCGCTTCCGGCTCCGTCGTCCGCGCTGTTGCAATGGAGACGCAAGCGAGCGCCACGAGGCCCAAAATTCCCCAAAGGACCGCCGCGGAGTGCCGCATCGCACAGGCGCGAGCCGGCGATGCAGCCCCAGGCTGGTTGTTCCGCCGCATGTCCCGTTCTCCGACGCTGCCGCGCGATGTTTGGGCGTTCTCTACGACAAAACCTGCCGCTCCGTAAGACCAGACGAGACGGATGCAACCGGCGTCAATCTGCCGTCCTCCAGCGCGACGATGCGGTCGAGGCGGTGGGCCAGATCGAGGTTGTGGGTCGCGATCAGCGCGGCGAGGCCGCTCGCTCGAACGATCTCGATCAAGGCAGCCATGACGCCGGCCGCGGTGGCGTGGTCGAGATTGCCGGTCGGCTCGTCGGCCAGCAGGATTTTGGGGTCGTTGGCGAGCGCCCGGACGATCGCGACGCGCTGCTGCTCGCCGCCCGAGAGGCGCGCCGGGCGATGGCTGAGGCGCTCGCCGAGCCCGACCCGCCGCAGCAGCGTCTCGGCCTTGGCGCGGGCGTCGGGGCGCGGCACGGCGGCGATCATCTGCGGCAGCATGACGTTTTCGAGCGCCGAGAACTCCGGCAGCAGATGATGAAACTGATAGACGAAGCCGAGCGCGCGGCGGCGCAGCAACGTGCGGTGCTCGTCGGAAAGCCCGGCGCAGTCGCGCCCCTCGATCAGCACCAGCCCGTCATTGGGCCGCTCCAACAGCCCGGCGACATGCAGCAGCGTCGATTTGCCGGCGCCCGAAGGCCCGACCAGCGCCACCATCTCGCCCGGATGGAGCGTCAGATCGACGCCGTTCAGCACCGCGATGTCGGCGCCGCCCTGACGAAAGATCTTGCGGACCCCGCGCAATTCCAGCGCCGGCTCCAGCGATCGGCTTGCGTTCTCGGTCAACCCGGCTCGGCCATGTTCATGTCACCCCCACTTTCGCGCCGGGCATGCTCGATCATTTGCAAGGCTGCACCCGGACCTTGCGTCCTTCGAGACGCACCCCTACGGGGCGCTCCTCAGGATGAGGAAAATTTTGTGTGGCATTAGAGACTTATCCTCATCCTGAGGAGGACGCGCAGCGGCCGTCTCGAAGGACGCACTACCGTCGGTCCGAGATAAGTTGCGGGTCATTCGTAGCGCAGCCCCTCGACCGGATCGAGCCGGGCCGCCCGCCACGACGGGTAGAGCGTCGCCAGAAACGACAGCGCGAGCGCCATCCCGACGACCGTGGCGACCTCGCCCCGCTCGATCTGCGCCGGGATGCGGGTGAAGAAATAGATCTCGGCCGCGAACAGCTTGACGTTCAGCAGATCCTGCACGAAATGCCGGATCGGCTCGATGTTCTGGGTAAATCCGACGCCAAGGGCAAAGCCGAGCAGGGTCCCGACGACACCGATGCTGGCGCCGCTGAGCATGAAGATGCGCAACACCATGCCGCGCGAGGCGCCCATCGTGCGCAGGATCGCGATGTCGCGGCCCTTGTCCTTCACCAGCATGATCATGCCGCTGATGATGTTGAAGGCGGCGACGACGATGATCAGCGTCAGGATCAGGAACATCACGTTGCGCTCGATCTCGACCGCGCTGACGATGCTCGAATTGGCGCGCTGCCAATCGACGATGCGGACCCGCCCGCCGAGCGCCGCCGAGATCGACTGGCCGATGCGCGCAGCGCGGTCGGCGTCCTTGACGAATATTTCAAGGTCGCTGACCGCGTCCGGCATGCGGAAGAATATCTGCGCCGATTGCAATGGCACATAGATGAAGCTGTTGTCGTATTCGTAGAAGCCGACATTGAACAATGCCGCGACCTGATAGGTCTTGAGGCGCGGCATCGTGCCGAAGGCGGTGTCGGTGCCCTCGGGCGAGATCAGCGTGACCCGGCCGCCGACCCCAACCCCGAGCCGCCGCGCCAGGCGCTCGCCGATCGCGACCCCGTCCTCGCCGAATTCGGCCAGCGACCCCTCGACGATATGCTCCGATATCAGCGCGCGGGCGCGGATGTCCTCGGGGCGGATGCCGCGGACCATCGCACCGGCGGCGCCGGCGGCGCCGGTCGCCATGACCTGCCCCTCGATCAACGGCGTCGCGCTGGCAACCCCGGGGACCTGGCGCACCCTGGCGGCGAGCGCGTCGAAATCGGTCAGCCTTGTGGTTTCGCCATAGACCGCGAGATGGCCGTTGAGCCCGAGAATGCGGCCGATCAGCTCGGCGCGGAACCCGTTCATCACCGCCATGACGATGATCAACGTCGCCACCCCGAGCGCGATGCCGAGCAGCGAGAAGATCGCGATGACCGAGACGAACCCCTCCTGCCGCCGCGCCCGCAAATAACGGAACGCCACCATCCGCTCGAACGCGTTAAAGATCATCGACGCATTGTCATTCCGGGGCCGCCTCGGGCGGAACCCGGAATCCATAGACGCAGGCCTCTGGAATATGGATTCCGGGTTCGCCGCTCCGCGGCGCCCCGGAATGACAGGGGGGCAATGCGTCCAACGTGCCTAGGCCGAAGTGAACCGCGTCAGCGCCGCATCGAGCGACAGATCCACGCGCGCGCCGGAGCGGCGGTTCTTGCATTCGATCGTGCCGGCGGCGACGCCGCGCGGGCCGATGATCAGCTGGTCGGGGAGGCCGATCAGATCCATCGCGGCGAATTTGGCGCCGGGCGAGTCGTCGCGGTCGTCGTATAGCACCTCGACCCCGGCCCGACGCAGCTTTGCATAGAGATCGTCGGCCGCTGCCCGGCACTTCGCGTCGGCCGGGCGCAGGTTTATCAGCCCGAGGCGGAACGGCGCGACGCTGTCGGGCCAGATGATGCCGGCATCGTCGTGGTTGGCTTCGATCAGGGCGCCGACCAAGCGCGACACGCCGATGCCGTAGGAGCCCATTTCGAGCGGCACCTCGTCGCCGTTCGGCCCGGTCACGACCGCGCCCATCGGCTTTGAATATTTGGCGCCGAAATAAAAGATGTGGCCGACCTCGATGCCGCGCGCGCTGACCAGCTGCTCCGGCGGGACCGGGCAATTCTCGGGCTTGTGCATCTCGTCGGTCGCGGCGTAGAGGCTGGTCCAGTGGCGGAAGAACGGTTCGAGGTCGCTGTCGTAATCGACGTCGGCGGCGAGAATGTCGGTGTCGAGCCAGCGCCGGTCGCAGAACACCTCCGACTCGCCGGTCTCGGCGAGGATCTGGAATTCGTGGCTGAGGTCGCCGCCGATCGGTCCGGTATCGGCGCGCATCGGGATCGCCTTCAGCCCCATCCGCGCGAAGGTGCGCAGATAGGCCAGGAACATCTTGTTGTAGGCATGCTTCGCCGCCGCGGCATCGAGGTCGAAGCTGTAATTGTCCTTCATCAGGAATTCGCGCCCGCGCATGACGCCAAAGCGCGGGCGCACCTCGTCGCGGAATTTCCACTGGATGTGGTAGAGGTTTTTCGGCAGATCGCGATAGCTGCGGATCGCATCGCGGACGATCGCGGTGATCTGCTCCTCGTTGGTCGGCCCGTACAGCATGTCGCGCTCGTGGCGGTCGCGGATGCGCAGCATCTCCTTGCCGTAATCGTCGTACCGGCCGCTTTCGCGCCACAACTCGGCCGGCTGGATCGTCGGCATCAATATTTCCTGCGCGCCGGCGCGGTCCTGTTCCTCGCGGACGATCTGCCCGACCCGATTCAGCACGCGCAGCCCGAGCGGCAGCCACGAATAGATCCCGGCGCTCGACTGGCGGACCATGCCGGCGCGCAGCATCAAGCGATGCGACACGATCTGCGCCTCGCTCGGGTTTTCGCGCAGCAGCGGCAGGAAATACTGGGTCAGGCGCATGATGGCTCGGCAGTTCGCGATGCGTCCGCAATCTAGGCCGCCGCGGCGGATTTGACCAAGATCAAAGCGCGGGAAGCCGCGAGCCGCCGCCGCGTCCGTAACGCGGCTCACGGCAGAGGGTATCCGACGCGGCAAACCGGGGCGGTGCTCTGCGCCCGAGCCGGCGCGATTGCGCTCGGCGTGAAAAATAATCGGCCACTTGCCTCAACTCATGCGAAAATCGCTTGGCGCGATTGCACATTGGGGCGAGGGGATAGGACATGGCATCACCGACGGGCGGCCAATTCATCATTGGCGTGCCAAGCGGCGGCAGCTTTGCCAGCGTCACGCTCGGTATCAATGACGGCACAAATCCGGCTTTCCCGGATCCTGTGACCGGGAATTTGAATATCGAAGTGTTTACGACGGCGGACTTTCTGACGCTTCCCCCCGCTCGATTCGGGCTATCTGGAGGGCATCAGCGACGAAGGCGGGGTCATCGACGCCAACGGGTTTCTCACCGGCGACCGCCTGCGTCTGTTCGGCGGCGATTACGTTGTTAACAATCTTGGCGGCTCTGCCGAGATCATCCTCGGCACCGGCAACCAGACCGTCATCGGCGGCGCGGGCGATACGCTGATCGGCGGCAGCGGCAACCAGTTGCTCGACGCGTCGCAACACCCTGGTCCCGAATCGATCGTCGGCGGCACCGGCGCCTATGTGGTCTTTGGCGGCGCCGGCAGCACCGTCGTCGGCAGCGCCAACTCGAACAGCGGCACGACGGCGCAGATCGTCGGCGCCCTCAATATGTCGATCGTGCTGGCGACGGCCGGCAATTACACGGTCGCCAGCGCCCAGGGCGACACCATCACCGCCGCCGCCGGGGCGGCGAACGTGCAGATCGGCGGCGCCGCGGGTGATTTGATCGACCTGACCGGCAATACCGGGTCCGCCACGATCATCGCCACCGCGGGCAATGAGACCGTCATCGGCGGCAGCGGCAACACCACCATCTATGGCGGGTTCGGCGACTCGATCACCGCCGGGGCAGGCGGGTTCACCTATGTCGACGGCACCGCTGGCGGGATGAGGATCAACATCGGGTCGGGCGGCGCCAATCTGATCATCGGCTCCTTCGCCGGCGGACCCGATACGATCACCGGCGGCGCGGCTACCGTGCAGATCCAATTCCTCGGCGAC
>CAMATN010000127.1 GCA_945861155.1 Rhizobium sp. Q54
AAGGCCGGGACCCATTTTTCAACCATTCGGGAGGCGGATCAATGGGTCCCGGCCTTCGCCGGGACGACAGCTTGGGGTTGGACATCGCGCAAAGCATTCTGACTTGGGTTACACCCCGCGGCGGGCGGCGATTGCGCCGTCCTTGATCGCCAGCGCGATGCGCGTGATGTCGCGCAGGACCGTGATGTCGGCGAGCGGGTCGCCGGCGACGGCGACGATATCGGCGAGCTTACCGGGAGCGATCGTGCCGAGCTCGTCCTCTTGCCCCAGGCATTCGGCGGCCCAGCCGGTCGCCGCCTGCAACGCCTGCATCGGGGTCATGCCCGATTTGACCAGGCATTCGAGTTCGCCGGCGTTGGCCGGATGGCCGTGTCCGCCGGCATCGGTGCCGGCCACCACCTTGACCCCAAGCGCCAGCGCCCGCCGGATGCTCTCGATGTGGTGCTCGTAAAGCGCCAGGGCGCGTTCGCGGACATGCGGCTGCGGCGATTTGCGGTGGTACTCGTAGACCAAGAGGGTCGGCACGAAAAAGATGCCGCGCTCGGCCATCTGTTCGAGGTGGCGCGGGTTTTCGTTCAGATAGGTGCCGTGCTCGATCGAGTTGACCCCGGCCGCGATCGCGATGTCGAGCCCGCGCCCGCCGAGCGCATGACACATCACCCGACGGTCGAGCGCGTGCGCCTCGTCGACCAGGGCCTCCATCTCATCGAGGTTGAAGGCACCGTCGCGCGGCCCGTGGCCGGGGCGCGAGCTGGCGCCGCCGGTCGTCGCGCATTTGATCACGTCGGCGCCGGCCCGCACCATCTTGCGCACCGCCTGCCGCACATCGGCGGCCCCATTGACGACGCTTTCCGGCAATAGCGGGTCGCCCGGGATGCAGCAGCAATCGTCGAGGCCGACCCCGGACGGGCTGACCGCGTCGCCGATGCCGCCGATCGGCGAGATGATCGATAGCGACAATACGAGCCGCGGCCCCTCGATCAGCCCTTCCTCGATCGCCCGCTTGAACCCGGCATCGAGCCCGGCGGCGTCGCGGATCGTCGTATAGCCGGCCGCCAGCGTCTGCCTGAGCACCGCGGCGGTGCGCAGATGCCGGGTGCTCTGCGGCTCGTCAAGCCGCCAGCGATGCGCCAGATCGTATCTGTGGTTGGCCATGTGGTCGTGGCAGTCAATCAGACCGGGCAGCACGGTCATGCCCGAAACGTCGATGATCTCGGCGTCGGCCGGAAAATCGCTTTCATTGCGCGTCGTCACCGCGTCGATGCGGTTGTCGCGGATCACGATTGTCGCGCCGTCGACCGGACCCGCGCCGGTGCCGTCGATCAGCCGAGCGCCCTTCAGTACCTTCATGGCTTTCTCCTTAAACGACCCCCACCCCAACCCTCCCCCGCCTGCGGGGGAGGGAGCATTCGGCGCCAGCCCCGACCCTCTCTTTACGGTAGAGGGATGCATTGCCGCGCGCAGTCGGCCCCCTCCCCCGCAAGCGGGGGAGGGTTGGGGTGGGGGTTACTTTGCGCCGGCTTAAGCCGGCATTACCTCAGCCCGCCCTCCGCCTTCGCCTCCCGCAGCGGGGTGCCGGCCTCGGCGAGGCGGCGCAGCAAGGGCGAGGGCGCCCAGCGCTCGCCATAGCGCTGATGCCAGGCGGCGATCTGGTTGTAGACCTCGCGCACGCCGATCATGTCGGCCCAATACATCAGCCCGCCGCGATAGCGCGGGAAGCCGAAGCCGTGCAGCCACATCACGTCGACGTCGCTGGCGCGCCACACCTTGCCCTCGTCGAGGATGCGGCACGCCTCGTTGACGCTGGCGAACAGCAGCCGCCGCAGGATTTCGTCGTCGGTAAAACTGCGCTGTTCCACGCCCATTTCGGCCGCGGTCTGCGTGATGATGCGCGCGACTTCGGGATCGGGATAGGGCGTGCGCTCGCCCGGTTCGTAGCGGTACCAGCCCTTGCCGTTCTTCTGGCCGAGCCGTCCCGCTTCGACGATGCGGTCGGCGATCGGCTGCTTGCGGTAGTTGGGGTATTGGGCGGCGCGGCGCTTGCGCGTGTCGTAGCCGATATCGAGGCCGGACAGGTCCGAGGTCGCGAACGGCCCGATCGGATAGCCGAAATCGACCATGACCTTGTCGACCTGCTCGGGCAGCGCCCCCTCTTCGAGCATGATGATCATCTCCATGCTGAACGGGGCGCGGCTGCGGTTGGCGACAAAGCCGTCGCCGTTGCCGGCCAGCCCGCTGACCTTGCCGATCTTGCGGCCGAGATCCATCGCGGTCGCCAAGACATCGGGGGCGCTCTTGGAGCCCTTCACGACCTCGAACAGTTTCATGACGTTAGCCGGCGCAAAAAAATGGGTGCCGGCGACGTCCTGCGGCCTTGTCGTCGCGTTGGCCATGATGTCGATGTCGATGCCTGACGTATTCGAAAACAGGATCGCGCCGGGCTTCATGACCGCGTCGAGCTTTTTGAAGATCTCCTCCTTGATCGGGATCTGCTCGAACGCGGCCTCGATCACGACATCGCAATCGGCGATGTCGTCATAGCTTTCGACCGGATGGATGCGGGCGAGCCGCTTCTCCATCTCGTCGGCGCCGAGGCTGCCGCGCTTGACGCTGGTCTCGTAATTGGCGCGGATGCGGGCCATGCCGCGCTCGAGCGCCTCCGGTGTCGCGTCGGTGATCTTCACGTCGAAACCGTTATCGGCAAAGCTCATCGCGATGCCGCCGCCCATCGTGCCGGCGCCGATCACGGCCGGGTTGTCGGTCGGGCGGAGCTTCGTGTCGCGCGGAATGTCGGGCAGCTTGTTGACCTCGCGCTCGGCGAAGAAGGCGTAGCGCAGCGCCCGCGCCTCGTCGGAATTTTCCAGCTCATCAAACAGCTCGCGCTCGCGCTTGACGCCCTCGTCGAACGACACCGTGCAGGCCGCCTCGATCGCGTCGATGCAGTGGTAGGGCGCCTTCTGGTTGCGCGCTCGCCGGGCGATCGATTTCCTGAACGCGTCGAACATGCCGGGATCGACCTTCGCCTCGGCGAGCTTGCCGTCGCGGTCGCGGATGCGCGGCACGGGCCGGACATCGGCGACGCGGCGGGCGAAGGCGAGCGCCGCCTCGCGCAGATCAGCGCCCTCGGGGAGAAGCTCGTCGATGATGCCGAGCTGGTGCGCCTCCGGGGCTGGCACGTGGCGGCCCGAGGTGATCAGCTCCAGCGCCTTCTTCGGCCCGACGAGACGCGGCATCCGCTGGGTGCCGCCACTGCCCGGCAAGATGCCGATCAGCACCTCGGGAAGGCCGACTTTGGCGCTCGGAACGGCGATCCGGTAATTCGCGGCGAGTGCGATTTCGAGCCCGCCGCCGAGCGCATAGCCGTGGATCGCGGCGACCACCGGCTTCCGGCTGGCGTCGAGGACGTCGTGGGGCCGCTTGCCGAGCACCACCGGCCGCCGCGTGCCGAATTGCCTGATGTCGGCGCCGGCAATAAAGCTGCGCCCGGCGCCGATCAGCACCATCGCGCGGATCGCCGGGTCGGCATTGCCGCGCTCGACCGCCGCGATGATGCCCTCGGGCACCCCCGGCGACAGCGCGTTGACGGGCGGGTTGTCGACGGTAATCACGCCGATCCCGTCGACATTCTCGAAACGCACCAGCTCGCGCTCGCCTTCGGCCATGTCATTCTCCCCATGAGGACGTGGCGGACAGTAGCGCAGGAGCATCGCCGGAGCCAACCGGCTGACGCTCATAAGCTGATTGATGGGACTGCCGTTTAAGGGTGTTTTTGTCGCATGAGTACCGTGGCGTTTGACACATTGAAGCTGGCGCAGCGCCTAGAGGCGGCCGGATTTCCGTCGACGCAGGCGCAGGACATGGCGAGCGCCATCTCGGACACGATCGTGATCACGCGCGACGAGCTCGATCTGCGGCCGGCACAAATTCGTCCCCTCGTTACTGCCCCGTATCCAAGTTTTTCGAGATCACTAGGCGGCGTTCTCGCGTTGCAAGCAGCTGTTATTCTGGTGGGATTTGCCGTTTTGTTGTGGTTGCTTCAGTAGCTTGTCGTAGCCGATCCTGCCGATTGGCAACACCCAGCTTGTCGTCCCGGCGAAAGCCGGGACCCATTCGGAAGCGCCCGAGCCCGTGGAGAAATGGGTCCCGGCTTTCGCCGGGATGACAGTACGCGGATGACAGTACGAAAGGAGTCGGACAGGCTCAGTCAGGCAGCAGCGCCTTCAGCCGGTACAGCACTTCAAGCGCCTCGCGCGGGGTCAATTCGTCGGGGCGGATGTCGCGCAACAAATCTTCGGCGGGCGAGGGGGTCGCGGCGGGCTCCGGCGCGGCGCGGCGGGCGGCGCGGAACAGCGGCAGATCGTCGGCGAGCCGGGCGAGGGCGCCGCCCTCGTCGCCTGCTTCGAGGATCGCCAGCACCTCGGCGGCGCGCGCCGTCACCGCCGCCGGCAACCCGGCGAGCTTGGCGACATGGATGCCGTAGGAGCGGTCGGCCGCCCCCGGCGCGACCTCGTGCAGAAAGACGACGTCGCCCTGCCATTCCTTGACCCGCATCGTCTGGCAGGCGAGCGCCGGCAATTTGGCGGCGAGTGCGGTCAGCTCGTGGTAATGCGTCGCGAACAGGGTCCGGCAGCGATTGACCTCGTGCAGGTGTTCGAGCGCCGCCCAGGCAATCGACAGCCCGTCATAGGTCGCGGTGCCGCGGCCGATCTCGTCGAGGATCACAAAGCTGCGCGGCCCGGCCTGGTTCAGGATCGCCGCGGTCTCGACCATCTCGACCATGAAGGTCGAGCGGCCGCGCGCCAGATCGTCGGCGGCGCCGACCCGGCTGAACAGCCGGTCGACGATGCCGATGCGCGCCGCGCGCGCCGGCACGAACGCGCCGATCTGCGCCAAGATCGCGATCAGCGCGTTCTGGCGCAAGAATGTGCTCTTGCCGGCCATATTGGGGCCGGTGACGAGCCAGATTCGATCGTCGCCCAACACGCAATCATTGGCGATGAAGGCGCCCTTGCCGACGAGCGCCGCTTCGACCGTGGGATGCCGCCCGCCGCTGATCTCGAATTCGGCGCCGGGCGCGATGTCGGGGCGGGTCCAGCCGGAATTGGTCGCGCCTTCGGCGTGCGACGCGGTCAGGTCGAGCAGCGCGAGCGCCGCCGCCGCCGCCGCGATCTCGGCCCGCCGCGCCATGACCTCGCCGACGAGATCCTCGAACAGGCGCTGTTCGAGCGCCAGCGCGCGCTCCGCGGCGTTTGCGATTTGGCTCGCCAGGTCGGCGAGTTCGGCCGTCGTATAGCGCTTCGCCCCGGCCATCGTCTGGCGGTGGATGTAGTCGGACCCGAGCTTGCCGGCGTTCGCGGCCGAGACCTCGATGTAGAACCCGATCACATTGTTGTGGCGGATGCGCAACGAGCCGACCCCGCTCGCCTCGGCGTAGCGCGCCTGCAATGCGGCGAGCGCTTGCCGGCTGTCCCGGCTCAACTCGCGCAGCTGGTCGAGTTCAGGGGCGTAGCCTGGTGCGATAAAGCCGCCGTCGCGCGCGAACAGCGGCAATTCGGCGCCGAGCGCGCGGCCGAGCCGCTCGACGAGCGCGCGATGCTCGCCGAGCCGCTTTTCGGTATCGGCGAGGTTCTCCGGCAGCTTCACGAGGCCGGGCATGACCAGAACCGCGCGGATCGCGGCGGTCTCGCCGAGCGCGTCGCGCAAGGCGGCGAGGTCGCGCGGGCCGCCGCGCCCAAGGCTGAGACGGCTCAGCGCGCGCTCGATATCGGCGACCCGGCGCAGGCGTTCGCGCAGCGCGGCGCGCGTATCGGCGCGATCGACCAGGAACTGCACCGCGTCGAGGCGCGCCCCGATCGCGTCCGGCAGGGTCAAGGGCGCGGCGAGATGCTCGGCCAGGAGGCGGGCTCCGGGCCCGGTCAGAGTGCGGTCGATCGCGGCGAGGAGACTGCCGCGGCGCTCGCCCGCCAGATTGGCGACGAGTTCGAGGTTGCGGCGGGTCGCGGCGTCGATCTGCATGACCGAATCGGGCGCGACCCGGCTCGGCGGGGCGAGATAGGCCACGCCACCCTGCTGGGTCAGCGCGAGGTAGTCGACGAGGGCGCCCGCCGCCGCGATCTCGGCCCGGCCGAAGCTGCCGAACCCGTCGAGCGCCTGGACGCCGTAAAAATTTTCGAGCCGGCGGCGCGCCGTCTCGCTGTCGAAGCGCGGGTTGGCGAGCGGGGTCAGCGCCGGCTTCCAATCGCCGAACAATTCGAACAAAGCCGGGCGCGCCAGCAGCCGCTCGGGGACCAGGATCTCGCCCGGCATGATGCGGGCGAGATCGGCGGCCAGCGACAAATCGTCGGTCGGCGCCAGCGAAAACGCGCCGGTCGACAGATCGAGCCAAGCCAGCCCCAATTCGCCCGCGGCCTCGGCGATGCCGGCGAGGTAATTGTGGTGGCGCGCGTCGAGGAGGCCGTCCTCGGTCAACGTGCCGGCGGTGACGACCCGCACCACGGCGCGCCTTACGGGTCCGCGGTTACCACGGCGTCGCGCCTCGGCCGGGTCCTCGATCTGGTCGCAGATCGCCACCTTGAACCCGGCGCGAATGAGCCGCGCCAGATAGGCATCGCCCGCGTGCGCCGGCACCCCGCACATCGGGATGTCGGCGCCGTCATGCCTGCCGCGCTTGGTCAGCGCAATGCCGAGCGCGGCCGCCGCGGCGACCGCGTCGTCGAAGAACAGCTCGTAGAAATCGCCCATCCGGAAAAACAGCAGGCAACCGGGGTGGGCTGATTTGATCTCGTGATACTGCGCCATGACCGGGGTCGCCGCCGCTGCGGACGGCGCTGCGGAGGAGACAACCGGGGAGGGATCGGGCTCGCGGAAAGCCTTTGCGGTCATCGCGGCAAAAATCAAACCGGGCAAATCGACGCGCGCGGGCGGCGGGGTTTTGACGTTAACATGGGGCACAGCCGCCCGTGCAACGGAGGATTGCCGATGACCGCAGCCGCACCCTTTCCGGTGGTCCGCGAGGCGGTCGCCTCCTTCCCCGATCGCACCCATTTCCGCCTGGCGGTCGCCGCCCTGGTCGCCGCCGGTTTCGAGCCGGCCGATCTGTCGGTGCTCGCCTCGCACCAGCCGCTGACCGCGGCCGACGAAACGCCCGGCGGGCTGATCGCGGCGGGCCTCAGCGACGAACTCAAATATCTCGCGCCGCTGACCGTCGCCGGCATCATCCTGATTTCGGGCGGGCCGATCGCCGCGACGGTGGCGGCACTGGTCGGAGCCGGGCTCGGCGGCGCGGCATTGAAGGAATTGTTCGACGACTACACCGCCGTGCCGCACCGCGAGGAGTTCGCCGCCGCACTCGAGGCCGGCGCGGCGCTGTTATGGGTGTGCTGCGGCGATTCGGAACTGGAATTGCGAGCCCTTCGTATCCTTGAGGAAGCGGGCGGGCGGCATGTTCACATCCATGGCCGCTCAGGATCCGGCGCCGCGCCAGGCCCCGCAACAGGCGAAATCGGCGGCTGATCAGGCCGGCGAGCGGCATCCCGCCGCAATACGGGGCGCCAGCGCAACCGACGCGCCGCCTCCGAGATCGGGCGATAGCGACGGGACCCTATCGGTCGCGCCGGAGGCGCCCGCGTCGCCGAGCGACAGAACCGGCAGCGCGGACGAGCGCGCCCTATCCGGCCGCGCGCCACGCGGAGCCAGACCAAGTTCGGCGAGGAGGGCCTCATCGCCTCCCGCGGCGCGCCATAGGAGGCGGTCGTCGGGCCCGCCGTTTGGCACGGCAGCGAGCGACAGATCGCGGGCTGCCGCGATTGGCGCCGCCTCAGGCTCGCAGGCGGACGAGCCCACGCCCGCCAGCCGCGCATTGACGGCAAATCTCAGCAGCCCGGCCGGAGCGCCCTGCTGCCGCAGGGCAGCCTCGACCAGCAGCCGCTCGGCGAGCTCGACCCCGGTCGGCGTCCGCATCGCGGCCAGCCTGGCGCTGGTGCGCACCCAGCCGATCGCCCGCTCGATGCTGTTCGGCATGCTGTCGTAGCAATCGACGCGATCCGCTTCGAGCGCGCGAACGAAACTCGGCTTCGAATCGCGGCAAATGCCGAGCACCTGGCGCTTCAGCCCGTTCGCCGGATACATCTCGTTATAGAGCTGGCGGTAGTCGACCGTCGACAACGACACCGCCGCGGCGACAAAGACAGAGGCGGCGATGCTCAGTTTAACGAACATGGGTATTCACTCTTTGGCCGAATTGGGATGCAGCCTAGCATGTAAGCGCGGCAAGGCGGGACGCAAACGGTGGATTAACCCTTATTTTTCACTTAATGCCGTCGGCAATGCCGCCAGCGCGGGGCGCTCTGCGCAATCGCGGATTGTCAACCGCCCCATTCGGGTATTGACTCGCTCGTCACGTAAAGATTCGCGTGCGCCGGCACGCCTCGGGAGGAAAGCGATGGTCGAGATTCGCCGCATGGGTCCGCAGATCGGGGTCGAGGTTCGCGGGGTCGACGTGACGACGCTCGACGATGCCGGGTTCGCCCCGATCTACCAAGCCTGGCTCGACCATAACATCCTGTGCGTGCGCGGCCAGGACCTGACGATCCCCGATTTCATCCGCTACAGCGAGCGCTTCGGCCCGGTAACGCCGCACCCGTCGAAATCGACGCGGCACCCCGATCACCCCAAGATCACGATGCTTGGGATCAACAAGCGCGACGCCGACGGCAAGCTGATCGACGCGATCTATCGCCGCGGCGCCGAGGGCTGGCACACCGACGGCGCCTATAATCAGGCGCCGTTCAAGGCGACCCAGCTCTACGCGCTGGCGGTGCCGAGCCGCGGCGGCAACACGCTGTTCGCCAATGCGTACGCCGCCTATGACGGCCTGCCGCAGCGCTTGAAAGAGCGGCTCGACGGGGTGGTCGGCGCGTTCTCCTATGGCGGGCGGCGCGGCAAGTCGGCGCTCCTCAACCAGGAGGACCAGGACTGGAAGCCGGTGCTGCATCGGATCGTCCGCACCCATCCCGAGACCGGGCGCAAATCGCTGTATTTCGATCCGGGCAAGATCGTCGATTTCATCGGCATCGAGCGCGCCGAGGGCGACGAATTGATCGCCGAACTGACCCAATGCATGGTCCAGCCCGAGGCCGAGTACCATCACCAATGGGAAAAGGGCGACATCGTGATCTGGGACAATCGCTGCTCCTATCACCGGGCCGCCGGCGACTACCCGCCCGAGGAGGACCGCATCCACTGGCGCGTCTCGATCAACGATTTCGGGGTCGAAGCCCTTCAGGCCGCGGAGTAGCGGGCATGACCATCGAGACCGTACCGTTCGAAGCCGGTTGCGGCGCCGAGATTCGCGGCGTCGACATCCGCCAGAAGTTGAGCCCCGAGGATCGCGACCAGATCCGCGCCGCTTGGCTCGATCATCTGGTGCTGCGCTTCCGCGACCAGATGATGAGCGACGACCAGCACATGGCGTTCACCCGCCAGTTCGGCGAACTCGAATTCAACCCCGGCGCGCTGATCGCCAAGCAATACGGGGTGCAGACCGAAACCTCCGGTCGCCGCCGCGAGATCCCGCCGGAAATCTCGGTCATCTCGAACATCATCGAGGACGGCAAGGCGATCGGCGGGCTTGGCGACGGCGAGGCGTTCTGGCACACCGACAGCTCGTTTGTCGACGTGCCGCCGGCCGCCAGCCTGCTGCGCTCGCTGGAATGCCCGCCGCCGAGCGCCGGCGGCGCCACCGAATTCCTCAATATGTACGCGGCCTATGAGATGCTGCCGGCCGATGTCAAAACGCGCATCGACGGGCTCGCGATGATCCACCCGGCCACCCATTCGAGCGGCGGCAAGGCGCATAAGGGCTTTGAGAACGTCACCGACGTCACCAAGGTGCCGGGCGCGCGCCAGCCGCTGGTCCGCACCCACCCCGAGACCGGCCGGAAGGCGCTGTTCCTCGGCCGCCGTCTCAACGCCTACGTCATCGGCCTGCCGGTCGAGGAGAGCGAGTCGCTCTTGGATTTCCTGTGGGAGCACACGACCCAGGAGAAATTCACCTGGCGCCAGGAATGGCGAGTCGGCGATTTGATCTGGTGGGACAATCGCTGCGCGATGCACCGTCGCGACGCGTTCGACCCGTCAATGCGCCGCCTGATGCACCGGACCCAGCTCAAGGGCACAAGGCCGGTTTAGGCGCCGATCGCGCTCAGCAACATGCTGTCATTGCGAGGAGCGTAGCGACGACGCAATCTCGTGCCGCAGGTCCCCTGCCCATCGAGATTGCTTCGCTTCGCTCGCAATGACATCCCACGGGAGAACCGACATGCCCCATGCATCCCGCGTCGCGTTGATCACCGGCTGCGGCAAGCCGGTCGGCATCGGCAATTCGACGGCGCGGGCGCTCGCCGCCAAGGGCGTCGCGGTCGTCGTCTCCGATTTGCGGCCGGCGGGCGTCGCCAATGAATTCAACGCGCCGGGCGACACCGACGCCAATTGGGGCGGGGTCGACACCCTCGTCGAGGAGATCCGCAAGGCCGGCGGCACCGCTTCGGCCGCGTTGGGCGATGTCAGCCAGGAGGCCGACGCCAAGCGCATGGTTGAAGAGGTGCTGGCGCTCTATGGCCGGCTCGACATCCTCGTCAACAACGCCGGCGCGCCGCAGGGCGCCGATCGCAACGAGATCGAGGACGTGCCGGTCGCCGCCTGGGATTTGACGATGGGGGTCAACGCCAAGGGCGCCTTCCTGATGTCGCGCGCCGCGGTGCCGGCGATGCGCAAGGCCGGCTTCGGCCGCATCGTCAGCGTGTCGTCGAAGGCGGCCCTGCGGCCAGGGCCGAAGCGCGCGACCTACGCGGCGTCGAAGGCGGCGATCCTCGGCTTCACGCGTTCGCTGGCGCTCGACCTCGCGCCGTTCGGGATCACGGTCAACGCGGTCTGCCCCGGCCCGATCCGCACCTCGCGCGCGATCAGCACCAACCGGCGCGAATACGGCGACGACCTCGAAATCGGCTTTCGCGAGCGTTCGAAGGCGATACCGGTGGGCCGCTTCGGCACCCCCGACGAAGTCGCCTCGATGATCGCCTATCTCGCCTCGGACGACGCCGGCTTCGTCACCGGCCAGGCGATCGGGGTGGATGGGGGGTGGTGAGCGGCGGGTGGTGAACGGCGGCGGATTTCAGTTTGACTTCACACAGTCGAAAATAGCGCGGCTTCTCTCCATGTGGTTAAACCGAGCCGCCCTCCCATACTGCGCGCAGTGTTTATCCGCTAGCGGAAGGGCGTCCATCTCGTTCCACACATTGGAGACAGTAACGTAGGCATTATTACCGACGACTCGCTGACCAAATAAACCCACCGGGTAGATGTGGGCGTCCTCTTTCATAGCGCAGCCCGTCAGGATCACCACCGCCATCGCCGGTAAAAGACGGCCGATATTTCGACCCAATGGTGAATAATTTTGACTCATGCTGCGTTACCGGCACAATCAAATATGATAACCGACTCGGGGCGGGAATAAAAATAAACGACACGGAATCCCCGGAAATCCAAGGTGCACTGTTGCTCTAATCTCAACTTCCCGCTATTGTTGAAGCGATCCGCTATCAATAGAAGGCGGATGTCCAATCCAGCAGCCTTCCGATATTGCGGCAGTTTATTGGCCTTCTCCCCCACTGCCTCTTCAATGCGTGGCATCGGATCGCGGTCGACCCACCCGACACGGTCGTTAATGCTATACCAGTCGGGTCGGAGGGCCTTTGTGATATAGGCCCGGAGCCCATTGCGTCCGTCGAGGACGACGTGATGACCAACCGGCTTGTCCCCCAGTTGCTCCCCTACCAGCGCCGGAACGATTGTGGCGAGGTTTACGGCGCACATTTTACCAACGAGCTTAACAGTTAGCGGGATGTTCGAGATCGCTTCGTATTCCTGGCGAAGAGCTTCAATAGTCCGCTGAATGTCAGATTCGTTTTTCTTCATGGTCGAGCCCGATCGGCCTTGCGACCCGGTGAAAATCTCGCAAACCTCGAGCCCGAAGAGATGCTCGTCCTCGGTCACAAGGAAATCAGGGTGCTCGCGATCCGAGCCGAGGTGCCATGTTTTGCCCAGACGCATCGCCGCTTCCTCCACAAGGTAGCGTTCGCGCTTTTTTTCAACGGGCGTGTCACGGCACCTCGGCCCCCAAAAATGCACTGCGTACTATCCCAGCAATTTGCGTTGCGCCGCGGCCTGTTCCTGCATCGACCGTAACAACCGGGCTTCCGGGGTTGGGGCGCAATTGGTGTAGCCGGCGCCGAGCTCCTTGAGCTGCGCGGCGTTGCGCGGGAAGGCGGCGTGGTTGAGCGGCAGCGCCAGCCTTGTGCCCGCGCCCTTTTTGACCGCCTCGCGCACCCGGTCGATCGCGGCGACGAGGCGCGGGTGGTCGGGGTGGCCGCTGACCCCCAATGAGCGCGACAAATCGGACGGCCCGACCGCCAGCAGGTCGATCCCCTCGATCGCGGCGATCTCGTCGATGCGTTCGATCGCCGCGACATCCTCGATCATGCAGGCCAGGATGATCTCACGGTTCGAGCGCGCCATGTGTTCGAGCAGCGGCGTCTTGCCGAAATCGGCGGCGCGGCTGCCCGCGGCCATGCCGCGCTCGCCCTGCGGCGGGTAGCGTACGGCCTGGACAGCGGCGCGCGCCATCGCGGGATCGGAGACATGCGGCACCTGGATGCCCTGCACCCCCATGTCGAGGAGGCGCAGGATAAAGGCCGGGTCGAACCCCGGAGTGCGCACGATCGGCGTGATCCCCGCCCGCTCTGCCGCCATCACACACAGCTGCACGTCATGCAGGTCGAAGCTGGTGTGCTCCATGTCGATAAACGCGGCGTCGAACCCGGCGAGGCCGATGATCTCGACGATCTGCGGATCGGCGATGCCGCCGACATGCGTGCCGAGAGCGAGCCCGCCCTGGCTCATGATGCGCTTGACCCGGTTTTCCTGCATGGCGATTCTCCGTTACGCAATTTACTACATTGTCGTCCCGGCGAAGGCCGGGACCCATTTATCCGGCGTTC
>CAMATN010000128.1 GCA_945861155.1 Rhizobium sp. Q54
TGCTGGCCGGCCGCTATACGCTGCTCGAACAGGCGCCGCTCGACGATCTGCTGCCGAAATGCGTTGCCGCCGGCACCTCGATCATCGTCGGCGGGCCCCTCAATTCCGGCATTCTCGCCGGGCGCGACACCTGGAACTACAATCCGGCGCCGGCAGCGATCATGGAGCGGGTCAAGGCAATCGCCGCGATCTGCGATGCCCATAGCGTGCCGCTGGCCGCCGCCGCGCTGCAGTTTCCGCTGGCCCACCCGGCCGTCGCCGCGATTATACCGGGGCCGCGCGACGCGGGCGAATTCCATGCGAATCTCGGGCTGTTGCGCCATCCGATCCCGGCTGGGTTATGGGCCGATCTGCGCCAGGCCGGGCTGCTCCATCCCGAGGCGCCGGTGCCGAACTAGACGGAGGACCCCATGGACAAGGCGACAATCGACTTGCTGGCGCGCCGCGCCGGGCTCGACAAGGCGCTGGCCGAATTTCCCGACGACGTTGCCGCCGCCGCCGAGCAGGCCAGCGGCTCCGTGGCGAGGATCAAGGCTCCGACCGATCCGCGCGCCGAGCCCTGGCCGCCGATGCGAGCGGGGGGCGGCCTGTGAGCGATCTGCACTGGCTAACGGCGACGGAGGCGGCACGGGCGATCGCGGCGCGCAAACTCTCGCCGGTCGAGTTGATGTCGGCGCTGTTGGAGCGCATCGGCCGGCTCGACCCGAAGCTCAATGTCTTTATTCGCCTCGACGGCGAGGCGGCGATGGAGGCGGCCAAGGCTGCCGAAGCCGAGATCGCGTCGGGCCGCTCGCGTGGGAAGTTGCACGGCGTGCCGGTCGGCATCAAGGACATCATCGATGTCGCGGGGCTGCCGACGACCTGCCATTCCAAGATCCTGGTCGACAATATCGCCGCCGCCGACGCGGTGTGCGTGTCGCGGCTGCGCGGCGCCGGCGCGATCGTGCTCGGAAAATTATCGACGCACGAATTCGCGATCGGCGGTCCGAGCTTCGATCTGCCGTGGCCGCCGGCGCGCAACCCGTGGAACCCGGAGCATCATCCCGGCGGATCGTCGTCGGGGTCGGGCTCGGGCGTCGCGGCCGGGCTGTTCCCGATGGCGCTGGGCAGCGATACCGGCGGCAGCATCCGCAACCCGGCCAGCGCCTGCGGCATCGTCGGGCTCAAGCCGACCTACGGCCTCGTGTCGCGCCGCGGCGTGTTTCCACTTTCGTTCACGCTCGACCATGTCGGGCCGCTGACCCGCAATGTCACCGACAACGCGCTGATGCTCGACATCATCGCCGGTCACGATCCGCTCGATCCCGGCAGCGCCGCCGCGCCCGCTGGTCATTACGCGAGCGGGCTGGAGCGCGGCGTGCGCGGGCTGCGCATCGGGTTTATCCGGCATTTCCACGAAACCGACCTCGTGGCCGATCCCGAGGTCAGCGCCGGGCTGGAGAATGTCGCGCGCACGCTCCAGGCGGCGGGGGCCGAGGTGCGCGATGTGCGGCTGCCGATTCTGGGTGAGTTCGGCGCGGTCAACCGGGTGATCCTGCAGAGCGAGGCGTGGGCGATCCACGGCCCGTGGCTGCGTGAGCGGCCCGGCGACTATGGAAAGCTGGCGCGGCGCCGGCTGCTGGCCGGGGCGTTCTTCAGTGCCGGGGACTATGTGCAGGCGGCGCGCCGGCGCCTCGAAATGATCGCGGCGGTCGAGGACGCGTTGCGCGAGTTCGATGTGCTGCTATGCGCCAGCGCGATGGACCCACCGAGCCGGATCGAGGACGCGGCCGCGACCGAGCGCACCTATCCGCGGCAGGCGCGCACGCCGTTCAACGTCACCGGCCACCCCGCGCTCGCGATGATGGCCGGGCTGTCGCGCGGCGGCCTGCCGCTGTCGGTGCAGTTCGTCGGCCGCTATTTCGCCGAGGCGACGCTGTTCCAGGTCGCCGGCGAATGGGAGCGCGCGGCCGGCATCGACCAAAAGCATCCGCCCGTGATGTGAACCAGGGGCGCTACGGCTTCTTGCCGGCGTAGATTCCGGAGGCGAGGTAAGTCGGCAAGCCGGTCGCCGACTGAAACGCGAAATTGCCGCCGGTTTCCGCCGCCGCCGGGCCGTAGAATGTGCCGTTGATTGACGTCGTTCCGAACGGCGAGGGCGAGGAGAAGGCGTAATTGGGGCCGGTCAGCGGCGCCGTCGCCGTGGCGCTAAAGCTGCGCCCGTCGAAATTGGTGACGTTCATCACCGCGCTTTTGGTCCCGAAATTATAGGTGCCGTTGAAACCGCCGGCCGCGACATAGCTGGCGCCGTTGTTGAACACCGAGCCAATGGCGTGGCCCGTGTAGCTCGCCGTCGCAGACACGCCCTGCAGCGAATTCAGGTCGCTCAGCGAGGTCGGGACGCCCGCGACCCAGGTGTTGATGTGGCCGCGATCGATGCGCGGGGTGCTCGCGTTCTCGGGATTGCCGGTGATCAGATCGCCGCCCCAATAGCCCCATTGCAGATGCTCGCACTGGCAATAGGATACGCCGCTTGGCAGCAGCGAGGTCGGCGTTCCCGCGGCGCCCGAACTCGTAAGGTAGAGCTGGCCCGTGGGCTGGCTCGCTGTGCCGTTGATCGTGATCTGCTGCGGGGTGACCTGGCTTTCGAGCGCGGCAAAAATGTTGTTGTCAACAAAGGCCTGCAGCCCGCCGGCATTGCTGGCCAAGCCGCCATATTGCATCGTCAAGCCGCTGACCCCTGCCGATGGCGACTGCGCATTGCCGGCAAGGGTGGCCTGGACCCGGTTGGTCTGCGCGTCGGTGTTGACGACGGCGCTGCCGGCGACGGTATAGGGGTTGGCCTGCGCGGTCGTGTACATCAGCCCGCCGAAACTGCCGGTCATCGCGCGTGTCGTCCGGTTGACACCAACCCCGTTCGGCACCGCGGTCGGGAGCGCCGGTTGGGCAAAGCCATAGGTTGTCGCGGTGCCGGATAGCGGGACCTCGACCGCCGTGCTGGGGATGATCGGCGTTGTCAAAACCCCGCTGCCCGCTACGCTATCGTAAGCGGTCTGATCGAGCACGAACCCGGAGATCGTGTTGCCGCCGTAGAAGCTGTTGCCGTTGCCGTCGACCGTCGAGCTGACCGAAGAACCCACCCGCACCGGCGTCCCACTCGCCGATTGCAGCGAGGAGCCGCGCAGTTGGCCCGCGATGACCGGCTGGCCGCTGCTCTGCACGGAGCCAACCGTGCCGGTGGTAACCCCGATCGTCGATTGCTGGTTGGCGCCCTGCCCGTTGATCGCGAGGTTGACTTGCAGCGTGCGCGCCGCCGATGCCGTCGTCGCGTCGCCGATCGGGCTGGTCGGCGGGGCGACGATATAGAGCGGCGATACCGCGGCGTTCGGCAGATTGCCGCCGGCCTGGGTGCGCAGGAACGGCATAAACGATTGCAGCGCCGCGTCGGGCTGAACGCTGAACGCGAAAATCCGCGTGCTGCCGGTCTGTTGATAAAAGCCCGCATTGACCGGGGTGCCGCCGAACACGAACAACCGCTGCGTCGGCTGGCTGGTTGGGATGATGTTTGCGTAGAAGAACGTGTTGTCGGCCGACAGGAAGCTGGTGCCGGTGAAATTGCCCAGGCTGCTCGAATTGCCCTGCGCGAAGCTTGCCGACCCGGGGACGAGCGGAAATGTCAGCGTTCCGACATTGCCGAACGTGCCGGTGAAGACCCCGCTCTGCGGCGACCCGGTCGGGAAGCTCAGCGTCCCGGTGGAATAGGCGATGTCGCCGTTGGTGGCGCTCTGGTCGACAAAGCCGCGTGCGGTCCCCTGGTTGTTGGTGTTCTTCACCCGGCCGCCATAGGTGAAAGTGGTCAATTGCGGGGGTTGCGGTGGGGGTTCGACGACGATACTCGAATCGGTGTTTGAATTCGTCTGCTGAATGGTCTGCTGAATTGTCTGGTTTTGCAGGCCGTTCATGGTCGAGCCCAATGTCGAGCCGGTTCCCAGCTGGTTCTGCAGCGCTTGCTGCACGCTCCCCGCGAGGTTGCCGGAGACCGTCTGGCCGATCCCGCTTCCCGCGACGAACGTGTCGGTCGGGATGACGCTCGCGCCGCCGGTCCCGCCGGCTCGGCCATCGAGCTGCTGCACCAGTTGCGCCAGCTGCGCCGGCGGGACCGGGCCCGCCGGCGAGGGAGAGGGGCCGCCCGACCCGCCGACCGTGATCTGAAAACCGGGCCGACGCACGGTTTCAGTGACGCCGTTCAGCCCGGTAATCGTCAACCCGTTGCCAAAGATGAAGATGAACTGGGTGGTGCCGGTCGGCTCGACCTTCGCGATGAACGCCCCGCCGCGCACCGCCAGCGTCGCCGTGCTGGTGCGCAGCGTGACGCCCTGGTCCTGCTTGCTGAGCTTGCCGCCGACATAACGCAACAGACCGCGGGTCGCGCTCATCGCCAGCTTGCCGGTGCCGCTTTTTGGATCGTAGACGAACTGATCGATCGTCAGATCGGAATTGGGCCCGATCGTCATCGACGATTCGTCGAGAAACAGCAGCTGGGTCTGGCCGGCGGCGGTGGTGGCGATGCGCTCGTTGAAGACGACTTCCTGGCCGACGACGAGCTGGCGGGTCGCGCCGCCGGGCGGTGTTCCCGTCGCCTGGGGATTGACCGCGCCGCTGACCCCGACGCGCTCCTGCGCGAGCGAGGCGCCGGCGCCGGCGGCCAACAGGATCACGGCCAAAAGCACAGGGGCCCAAAGCACATGGGCCAAGGGCACTCGGGCCAAGGGCACTCCGGCCGAGCGCATTGGGGTCGGCAGGCCAACCCGCAGCGCCAGCGACGCCAATCCGGCCATGACCCCTTCTCCCCGATGCGCCGTCTCGCGGCGTCCCGGCACAAGCCGGGCAACCATAATGAGAGGCAGACGCTGCAAGAATAGCGCCGGCTCAGCCCGCTGTCATGCGAGAGCGCGTGGGCCAGCGGAGCGCCGCAGCGTGACGCATGTCTTTTAGCGCTCGGCGCCTTCGGCGTCGCGTGTTGGAATAGACCCGCCAGCCTCCCGTTCTTGGCCCATGCCGGCGTCGCATCTCCGATCTGCCAAGATCCGACCGGTTAGCGGCATCGGCCGGTTCGGGTCGCGGCCGGCGCAGGGATGAGCATCCATGACCGAAAATTGTGAGTCGCGTTTTGCCGCATACCGCGGCGCCCATGTGCTGATAACCGGCGGCGTCGGGCTGATCGGTTCGGCGCTGGCCCGGCGTCTTGCCGCTCTGGGTGCCGACGTGCTGCTGGTCGACAGCATGGTGTCCGAGGCGGGAGGCAACTTCGCCAATATCGCCGATTTCCGCGATCGGGTGCGGCTCAACATCGCCGATATCCGCGACGGCGCCGCGCTGCGCCACCTGCTCGCCGGGCAGGATTTCCTGTTCGATCTCGCCGGTCAGACCAGCCATCTCGATTCGATGAACGCGCCGGAGCATGATCTCGCGGTCAATTGCACGGCGCAATTGCAACTGCTCGAACTGTGCCGGGCGGTGGCTCCGGCCGTCAAAATCGTCCATGCCGGCACGCGCCAGATCTATGGCCGGCCGCGCTATCTGCCGGTCGACGAGGCGCACCCGTTGCGTCCGGCCGACGTCAACGGCGTCAACAAGATGGCGGGCGAGGCCTATCACCTGCTGTTTCACGACGTCTATGGAATCGATACCCGCTCGCTGCGGCTGACCAACGTGTACGGGCCGGGGATGCGGATCAAGGATGCGCGCCAGAATTTCCTCGGGATCTGGCTGCGGCGGTCGCTCGAAGGCGAAGCGTTCGAGGTCTGGGGCGGCGAGCAGCGGCGCGAACTGCTTTACGTCGATGACGCGGTCGAGGCGTTTCTGCGCGCCGCGCTGAGCCGCGATACCGCCGGGCTCGCCCTTAACGTTGGCGGCGACGCCCCGTATACGCTGCTGGCGCTGGCCGACGCGCTGGTGCGGGCGAGCGATGGTAGCGCACGCTTCGAGCAGCGCGAGTTCCCGGCCGAGCGCAAGGCCATCGACATTGGCGATTTCGTCACCGACGACCGCCGCTTTCGCGGTTTGACGGGGTGGGCGCCGCGCACCGCCCTCGACGACGGCCTCGGCCGCTCGCTGGACTATTACCGCCGCCATATGGCGAGCTATCTCTGATGGCGAACGACGACAGGGCCATGACAAATTTTCCGATTCCCCAGACCGATCCGCGCGCCGGCTATATCGAGCAGCAGGCTGAGATCGACGCCGCGATCGCCAGGGTGCTCGCCAGCGGGCAGTACATACTCGGGGGCGAGGCCGCGTCTTTCGAGACCGCTTTCGCCGCCTGGCTCGGGGTTGATCACGCGGTCGGTGTCGGCAGCGGCACCGACGCGATCGAGCTGGCGCTGCGGGCTTGCGGGATCGGGCAAGGGACGAATACGCGTGATCTCGTCTTCACCGTGTCGCACACCGCGGTCGCGACCGTCGCCGCGATCGAGCGGGCCGGGGCGATCCCGGTGCTGGTCGACATCGAGCCCGGCGGCTTTACGATGGACCCGGCCGCGCTCGACGCCGCGTTGCGGCGCCCGCCGCCGGGGCGTCCCGCCGCGATCCTGCCGGTGCATCTCTACGGCGAGCCGGCCGAACTCGCGCCGCTCCTGCGGCTCGCCGGCCGGCACGGGCTGCGTGTCATCGAGGATTGCGCGCAAAGCCACGGTGCGCTCTATCGCGGGGCGCCGACCGGGAGTTTCGGCGACATCGCCTGTTTCAGCTTCTATCCGACGAAAAATCTGGGCGCTTTGGGCGATGCCGGCATGGTCGCGACCAACGATCCGACGCTCGCCACGGCGCTGCGCGAGATCCGCGAATATGGCTGGCGCGATCGCTACATCAGCGCCCGTGTCGGGATCAACACGCGGCTTGATCCGATCCAGGCGGCAATCCTCGGGACCAAGCTGCCGCGACTCGACGCCGACAACGCGCGCCGCGAGGCGATTGCCGCACGCTATGACGCGGGCCTTGCCGGGCTGCCCCTCCGGCTGCCGCCGCGTCGCGCCGAGAGCCGCCATGTCTATCACCAGTACGTGATCCGCACCGCTTCGCGCGACGCTCTGCGCGAGCATCTGCATCTGGCGCGGATCGGCACCGGGATCCACTATCCCGCGCCGGTGCATCTGCAGCCGGCCTACGAGGGCCGGCTTGGCCAGTTCCCCGCCGGCTTGCCCGAGACCACCCGCGCCGCGCGCGAGATCCTGAGCCTGCCGATCTATCCCCAACTTGACGCTGCCGCGGTTGATCGGGTTGTCGCCGAGACACGCGGGTATTTCGAATAGCAGCCAGGCCCTTTTGACCCGAGATGGCCGCGGCCCTCGGGACAACCCGTGTCAGATGGCCTGCGACAGATGGCGCCGGAGATTAAGGCTGGAAGCCATTTGCCGAAAATTGCTACAATAAGCCAGATTGGGAGGCCAGAGCCGAGCCGGTCATGAGCGGTGCGCACGGTGATTTCGATCAAGAATTCGTTGACGCGGGGCCGCTCCCGATCTGAGCCCGCTCCCGCTCCCATTGTCGATTACCGAGCCATCGGCGACAGCAACCGCGACGCCAGGCAGTGGACCGAAGCGGCCGCGGCCTATTGTCAGCATCTGGATGCCAATCCCGCGCACGCCGCGATTTGGATTCAGGCCGGGAATTGCTTCAAGGAAGCAGGCAATTTCGGGCGATCACTGGCGGCCTACCGAAAAGCGGAGCAGTTGGAGCCTAATTTCGAAGTTCATCTCCAGCTTGGGCATCTCTACAAGATCACCGGAAACCTGTCCGCAGCGCTTGCCGCGTACGAGCGGGCAGCCGCTCTCAACCCGGATTTCGGCGAGGTGACGCATGAGATCAGGGACCTCTGCGAACGCATAAAAACCTCCGCGCCTGATCGGAATGCGGCGGTCTATCTTTGTGGGTCCATTGACGAGCTTCTCGACGCATTTCGTAATTTGCCGCCGGACGAGGATCCGTTCGCGACTTATTTTCGGTCGATCGGCGGTTACGCGGTCGATCGGCGGACATGACAAGAATTCTGTACGGCAAGGGCTTTGACGCTGTACCGCGTCCGCCAGGGTCGGATGCCGTCCGTCAGCCGTCCGATACAGGCCGTGCAGCAGCCCGCTCCCGCGCGGTAAATGGCAAACCGCCGCGCCGCATCTTCATCGATTGTTCCGCGACCGATTTTTCCCGCCAGCCTACCGGGATCCCGCGGGTCGTCCGAAAATATATCGAGGTCGGCTATGCGTGGGGCGCGCGCCGCGGGATCGAAATCGTTCCCGTCATCCCGACGGCGGAAGGTTTCGCGCTGGTTCGCCCGCTGCCGGGCAAGGGGGCGCCGAACGCCCTCGCCTCCCGCGCCCTCGCCAGCGAGGTGGCGAGGCAATCGGGAGCCGCCGCCAGGTTCAAGATCGCATGGGATTATCTGAGCAATGTTGTTCACCATGGATTGAATTTCGCCGCTGCCCTGTTGCCCATCCCACCGGTCAAATCGGCGAGCACCTGGATCGACGGCCTGATGGCCGACGCCAATTCGGCCTACGATCGGCATCTTGAGCGAAACAGCCTCGCCCCGATCCTTTTTACCCCCGGCGCCGGCGATGTGCTGTTCGCGCCCGCCTATTGGCACGACGTCGACCCGGCGACCTATCGAGCGTTGCGAGCCCGGGGCGTCGATATCATCATTTTAGTCCATGATCTCCTTCCTATTACCTTCGGTAATTTCTATCCGTCGCCTTGGAAGTACCTGTTCAAGGACAATTTGCGGGCTGCTTTCGGGTACGCATCGGCATTTTGTTGTGTGTCCAGCCTGACAAGGACGACGTTGTTGGAGTTCGGACATCGAAACAAGCTGGATCCCGTGCCCATGATGACGGCCTATAATGGTTTTGAACCGCTGGTCAGCGACGCCGCCGCGATGGAAATAAGGAAGGCGGCGCACCGGCCGATCATGGGGAATGCCAAATTATTCGATGCAATACGGCTCAATCCGTTGCTGATGGTGGGCTCGGTCGAGCCAAAGAAAGGCCACGTCCCGGTCATCAAGTGCATGGAAGCGCTGTGGCAGGCCGGTTATCAGCGTCCCCTCTTGATCATCGGCCGTCCGGGATGGATGGAGCAGGAGGTGGTGGCGGCAATTCGCGAATCATTTTTCTTCAATAAGAAACTTTTCTGGTTTTCCGATGCCGACGATTTTGATTTGGCCTCCGCCTATATCTTCTGTCACGCGCTGATATTCAGCTCGCTGGCCGAAGGCTTTGGAATACCAATGATCGAGGCCGCCTATTACGGCAAGCCGACCATAGCTCTTGATACGCCTATCGTCCAAGAAGTCCTGGGCGACAAGGCGTTGTTGTTTGCGTCCGCGGCGAGCTTCGCACAGCACGTCGTGGATCTCGAAAACGCGGCCAATCATGCCGCTGCATGCCGGGCTGCCGAGAGCGTGCGTTGGCCGTTATGGGAGGATTACACGCCACAGGTCTTTGACCGGATGGTCGATTTCGTAGCCGGCATCGCGGATCTGCCCGAGGCGATCGCCCCGAAGGCCCCCGCCCTTCCGTCGCGCGACGCGTCGGCATGACGGACGGAAGAGGGCTGTCGGCGGACGTTACAGGAGAAAATACCATGGCTTCGGCCAGTAATGTCATGCAGTCGCAAATGTTGGCGACGCTGCGCCTGATCTCGCCTGTCGCGGCGTTGAACGTGGCGAAATGTCGAGTGGGCGGCGCTGAGGATGGCGGCTATGTGATGCTCGATGATCTGGCGTGCATCGGTATTTGCTATTCGCTCGGCGTCGGGCCCGACGTCTCTTGGGACCGCCAGATGGCGGAACTCGGCGCTCAGATCTACCAATACGATCACACGGTTGAAAAAGCGCCAGCCGAGCATCCCCGCTTTCATCATTTCCGAATCGGCATCACGCATGACCGCTCGCTCGCGCCCGAGTTCAGACGCATCGACGCGCTGATCGATGAAAACGGACATGGCGAGCGCGACGACATGGTGCTGAAAATAGATATTGAAGGTCATGAATGGGATTCGCTCGACGCGCTCGATCCGGGAGTGTTTGCGAAATTTCGGCAGATACTCGCCGAATTTCATGGCATGAGGCTGTTGAATATCGACTCATTTCAAAAGCGGGCGCATCGCGTATTTTCGAAGCTGCGCCAGACGCATGAGGTAATCCACGTCCACGGCAACAATTTTGCCGGGATGCCGGTCGTCGAGGGAATCCCGATCGCCGATTGCCTGGAACTGAGCTTTGCAAGCCGGCGATATTATAGTTTCGCACCGTCATACGAGATATTCCCGGGCGATCTCGATCGGCCAAACAATTCAACTATTCCCGACCTGTTTCTCGGCGCCTTCAAGTTCTAAGGCCACCTTAATCGAATTGAATGTGGCGGCGCACGTCGCGCATCAGCCAAAGGCCAAACAGGGTCAGGCCGGCCAGCACGGCGCTCAAATAGGCCGTATCATAAAACACTTGTATCCGGTTGCCGAACAAGCCCCCGCGGATCATCTCGTAACTGTGGAGCGACGGCATCACCGTCAATGCGAAATCGCGGATTGATAGCGGCAGCCACTCGGCCAGGTAAAAGAAGCCGGAGACCGGCATATAGAGATAGGAGATCGGCAGCCAAATATGTTCGACCAGGTCGCTGCGCTCGCTCCAGGCGGCAACGATCAGCGCGACGGCAATGGCCCACCATGCCATGTATAACATGCCCATAATGAAGAGCGGCATGTTTTGCGGCCACTCGATCTCGCCGATCATATAAAATATCAAAAACGAGGCGGTCGTTGCCGCGAGGTTGCCGATCGCCTCGAGGCCGCAGCGTCCGATTACGATATCGAGCGGGTTGACGGCGCGGTGGTACAATAGGGCGGCATTGTTTCGGATCGTGTAAATCGCATGCCCGGTGACATGCCGGAATAACAGCAGCGGCAGATAACCGGACCACAGAAACGCGATCAGCGGCATGCCGTGCTCGAGGTTCGAGCGCATCATCGACCACATCGCCAGCACCGGGAAGGCGAACACCAGGGGTTCGGCGAACAGCCACGCGAAGCCGAGATTGCGCCGTCCCCAGCGGGTCTGGATTTCGCGCATGAACAGAGCGCCCAGCACGCGGTACTGAACGGACCACGCTCGCAGCAAGTGGCTCAAAAATTCCCTCCGGATGTTCCGCGGATCGAAAGCCGGCCCAGCCCAACCGGCTCCGCCGGACGCGAGAATAGCAACGCCGGGCGCCGGGTGCAAAAAGCCGCTTGCCGCAGGGCGCCGATCAGGCGTGGCGGCGATCGTCGCCGGGATCGCGACCCTGCCATGCCGGGCGGCGAAAGCGATGGCGCCGGTCGCGCTATGTCGTCACATTCATCCCTCGATACCGGCCGGCTGTCGGTTCGGCAGTGTGATCATCCGAGGACAGAAACCATGCTGCGTGTTGCTGTTGCCGCCGCGATGCTGGCGATGGCGGGCCTCGGTCCCGCGCCGGCGCGAGCCCAGGCGAGCGACGATGTCGTCAAGGTCGGCGTCTTGACCGACATGTCGAGCCTTTATTCCGACATCAACGGCCAGGGCGCGGTCGTCGCGAGCCAGATGGCGATCGACGATGTCGGCGGCGCCGTGCTCGGCAAGAAGATCGAACTGGTCTCGGCCGATGTGCAGAACAAGGCGGACGTGGCGGTCGCGATGGCGGGGCGCTGGTACGACATCGACAAAGTCGATGTGATCCTCGGCACCGGCGCCTCATCGTCCTCGATCGCGACGATGGGGGTCGCCGCCAGCAAAAAGCGCATTTATCTCGCGACCGATCCGGCCTCCTCCGACATCACCGGCAAATTGTGCAATCCCTACACGGTGCACTGGGTTTACGACACCGCGGCGTTGGCCAACGGGACCGGTTCGGCGGTGGTCAAGGCGGGCGGCAAGAAATGGTTCTTCCTGACCGCCGACTACGCCTTCGGCTTTGCGCTGGAGCGCGACGTGACCGCGGTGGTCAAGGCCAATGACGGCGAGGTCCTCGGCGGGGTGCGCCATCCGCTCAACAGTTCGGATTTCTCGTCCTTCCTGTTGCAGGCCCAAGCCTCGAAGGCCCAGGTCATCGGCCTCGCCAATGCCGGCGGCGACACGGTCAACGCGATCAAGCAGGCGGGCGAGTTCGGCATCGTCAAGGGCGGGCAGAAGCTGGCCGGCCTCCTGGTGTTCGTCACCGACGTCCACAGCATCGGGCTCTCTCTGGCGCAGGGCCTCTTCCTGACCGAGGCGTTCTATTGGGACCAGAACGAGGGCACCCGCGCCTTCGCCAAGCGTTTCGGCGAAAAGATGAACGGCAAGATGCCGACCAGCATCCAGGCCGGCTTCTATTCGGCGACCAAGCGCTACCTCGAAGCGGTCAAGGCGGCCGGCACCGACGACGCCGACAAGGTCATGGCGACGCTGAAGGCCGCACCGTTCGACGACCCGGTATTCGGCCGCAGCTACATCCGCCCAGACGGCCGCAACGTGCACACGATGTACCTGTTCGAGGTCAAGTCGCCGGCCGAATCGAAGGGCCCGTGGGACTATTACAAGCCGGTCCGCACGATCCCGGGCGAAGAGGCCTTCCGCCCGATGGAGCAGGGCGAATGCCCGATGGTCAAGAAGGGGTGAGGGCGGCCTGCCATCGGAGGCGGTAACGCCTCCTCAATCTTTGCGGGATAAAAAGGCTTGGCCCGATGTTGCGTCGTGCAACATTCCCATCCGATGAGACACGTCCATGCAGGCGTCGCAGCAACGCATCAGAGTGGTTGGTCCGGCGGGTATGCTACGCGCGATGCGAAAATGGATCGCCGCACCGTCGCCTGTCCCGGTGACGTTTCAATCGATCGCCCGGCGCGGCCAGACCGTCGTTATCCGGCTTGAGCCGTCGCACAGCGATACGGGTTCAGTGAAGCCGGCAACGTAGCAGAGCTTGCCGGCTTTCAGCGCTATCCCGGGAACGTT
>CAMATN010000129.1 GCA_945861155.1 Rhizobium sp. Q54
TCGCGCCGCGTCTGCCTCTTCTTGCCGGCGTATTCCGCTTGCGAAAAGCTCCCCTGGCGCTGCATCGTCCCGCCCCTTGGTCTCCATCCCCACAGCAGATTCTACCCGATGCGAGTGGCGGAATGCGCCTTATTTCAGTGTTTCCCTAACGCTATGCTCACCGGTACTAACGCTGAGCTCGAATTGCTTGCGAACAATATGACTGACGCGATCATGCACGTTGGGTCGGACTCAAAGCGTATCTATGTTTCGCCGTCATTTCGCGATCTCCTGGGCTATGAGCCTGAAGAGGTGCTGAACGGTACCCACGGAGGATTAATACACCCCGACGACCGTGCTGCTTGGGCAACATCCTTTGCTCAACCCTCGCCAACCGGACTTACGGAGGCGACCTACCGTATGGCTCGCAAGGACGGTTCCTATGTGTGGGTGGACGCAATACGGCGCCGGTTGCCTGACGGTCGCGGGTTCGTCATATCGATGCGGGACATCTCGGCACGCAGGGCCGCGGAGGATCTGCTGCAAGAGGCGCACCAGCAGCTAGAACTGCTCGCAAGGCAGGATGGCCTGACCGGGCTCGCCAACCGGAGACATCTCGATGAGGCGATTGACGGCGAGTTTCGTCGGGCCATGAGGGATGAGACGAGCCTGAGCCTGATTATGATCGACATCGATCACTTCAAAGCGTTCAACGACCGTTACGGGCATCCAGCAGGAGACGACTGCCTTAGGCGCGTCTCGCAAGCGGTGAAGGATGTGCCACACCGGCCTGGGGATGTGGTTGCTCGATACGGCGGCGAGGAGTTTTCGGTGTTGTTACCGAACACGGATGAGGCCGGAGCGCTCAGTATTGCGGAGCATCTCCGGCAGTCTGTCCGATCGCTGCGGATTAGGCACGACGTAAGCTCAAAGAAGCTTGTCACGATCAGCCTGGGGGTAAGCTCGTTGGCTCCGAAGCGGGACCTCCATCGCCCCGAGGATTTGGTGAATGCCGCAGATCGCGCTCTCTACGCGGCAAAGGCAGGCGGCAGGGACATGGTCTGCTCCGACACCGACATGTGCATCGGCGTGGTGGAATAAGGGCTCGAACTCAATCTTGGTGCAGTAGTGTAGACCGTCGGGCCGTCATGCGGCGCGCTGCTACGGAGATCGAAGCCCTGTATTTGTGGCTTGCTGGACAACTCGGCTTGTCCACAATGAGCCAACGCAACAAGAAGGCCGTTGCATGAAAGCGTCATTGAAAAGTCTAGTAGGAGGTGCGGCCGCACCTGAGCCGGTGGCTCCGCCGACCCCTGACCCGGAAAAGCGCGAGAGCGGGAATTACCGGATAGCGCAGACCCGCACGGATACGCGGCAAATTTCTGGCCACTTCAAGCCAGAAGTTGCCCAAACCTTGCGTTTGATTGCGGTTGAACAAGACCGCGACATCCAGGAGATTTTGGCTGAGGGCTTGAACATGATTTTTGCTCGCTATGGAAAAGCGACTCGTGCCGAGATCACAAGTGGTCGCCGGAAGAAACCTGGGTCCGGCGAATATTAGGGGCTGTCAGGGACTCACTTCTAGGAGTGGTGCCAGTTCTGTACCGGTTAAAATAGCACACACTTTTCCCAATTTGGGATAGTATTTTTCAGATCAGGGTCGGTATGCTTAGCAAGCTGACCTACCATTTGTACGTCCCTCACCTTCTAAAAACTCACATAGCTAGCGATGGGATTCAGTCTTCAGTGACCGGGCGTTTGCACCGGGTAGTATCCGGCTGTTGGGGTCGGGGAAACGCGGCCCGCTCCGACTGCGGGGCAGCGGGTGCCCGCGTCCAGCTGACCGGCGTTTGACCGCAAGCGGGGGAGTTGAGTTGTTCATCGAACTTGCCGAAAACGCCGCGCTATACGAATTGCTGTCGCCGGCTCTGGCCCAGCTGGAATTTGTCCGCCGGAGGGTTGCGGCAGGCATCGCGTCCCGCACCGGCCTGGGATTACGCGAAGCCGCCGCTGCCCGCGTCCCCGAGGCCCGTTTCGATGAGGCTTGCGGCGCCCTTTGCGGTACGCGGCTCGCCGTCTATGCCTCGCTCGCCGATTGCGAGTTGTTGTGGCGGGGTGCCTCGGAATATTGCGTCGGCTTCGCGTTCCAGTCGTTCGAGTGGCAATCGACGTGCCATGCGACGATTGGAGCAGCTCGGGGCATCGAACCCCATGTGGCCGTGCTGTCCGACCCGAGCGGGCGCGTGCTGCTGCTGCCGCTCGGGATATACCGCCATTGGGGCCTGCGGGTTCTGCGGTTTCTTGGCGATGTCGTGACCGATTATGGCGCGCCGTTGATCGAGCCCCGTTTCGCTACCGAGATCACCTCCGCCGACATGGCCCGGTTATGGTCAAGGATACTGGCGCTCTTGCCGCAAGTCGATGTCGTGTGGCTGTGGCGCATGCCCGCCGTGATCGAGGGCGTGCCAAACTCCATGGTCGCGCTGCCCGGCACCGAGCACACCGACAATGCTTTCGCGACTATCCTCCCCGGGACGATGGCCGAATTCCGCAAGACCCACGGCGTCAACTGGTCGGACACGCGTCGGCGCCGTCGCCGCCTTGCCGAGCGCGGCCGGGTCGAATTCGAAATCGCGGTGACCGCCGTGGACCGCAGCGAGGCGCTCGAACGCCTGGCGTCGTACAAGTCGCGACGCTGGCGCGAGACTGGTGTGCGGGACTTGTTCGCCGAACCGGGCTATCTCGAATTCTACCGGGCGATGACCGAAACGCCCGTGTGGGCCGGCAAGGTTCAGATCGCAGTGCTGCGATTCGACAGCCATATCGTCGCGGCGCATTGGGGCATTGTTCTCGGCGAACGCTTCTACTATCTCGTTCCCACGTTTGACGCGGCCTGGCAGGACCACTCCGTCGGGCGGCTCCTCCTCGAGAACCTGGTCGAGTGGTGCATTCAGGATCCCGGCATCCGCATCTTCGACCTGACCGCGGGCGGCGAGAGCTACAAGCATCAGTGGACTGATCACGTGATGCCGCTGTACGAGCTGCTTGCGCCGGTCAGCCTGCCAGGGCGCCTTTATGTCACGGAGCGGCGCTTGCGCGAACGGATGAAGCGGCGCTATCCAGGGCTACGCAACTTCGTGCGCCGGCTCAACGGGAAGAGGCCTGTCTAGTATACTGTCCGGCCGCGTGGCACAGCGCGGGTGACCAGCCCAGCAGCTTCGCGGCGCGCCGCTCCCCGGGAGCCGGTCATCGTGGTTCATCGGCTCACGTCAGGCGGCAGTAATGACCTGACGCTGCCTCGAACTCAGAGATTGAGATCGGCTTATACGCAAGGGCATCACAACCGCTTTCGCGGATCGTAACACCCTCGCCCGACATGGCGACCGCGGTTATCGCGAGAATGGGGATGTGTCGGGTCCGGCTGTCAGCCTTCAAGGTTCGGGCAACCTCAAGACCTGACATTATCGGCAGCTGAATATCCAAGATGACCAAGTCCGGAACGCGGGCGAGCGCAAGCTCAAGGCGTTGGGCCGCCGGGCGGGTCCGGTGCACCCATGCGGCGGGCGGCATCCTGATCGCCGCGCTCAGCATCATCAAGGCGCAGTTCGCGGGCAGCCGCGGCGGGGTGGCGTACGTCGCGACCCATTGCAGGTCGAGCAACGCAGCCGAGCCGCCCAATCGATAACCGGCACCGTCGCGAGCGCCTGGCCGAGCGTCATCGGCGCCGACTCGCCCTCGCTTCGCTTGCGCATAAAATCCGGCAATGCCCGCCGAGACTCACCGAGGACGATAAGGCTATTCTGGCCGGGCCTGCCCCCGGTAGGGGGCGGAGGCAAGAGCAGAATTTTCGGGAGGGACGGCCAATGGCGGAAATTCTAGTCATCGACGACAACTCGGAAATTCGTTTGCTGATCGCGAACATCCTCGGCGGAGCCGGCCATCAAATGCGCGAGGCAGGCGACGGAGCGGCGGGCCTAGCGCTGTGCCGCGCGAGCCGTCCAGAGCTCATCATCACCGATATCGTGATGCCGGAAAAGGAAGGGCTCGAAGTCATCCGCGAACTATCCCGAGAGATGCCCGGCCTGCCGGTCCTTGCGATTTCGGGAGCTGAAAATCCCACCGTTTATCTGCGTGCTGCTGGTTTATTCGGTGCGGCCGCATGCCTTTCAAAACCGTTCAGGCCCGACGAGCTGCTACGTGCCGTCCGGGCGGCTCTGAGTTCAAACCCCGACGCGGACGACGCGCGCGAGAGCGCCGATCGGCGGGTGACCCCAATCTATTCTGGGTATGGTTCCGCCGATTGTCCCGGCGAGGCGACGGACATCCCGGTTAGTTAGTGGCTGACAACCCCGCCCGACGCCAAAGCGTTGCGATAGCCCGTTCGTTAGTAATAATTAGTTTGGACGGAAATTGCCGGTGTTGTCCACGAGAGCGAGCCGAGCTGGCGCGCTGACGAAGAAGCAGACCGGCGGGTAGCGGTTTCCGGCTCAAGAACCCATCCGAGAGTGGGACAGAAATGCGCGGCCTATATCGAATTCCGGCAACAGCCGACCATCCCGAAGACGTGAGTCGATAACGACGGCATCGAACACTCAATCGAGGAGCGGCTTTATTATGCGGGAACGCATCGTCACATCGCCCACCGCCGCGCGCGCCGGATCACAGGAAAGAGTCGTACGCTACACCCTTGCAATTTCGCTGAGCTTGGTCGTGATATCCTTTGTCCTCAGCTATTTGGTGAGCTGACTCGCGAGCCCCCGCCCAGCCGTCCCGACACAGCTGATGAAATCCCAGTCCCCTCGAAGGGTTATCGACCGGATTGCCGAGGCCTTCTCTGGACAGACCAGAGGGTGGGCGGCAGGTCTGACATTCCTGGTGTGCGTCTTGATGGGCGCGGGTACCATGCCCGACGCCGCGTGGGGGCAGTTCAGCAGCGGCGGGTACAGCCGGCCGAGCGGCGGCTTCAAATCCTACTCGGCCCCAAGCCGTCGTCCGCCTGCCGCCAGTAGCGGCGGATATACCCGCCGTGCCCCGTCCTTCCCCGGCTACACAGGCAGCCCCCCGGGCAGCTCTCCGGGAGATCGGGCAATGTCCCGGGGTACGTCGTCGCGGGCGCTCCGCGACTATCAGGCCGGGCAACGACCGCCCGATACATATGCCCGGCGACCGCCTCCGATGGGCGGCGACCGAGGATGGGGACCAATGGGGGGCGGGGGATCGGTCATGACGCGCCGGCCGCCGGTGTGGGGCGAGTGGGGGGGCGGCGCCACGGCGCGACGACAGTCTCCAGGTTCCGGCATTCTCACCACGATTGCGCTTTGGGCGGCACTCAATGCCCTGTCGTCGCCAGGCCAAGCCGAATATCTGCATGCCCATCGCAACGATCCGGTGTACCGGGAGTGGCGCCAGGAGGCCGAACGCACAGCTGCGCGAGATCCGGAAGTGGCCGCCAAGCTCGTGCAACTCGACACCCGTCATGCGCAATTGGAGGGCCAGCCGCGTGATCCTTCCGCCACGCCGCCTGCGACGGCCGCGCCGGAATCAGAATCCAGCTTCATCTGGCCTGCTCTCTTTGTCGGAACGGGAGTTCTCGTGCTTTTCTGGCTTTGGCGCCGACGCACCGCTACACCTGCTGCCGAGCCGGCCACGCCGGGCCTGTCCGGCTCGGCAGCGTCGCGCTTTCGGGTGGGCATGGTGCTGCCCGTGGATCCGGCCCCCTTCCTGCTTGCTGCCGGTCTCACCAAAATCCAGCCGCCGGAGGACACCGGCACGATTAGTGTCGAGACGGTCGGCCTGCTGCGCTATGGCGATGTCCTGCTGCACCGCCTCTATCTGCCCGGCGGGAAGGCGTTCTTTCAGCTTCACCTGGATCCCGACGGCCGGCCCGACGAGTGCCGCTACTTTACGGTGATCGATGAAGTCACGCCGGCAGACCGCCAGGAGTGGAGTTTTTGGCTCGACCCCTCCCAGGGTGTGATCGGATGGGGGTCGTTTCAGACCAAGGATGGTAAGACATACGGACGGGTTTGGGCGCCGGGCGAGGGCCGCATCGCGCCGCGGCAGATCGAGGAAACGCTGCAACATCTGGACCGGGTCGAGCAGCGTCAAATGCACGCAATGCTGTACGGTGCACCGAGCGGCGGCACCCCTCCCGCACCAGAGACCGAATATATCCTGGTCAGTGCAATCGAGATTGCGGGCCAGGCCTGGGTCGAGATCGATGCGGGCATCGACATCAACCCTGCGGCGCTGAACCTGCCGAGCGTCCCCCTGGCGGTCTGACGGAGCGAGGCATGAACACGACATCGGAGGGTTCCGCGAACATCATGGCCGCACTCGGCCAGGGCTTGCCGATGATCCTGCTGCAATTCGGGTTGGTGCTGGTCCTATTGATCGTCGGAATCGTTATCTACATGGCGGTCACCCCTTTTCACGAGCGCGAGTTGCTGCGACGCGGCAACGCTGCCGCGGCGACCGTGCTGGGAGGTGCTCTCGTGGCCCTGGCGATTCCGCTTGCCGCGTTGCTGGCAACCACCGGAGCGCTGCTCGACATCCTGGTGTGGGGCGTGGTGGCGGTCGTCCTTCAACTGGGCACCGTGATGGTTGTGTCGCTCCTGCTACGCGGGATGCGCACAATGATCGAGGCGGGCCAAGTCGCGGCGGCCATCCCGCTGGTCGCAGCCCAGCTTTCGATTGCCCTGCTGAACGCAGCGGCGATGGTCCCGGCTTGATCGCTGAAGTCAACCAAGGAGAGGCCCATGCTTGCGTTTATCAGCAACCTAGTTGGTGTTAAGGCAGACCGAACGGTGCAGGCCGGTATCGAGGCGCTTGTGCGGTGGGATCCGGAATCTGCCAGCGAGGCCGAATTGCGCACGATGGAGCAGCACCTCGACGATCTCGGACGGCAGGTCGCATTGGCGCGGCAGGGCTATGATCGGGAGCGGAGAGAGGCCGACGCAATCGAAGCGCTGTCGCGCCAGCGCATGGCTGCAGCGGAGCAGCTCCAGAGCCAAACCGCGATGGAGAGCGAGCCGGCGCGCAAGGCCGGGCTGGAGCGAAGCCTCGGGACATTGGTCACAATGCTCGAAGAAATGGCGCCGGAACTCGAACGCGAAAAGCAGGACGCTGCCGACGCAAAGGAATTCCTCGATATGCTCGAGCAGACCTATGCTGAGGCAGGAGGCAAACTCAAACACGCCCGCTCCGAACTGGATCGCGCTCGCCGCGACATGGCGCGTGCGGGGCAGCAGCGCCACACTGCCGAACAACAGGCCGAAGCGGCGCGTCGCGCGGCGGGGCTCACGCGCTCGACCAGCGGCGTTACGGTTGCGCTGAAGGCAATGCAGGAGGCCGCGGAGCGTGATCTGGTGTCGGCCGATGCGGCGATGGCGAAGGCGAAGCTGCTGCGGCCGACGCGCCCAGAGCAGGAGGACCCGAACATCGCCGCTGCCCTCGCGGCCGCAGCCGGTAAACCCGCGGCACCGCAGAGTCTAAGCGACCGGCTCGCGGCTCTGAAGGCACGAAGCGGACGCTGAAGCGGGTGGGACGGGACGCCAGAACACGGTGCCGGCGACCGTGGGCAGAGGCGCAGATCGAGGCTCTGACGCGAACAAGCTGCGGTTTACCAGGAGCTAGCCTGTTAAGCCAAGCCCTCGACACGCTGCTGGGCTTGATGAAAACGTCCGGGAGTGGGATTCGAGGAGTTGCCTATGCCCCGCATTGCCCTGCCAGAAGCTGCCTCCGTCCATTGCACTGTCGATGATTTCCTGTGGCCGTGGGACGATTCTACACCCGTGCTGATGATGCACGGGTTCGCCCGCAACGCGACGTTTTGGAACCGGTGGGTGCCGGCTATCGCCGAAAACACATCGGGTTTACCGCCCCGACCTGCTCGGCTGCGGCCTCTCGGATCAACCGCCGGCCGGCTATCGCTACACGCCCGAGACAATCGGCGCGCAGATTCTGGCGGTACTCGGCGCCTTGTCGTTGGTGCGGGTTCATTGAGTGGGCGAATCCTCCGGCGGGATCATCGGTCTGCTGCTCGCCGGCGTATCCCGACCGCATCGCCAGCCTGGTACTGTGCAATACGCCGACGCGCATTCCCGATCAGATCAAGCGCACCTACGCGCTGGATCGGGCCACCGCCTCGGACGCGATGCGCGCCTATGGGGTCGGCGAATGGTGCCGCCAGACCCTCGGCTACCGGCTCGACATGGAGCGGGCGGGTGACGCGTTGTGCGCGTGGGTCGTCCGCGAGATGGACAGAACTCGGGCAGAAGTCGCCGCCGCGATGCACGATTGTTTTGAGAGCGTCGACAGATCACCTTGATCAGGTCACCGCGGCGCCCTCGAAAAATGAATAGATTGCCGCTGTGCGGGTCTTGTCCCAGAACTTCCTGGACCTGGAGCGCCAGGCTGGCCCAGCCCTTGCGCATATCCGAATGGCCCGCGGCCAGCCATACCCGCGTCCCCGTCGCCAAGGGCGCGATCCCAGGGGGCGCGATCACCGGCCCAGCACCGCCAGCACCCGGCGCAAGGCCTCGGCATCAACATGGCGGTCAACACGCAGACGGTGGTCGCCCGACAGCTCAATCTCGATCACGCCGCCAGCGGACATATCGGCGCCTTCGCTACGGCCAGGAACGACGACCGGCGCGAACACCTCGGACACCTCGCCAAGCGCGGTGACCGCGTCAACCTCCGGCGCGACCAACACCGGCATGAAGCCAGGTACCATTGGCCGAGAACGCGCCCGCAACCCTTTAGCCTGTCGGCGCCATGTGTACAAAAGACCCGTCGAGATCCCGTACCGCCGCGCAACCAATGCCCCTGATGATCCCGGACGTCCCAATTCCGCGACAATCGCCAGCTTCTGATCGACGCTCCACCGGCGTCGCCGCTCCGGTCCCGTCAAAACCTCCGCCCGTGGCCCAGATCCCGTCATAAGAGCGCTCGAAAGAGTGGCCTCGCAGATCAAAAAATTGATCCGCTGACGAGCTCAACATCAAGACGGTTCCCATCGGAGGGTTACGACGCGCCGATGGGCCGCCGGGCGGGTCCGGTGCACCCATGCGGCGGGCGGGATACTGATCGCGGCGCTCTCGATCATGGAGGCGCATTTCGCGGGCAGGCGGCCCGGTGCGCCGCGGCGGGCGGCGTAGGTCCTGTTGTCGCCCTATCGCCTCGCGCCGCTGACGACGAAATCCACGTCGCGACCATTTGCGGGCCGAGCAACGCAACCGGGCGCCCAATCGATAACGGTCACCACGGGGCCGTAGCACTCGACCTGCTCGGCAACGTCGGGCTCGGCCCGGTGCTGACACGCTTTGCACCACAGATCAGCCGGACCTTGGCCGCGAGCGGGTCGGGTGCGTGCGTTTCGATTTGAAATTTCCCCTTGCGACCGGGTCGGATGAGATTGACGGTGCCCGCATCAGGTTTTAATACCCAGGGATGTCGGATCTGATGGCGACACGAGACGGCGAGAGCGTGATCGGGCCGTGGCTCGAAAATTTGATCCGGCAATACGAAACGGGAAGCCGTGCACCTGTTCGGCTGCGCCAGCCACGACGTGTCCCGGTCATCGCGGTGGGCCTTGCGATCTGCGCCGCTCTTACGCCGACATTGCTGCACCGCGATAGCGACGCCTACCCGAGCGAACCGGACAAGCGACGGGTCCTAGAAATCTGTGGTCAGGTCGACCCGACATTTCTGCGCTTTGTCGTCAGCGAGCGCGCCGCTTGTTACGAGCGCTTCCGTGGGTTGGTCGCCCAAACGGCCTCACACTCTGGGCCGATCTCGGGCTCAATGCACTCACCGCAACCCCCACCGGGTATCGACGCTCCCTGATGACGGGGCGCTACCCCTCCGCGCGTTGACCTTACTCGCGCAGACAATATGGGCGACGAGCCTCATAATCCGGCCATGCCCGCCGACCTAACCGACGATGACAAGGACACCCTCGCCGAGCTGCTGCGCGAGACGATCGAGCGCGACCGCTTCCCGCTGTCGCCACGCATGCAGCCTGAACGCGATCCTCGATAAGCTCGAGCCGCAGCCGGAGCTCGAGCCCTACCCGCCGATGCCGCCACCGGGCAAGCCGAGCATGGCGCTAGCGAAGAAGCGGCGGCCACGATCCGTTCGGTAACGCCCGGCGCCTGTAGCGCGTTGACGGTTGACGTGACAAAAGGAGCGCAAGGCACCTCATGGAAATTGCAACGTGCGCAGAGTGCGGCGCGACAGCGGAGGTGGAGCACGATCATCTCGACAAGCTGGGGATACGCCACGACCTTGCCTCGATGGAGGCGCGCTGCAAGCGGTGGCCCTTGCCACCGGTAGAGCCGCGAGGGAGCCTAGGTGAATCTCCGACTGGCTGCCCACACCTCGATCAGGCGGCGCTGAGGGTACTTCCTCCTCGCGATCCTTCCTCCTGAATTGAGAGAGCCATGCGATTGCGGGGGAGCCCAACTTGCCGATGAGCACCAGCGGCGCGGTCACGTTGGCAGACATCGAGCGTCACGGCGCGGACACGAGGCTGCCCAATCTCCGCGAGATTGTAGCGAACGATTGCCCGCGTGTTGGCGTCGCGTCGACCTACGAGCGGCGCCAGGTCCATTATCCGCAATTGCCTCAGTTGCGGATCGCGCGGGCTCGTCGAGGGGAGGGCGATGAATACGGATGCTGAGCGCGCCGGGTGGGCGCGGCGAATTACTGACCTGCTCAACAAGACCATCGAGAATGGCGCCACGGCCGAGGAAGAGAAGTCGGCGGTGCAGATGGCCTATCAGCTGACACGGCAGCACGCGCTCGACATGGGCGAATTCAAGGCAAAGCTGGCGATGGTCGGCTCCCCGCCGCGGTATTTGATTACCAGCGACGGGTTCTTGTTGCCTTTCGCAGCGGTACGGCCCGACGATCCAGCGCGGAGTTGGGACGGCTCCGAACGCCGCAGCCGGGCCGCGGCCTCCGAGCGAACTCAGCCGGATGCCCGCGAGTGCCCCGACAGCCCGAGTGGACAGCACCGTATGGTGGCGTCCATGCGGGGACCTTCCCGACCGGATTCCAGAACTGCGTCCATTGCGGCGCCCGGAAGCAGTGACAGGGCCATGGCGAGCCCCGCCGATCGCTCGACAGGACCGGCGTCAGGATCCGGGCTTCCTCGAGTGGCTGACGCAGGAGCGCGACACGCTCGCCGGAGAACTGGGAGCGCGGTCACGGCTCGGCATCTACACGCTCGCCGATCGCATCGTGAACCTGTCGTTTCGGCCAGGCGAGGAATGCGAGCGGTCTGGCAATCGTGCCGCCCGCGTGCTGGCCGCCGCCGGGGTCAGCATCGAGCATGATCCCGATTGGGTCGGGCTGATCCGGTAGCGCAGCACTCCACACGACAAGAACTTGCCCCGCTTCGGCGGGGCTTTTCTATTGCGACGCCGAGCTCCTGTTCGTGGTGCTGAGATCGCCGGCGCATTGGTTCCCAGCGTTGCGGCTTATCGTCAGGTCGGGCCGCCTGAGAGGCCACACCTAGTCTTAAGCAATTTCTCACAAACTTCGCTCAAAAGCAGAAGACATTCCAGGGAAAGAGGCCCCTTGATGCTGTTGTACGAATGGCAGGAACTGGAAATAATAGGCGACCGCATTAGCGGCTTGCGCGATCGCTACGGCTGGGCAACACGTTCAAAGAACGTAGGGCTGGTCGAGGCACTCAAGGCTGATATCGCGCAGGCCAAACGGCAGCGCGAGCAGCTTCTCCACCACATTACCGCTCAGCTCAGCTGGTCCACCGCACCCCCCGCCACGGTCGGCTTCGAGGGCGATTAGGTTTGCGCCCGCCGGGGCATGGCGAGAGTTCAGCCGGTTTTAACCTTTATTGGCGATTGTTTGGATCGTACCTTCCGCGACGGGGATGCACGCCATGTCTAGACACGCGATCTCAGATGATGTTCTGAGAATCACCGTTGGCATCAGGCTAGAAGCCGGCGCCTGCATTGCGCAAATCCGCAGCCTGATCGACAAGTTCGCCTCTGAGCAGCGGCGCGAGGAGCAAACCACGGAGACCGTTGGGTTTCTGTGGATCGAAGATATCCCGGAGGGCAGCCGAGCCGACTTCCTGTCGGCGCTCTCTGCGCTTTCCGGGCCGCCCGGCTACCGATATTCCTCCGCTGCAAAGGGGCGGCTCCTGTCGGCCGCCGACATCTGGCCAGCGCGGCTTGAGAGTTCCGAAACCCGCTCAAGCCCCGACAGCTAGAGCAACGCCTGGAAGGGCCGTACACGCACGATAGGCCCGGATCTTGCCGCAGCGCGTCCGAAACCGAACAGCACCACAGGCGCTCGCCGCCGGGTGCCGGGGCTTCAGCAGGACGACGCAAGGCGGTCGGCGCGCGTGGAAAACAGCGTGGAAGAGTGACCCGGCTTTTGGGGTGAACAGCGCCGAATAGGGACCCACCCCGGGAATCGTCGAATGCTCCCTCTGGTTGTAGCGGGGAGCGTGGCCGGGGATGGTAACGGTGGAAACGATTGGCCGGATCAGGCG
>CAMATN010000130.1 GCA_945861155.1 Rhizobium sp. Q54
GAATTCATCGAGCGGCGCCGCGAGGCGGCGGCTCGCAAGGGTCGGGATCCCGAACGCGCTGCCGCGAACGCCGGGCGCCAGTTCGACTTGGCCGATACAAATCACGACGGCATTGTCGACCCGCCCGAGCGGGCGGCCTTCGAGGCGGCGCACCCGGAAATGCGCCGCGGCCGGGGCCAGAACCAGTAAGCGCCAGCTCCTGCTGCCGAACCCGCCTCGCGCCGTGCCCGGGTCGACGTCCGGCGGCGCGCGGAGCGCCCTTTTTCGGCCGATGCAACGGCGGCCGTGGGGCCGCGTTTGATTGGTGCGGACGGCGGGACTTGAACCCGCACTCCCTGTCGGGAAGCAGATTTTAAGTCTGCTGCGTATACCATTTCGCCACGTCCGCATTTCAATGGGTTAGGTGCCTTCTGCGATCACCTTGGTCTCTCTTTATAGTCTCAGCCGCGCGCGGGGCGAGGATAGCCGGCAGCCCCCTTCCCTGCCACCGCCGCGTCTTCTTCCGCTGCGCGGCAAGGCTCGGCCCGTCGGGCATGGGCTCCGCAACGGTGCCGGCTTTGCTCCAGCTCGGCTATGGCCTCGCGCACCTCCCGCAGCTCGGGCGAGAACGGGAACCGCTCTTCCCTGAATTTGCGGCGGGCGTAGTCGATGAGGCACTTGGCAACCTCAGAGTCGGCGAGGTAAGCCGTGCCGCTCGACCCGCAGCAGCTTGCAGGTTTCGATTAGCGCAGCGATTACCGCCCGTTGCTCGGCACCGCTGTGGGAGCCGGCGAGCACGGCATAAACTGATCTAATGTCTCTTGCAGAGATGCTGCCAGGATTGCCGCGTGCGACCCGAGCAGCAGCTCATCTATTTCGAAGCCGCCGAGGTTGTGCTCGTGGACGTTGTCCGCAACCGCCCGCCAGCGACGGTAGCCGTGCCACCTGTCGGACGTGACGAACAGGTCTATCCGGCCTGCGTAACGTTGTGGCTTGTAGGCGCGGCACGCAGCGACCGTAGCCTCCTCAACTCGCTGTCTGGCCTCGAGCATCGCAGGACTGACCACAGCGAGCGCGGCGTTGTCTCTGGCATGCATGGAGTAGTTGTCAACCAGGCTGACGGGATCCGGCGGGCGCAAGTGCAGGCGCTTCTGCAGCCTCGTCGTGAGATAGCGCGCCCGTTCTGCGACCGAGCCGGAGCTCAGCGCCTTGGCGTGCCGACCAAGCCAAAACAACATCTGAGGCACGTACCGGAACATTGTCGGAAACGGGCTCCCGATCAACGCGAGCAGAGCGACCTGCTGGCCTGCTGCGGTGAGCTGTTGTGCTATCTCGAAGGCGAGGGTCCCTCCGGCGCAATGCCCCGCAATCATGTATGGACCATTCGGACGATAGCGGCGGATCTGCTCGATTTGGTAACGCGCCAGCGCCTCTATGGAGTGCAATGGCTCGCTGCCGTCCAAGCCTGGCGGCTGTACGCCGAGCACCGGCTGCTCCGCGTCAAGTTGGCGGGCCAATGCGAGCAGGCAGAAGACGTCGCCGCCGTGGCCGGACACGGCGAAGATGGGTGGCCTCCGCCCCCCAGGTTTAATCGGCACGATCCCGGACGGAAGGCTCTTCAACGCCTCTGCCTGGCTCAGAAACGCCAGGATCTCTTGCTTTCGCTCTGCCATCTTCGCCCGCATCTCGGCGTCGAGCGCGCCGACCGGAGCACTGCATTTCAGGCTGTCCCCTTCGACCCACAGCCTGACGCCCTGTTCGCGCAGCGCTGATAGGAGCGCCGCAGTGTCCATCATAGCTCGAACTCCTCCCGCTCGGCTGACCCTGCGCCTGAACCTGACCCGGGGCTCGTCAACACGAGTATATCGACAGCCTCCGAGAGGCTGGCGATCGTCGGTCGATCGAACAGGCTCGCGAGTTCGAGATCGACATCGAATATCTCGTGAAGGTGGGCGAGCAGCGCGACGGCGGTCATCGAGTCTCCGCCCAGATCGAAGAAATCGTCGTGCATCCCGATCCCGTCCACCTTCAGCAGCTCGCTCCAGATCGCTGCGACTCGCTTCTCGGTCTCGGTGCAGGGCACCCCGCCTTCACCAGCGCCGGACACCTCTCTGGACGGAGCCGGAAGGGCCTTCCGGTCGATTTTTCCATTCGGCGTGAGCGGCAGTGAGTCAAGATGCACGAAGCGCGCCGGAACCATGAATTCGGGCAGCTTTTCCTTCAGGCACGCACGCAGATCCTCGGTCCTCGGTGCGCCGCCGTCGCGCGAAACGACGTACGCCACGAGCTGCTTGTCCCCAGGCTCGTCTTCGCGCGCCAGAACGGCACAGGACCGCACTTGCGGCTGTGCGGCGAGGGTCGCTTCGATCTCGCCGAGTTCGATGCGGTACCCGTGGACTTTGACTTGATCGTCGGCCCGGCCCAAGTATTCCAGCGTTCCATCCGCCCGGTAGCGGGCCAAGTCTCCGCTCTTGTACAGGCGCGCACCGGGGACGCCGCTGAACGGGTCGGACAGGAATCGCTCGGCAGTCAGCTCCGGCCGGTTCAGGTAACCCCGCGCCACGCCTGCCCCGCCGATGTACAGTTCGCCTATCGCGCCGGGCGGTACCGGCTCCAACTTTGAGCCGAGCACGTACAACTGCGTGTTCGCGATCGGCCGCCCGATCGGCACAGAGCCATTCCGCGGATCCGTGGGCTGCACCTCGTGGACACAGCAGCCAACGACCGTCTCCGTGGGGCCGTATTCGTTGATAATCCGAGTTGCGGGAGCGTGCTCGCGCCAGAGCCGGAGGTTTTCGGCCAACAGATTTTCGCCGCCGATAACCAATACCCTGGACATGCCCGCTGCTTGCGCCGCCGTGATCTGGTGGCCGAGCAGCTCAAGGTGAGCCGGCGTGATCTTGAGGAGACTGCGGTCGCCCTCTCTGAGGAGCGCGGCCAGCAGATTTTGTGCGCCGACATCCTCCGGCAGCAGTTCGACGCTGCCGCCGGCGAGCAACGGCGGGTAAAGGCCGGTAACCGTCAGGTCGAAGGAGACCGAGGTATGAACAGGAACCGAGCGGCCGGGCTCGACCGCATAGGCCGTGATCGCCCACCACAGGTAATTGACCAGGCCACGGTGAACGATCATCGCTCCCTTCGGTTGCCCGGTCGATCCAGAGGTATAGATCACGTACGCCAGATTCGACGGGCATGCGACCGGCGCCAGATTTTCACCCGCCTCTTGACCGAGAAGCGGCCAGTCGGAATCCAGGTAGAGCGCGTCGCCGCCGGACGAGGAAAACAGCGGCCGGCATTTTTCCTCGGTCAGCAGTACCAGCGTCTGCGCGTCGCCGATCATGAAAGAGAGCCGTTCCGGCGGATAGGCCGGATCCAGGGGCACATACGCCCCGCCTGCCTTCCACACGGCCAGCAACGCGGTTACCAGCTCGGGGGAGCGGTTGAGGCAGACCCCCACCAGCACGTCGGGGCCTACGCCACGCTTGCGAAGATGGCGCGCCACCCTGTTCGCGCGCTCGTTCAGCTCGCGGTAGCTGACCTGCCGGTTCCCGAAAACGAGGGCGACGGCTTCCGGGTTGCGGACAACCTGCTGCTCGAACAACTCATGCGCACAAACCTGCGGGAAATCGGCGCGCGTGCCGTTCCATTTATCGAGCAGGTGTTGCCACTCCTCCGTTGCCGTTGCCGTTGCCGTTGCCGGTGCCGTTGCCGGTGCCGGTGCCGGTGCCGGCCGGCTCCGAGCAGGAGCTTCACTTGATATTGTCATAGGGACCGACCCACTACTTCTTTCATGATTTCATTCGAGCCTGCGTAGATGCGTTGCACACGACTGTCGGCCCACATCCGGGCGATCTCGTATTCCTGCATGTAGCCATAACCGCCATGCAGCTGTACGCACTCGTCGATGATCCGGAACTGGGTGTCGGTAAGCCAGTACTTCGCCATTGCCGCTGTGACCGCGTCGAGCCGGCCGGCGATGAATTGCTGAATGCAGTTATCCACGAAAACTCGCCCGATGCGAGCTTCGGTCTTGCACTCGGCCAGCTTGAAACGCGTGTTTTGTAAGTCGAGCAGCGGCTTCCCGAACGCTTTGCGCTCCTTGACGTAGCGCGTCGTGATCTCTACCGCGCGCTCCGCTGCCGCGACCGCGCTGAGGCCGATCGACAGCCTCTCGTAGCGGAGCTGGTCCATCATCTGGAAAAGCCCGCGGCCTTCGCCGGGGCCGAGCAAATTCCCGACCGGGACCCGGACGCCGTCAAAAAACATCTCGCAAGTATTCTGGGCGTGCCGGCCGATTTTCTCGAGTGATCGACCCACCCGATAGCCCGCTAGGTTCTTCGTTTCGAGCACCAGCAAGGAGAGCGCCTTCGGGCCGACCGCGTCGGGATCTGTCCGCACGGCGAGGCAGACAAGGCCCGCGTTCGAGCCGTTTGAGATAAACGTCTTGGAGCCATCGATCATGTAATGATCGCCCTCTCTCCGGGCTCGCGTCTTGATGGCCTGGAGGTCGGAGCCGGAATCCGGCTCCGTCATCCCGATCGCGCCGATGAGTTCGCCGCGGGCCATTTGAGGCAGCCATCGGCGCCTTTGCTCTTCACTGCCACAGGCGAGGATATAGTGCGCTACGATGCTCTGGATATTGAACCCGATGTGCATACCGGCGCACGCGAGCTCCTCGACAACCACGGCTTCGTGCGCAAAGGTCCCGCCACCCCCGCCGTATTCCTCGGGCACGTCCGGGAGCAGCAATCCCACCGTACCCGCCTTGGTCCAGGCCGCGGCGTCGGCGTGCCCCTGTTCGGCCCAACGGTCGTGGTTCGGCGCAAGCTCCCTTTCGATGAACTGGCGGACCATCTTCCGAAAGATCCGCGTCTCATCGGTTGCCCAAGACGATTCGCCCTTGGCTAAGGCCATAGATCCCTCGATTTCGGCGGATTTTCTGGATGCGTGTTTACGCGCAAGCATGCGCCACGCCTGTGCCGCTTAGGCGGCACCTTATTCGTCGATCGCGCTTCCGCGTCACGATTGTAACGAGTGTTCAGGCACCCCAGCAAGGCGACATTGCGGACCGATCGGCCATTGAGAGGGCGTGCTGAAGCGAGTTCAGGCGCTCGGAGAGCGTCGCAAATCCATCCCGTTCACGCGAAAGCATAGCGGCAATCCCCCATGTATCAGAGCAAACTCTAACGCGAGAGCAGTTAAGGGACGGTTATCAGCGGTGCGCCGGCTTCGGGGTAAAGCATCCGCTAAGCACCGCGGCGATTAACGGATCAGGCTGAGAGCTTGATCGGCGGACTTTTTCCAATGCCAGGGCAAAAGCTTGGCGACATCTGCCTCTCGAACAACGCCGCCGAACGCCCGAGGCGCCATTCGAGGCCGATGTCACGGACGGTTGCGGCGGGCCACAAACGGACAGGTCTCGATGATATTTTCCAGGTGGAAAGAGCTCGGCGTTTGCGCGGCGGGCGCAGCGCAAATCCGCATGACCGGAAAATCATGGTCTGGAAAACCCAGGCTCTGTGTGCCAAGGTGAGGCTGGAATTAGTCGGAGGTGTGCCATGAGCCCGCTCGATGTCGTCGACAACAAGGTCGCGGACACTCAGAGAGCGTCGTCGGCCTATGTGCCGCCTCTCCAGCGCACGGAAGGGCAGCCGCCGCCCATCGCGGCGCATGGCGGCCTGTCCTATATGTCGTTTGACCGGGACGGCGATGCGGGAACCGCCGCGGCGATCGAGGATGCTCTCGCGGAGATCGCCGAGGGCGAGAGCCAGCGCGTCACCGACGAGATCGCCAAGGCGCCACCGGGCCCGATCAAGACCAAATGGGGCCTCGGGTTCCGCGACTACGACGAGTGTCTGAAGTACATCCGGCAGTCGAACAGCCTCAAGGCCCCGGCAGGCGGCGTGGCGCTGCCGCTGCCCTATACCGTGTACGAGCGGCCGACCTACTCGGTGGTGCCGTCCAACGCTGTCTGGCGGGACCCGGAGCGCGCCGAGATCGCGGCGATCCTGCGCACGAACGAGCGGGGCAACCGGCGGCGGGACCTTTATTTCCCGCAGGTGCTGCGCGACGCGCGGCGCATCGGCGAGTACTACCCGGGCCTCTCGCCCAACAGTCCCGAATGCATGGACCGGCTTGGCGTGTCGCTGGCGCACATCGAGTCCAAGTGCACGAACATCTACGACGCAGCCGAGGTGGAGCGCGTGTACTATCCGGAGATCGAGAAGCTGCTTCTCGATTTCTTCCCGGACGCGACCGATGCGCTGGTCTACAACCACGACGTCTTCGACAAGGACTACGCGGGCGACCGCACCGAAGACCAGGACAGCAACAACCCGGGTGTGAACGCCAATTACGCCAACCTTGTGCACAACGACCTGAACGACAATAGCGGCCGCGTGCGCTGCCGCGAGCTGCTGACCCGGAACCTGCGGAATTTCGGGCGCACGCAGCACTACACCGAGGAAGAGGCCGACGAGAAGATGTCGCGGCGGTTCATGTCGATCAACCTCGCCAAGCCGATAGAGACCGTCGAGCAGTTCCCCTTCGTGCTCTGCGCGTGGCCGTCCTTCGCCGATCAGCCGTACATCAACAACTACCGGATCTATGACGACCGTGTCGGGGAGACCACCCGCTTCACCTACCGTCCCGACCACGAGTGGTACTGGTTTCCCCAGCAGAAGCCTACCGAGGTCTCGATGCTCAAGTGCTATGACTCTGTCACCGACGGCTCCGTCTCGCGCTGGTCTTTCCATACTGCGTGTGTCGACCCGACCGCACCTGCCGACGCCCGATGCCGCAGGAACGTCGTGGTACGGTCCTTTGTCTTTTTCTAAGAAGACAGGAACAGGCGGCGGGCAGAGGAAGACGACATTGGTGTCGTGATATTTGGCGACCGGATGACCGCTTAGGCTCCAAGCCGCCGGCGACGGGGTTCCGTGAACTTCCGCTCCTGGGATACTTGAAAGGGGGTGTCATGGAGTTCTGGACAGAACCGCAGATGGCGTCGATCCACAAAATGCTGAACCCGCGCTCGATTGCGATCGTGGGCGCGACGCCGCGGATGCAGTATGGCGGGCGGTTTCTGGCCGCGGCGCTCAGGGCCAAAGACCGGATCAGGGTTTATGCCGTGAACCCCAGATATGACGAAATCATGGGGGTGAAGTCCTACCCGAGTGTGACGGACCTGCCGGAGGCCCCCGATTTGGTGGGCATCGTGGTGCCCTACGACCAGGTACTCGATATCCTCCAGGAAAGCCACGCCAAGGGGACGGGATCGGCGATCGTGATCTCGGCGGGCTTTGCCGAGCGCGGCGTCGACGACCGGCGCGATTTGCAGGGGGAATTGGGTGAATTTGCCCGCGCCTCGGGCATGCGGATCAGCGGCCCCAACTGCCTGGGGCTCGCGAATGTCAAGGACGACATCTGGGCCACCGCTTCCTCGCGCGGGGCGGAGGGTCTGACGGGGCCGATCGGCCTGGTATGCCAAAGCGGCGCGACGGCGTTCGGGCCGTTCCTGGTGCGGGCGGTGGAGAATGGCATCGGCTTCAGCTACATCATCTCGACCGGGAACGAGGCGGACCTAGACTTTACGGATTTCGCCCGCTACCTGCTGGATGACCCGGATACAAGGGTAATCGCCGGCTTTGTGGAAGGCTTCAAGCGCGCCGACAAGTTTCTCGAAGTGGCGAAGCTCGCGGCGGAGCGCGGCAAGCCGATCGTCCTGATCAAGATCGGGCGTTCGGAACTGGGAGCCCAGGCGGCGCGCTCGCATACTGCAGCGCTGACCGGCGCCGACGCGCGGTACGATGCGATCTTTGCCCAATACGGGGTGATCCGGGTCCAGGATTACGACGAACTCCTGGAGGTCGCGCACCTGCTGGCCCACACTCCCAAGCCCGGCGTGCCCGGCATCGCGGTGGTATCCCACTCGGGCGGCATCAGTTCGCTGACCGCCGACATGTGCGGTCAGGCCGGTCTCGATCTGCCGCCGCTGGGCGAGGCGGCACGCGACGGCATCAACGGGGTCCTGAAGGGCTTCGGGTGGGCGGCGAACCCTGCCGATGTGACAGGCTTTGCCAACAGCGAGTCGTTCCCGCAAATCATGGAGCATATGATCAATGATCCCCGGATGGGGACGCTCGTCGTGGCGAGTGCCGGGGCGGACGCCCAGGCTCAGCAGGTCATCAGCCAGCGTGATCGGACCGACAAGGGCGTGGTGTTCCTGTGGACCGGAAGCCGGGACGCCAAGACTGGCCTCACACAGCTCAAAAACGCCCGGATACCGATCTTCTACACACCGGACAAATTGGCCCGAGGCCTACAGTGCCGCCTCGCGTATCACACATGGCGCGAGAATCGCCTGGAAGATGGCTTTGCCACAGCCCCGCCGCGCACGGCGCCTCAGGATGCGGCCATCGCCCAGGCTCTGGGCTTCGGGCGTCCGACACTCTCCGAGTCCGAAGCCAAGCAGCTGTTGGCGGCCTGGGGCGTCGGGAGTGCGCGCGAGCACCGGGTAAATTCCGCCGAGGAAGCCGCCCTGGCCGCGGAGCAGCTCGGGTTTCCGGTGGCTCTCAAGGTCGACTCGCCGGATATCTTGCACAAGACGGAGGCCGGGGTCGTGCGGCTGAACTTGCGTGATGCATCACAAGTGCGAACTTCCTACGCCGAGATCCTGGCCAGCGCCAAGGCCTATGCTCCACACGCTCGGATCATCGGCGTGTTGGTGCAGGAGATGGTGGGAGAAGGTGTAGAAGTTATCATTGGCGTCACTTGCGACCCGCAATTGGGCCCGGTGCTGCTGTTCGGCAGCGGCGGCGTGATGGTCGAAATCTACAACGATGTGGCCCTGCGGCGCTGCCCGATCACGCGCTCGGAAGCACAGGCGATGATCGCCGAGGTCAAGGGAGCCCGGTTGCTCCAGGGCTTTCGCGGACGGCCGGCGGCGGATATCGCGGCGCTCGCGGATACCCTGGTGCGCGTGTCGTACCTCGCCATGCACCTCGAAGGACACTTGGCAGAGTTGGACATCAATCCGCTGATGGTGCTGCCGTCAGGCCAGGGCGTGAAGGCGGTAGACGCCCTCGTCGTGTTTCGCGGCACATAGCACGGTTTCTGAATTCCATGCACATTGCGGTACGGTCCGCCCCTCACCCCAACCCTCTCCCCGCTAGCGGGGAGAGGGAGTTCTGCGGTGCCGCTGCGAGCGCCCTCGCCCCGCGAAGCGGGGAGAGGGAGGGGCCCGCGGCGAAGCCGTGGGAGGGTGAGGGGCAACACGGCAGCGTTGCCGGACGGCTGTTCGTGATCGCCTACACGCGGCGTGAAACGGCGACGAGGATCATTTCCGCCCGCAAGGCAAATGCTCGCGAGAGGGGCCGGTATGGCGCGGACTGAAGCACGCCTCGATGCGACGGGAGCTGTCACCCGTCGGCGTTCCGCCGGCCCTTGGGAGCCGGTCGAGCCGCGAACCGATTGGGCGCGGGTCGATGCGACCACCGAAGCGGAGATCGAACGCCAAGCCGCCTTCGATGATACCGAAGCGGCAAAAGATGCGGCGGCTTGGGTGCGGCGCGTTCGCAGGCGTGCCGGACTGTCACAAGCCGAGTTTGCGCGCCGGATCGGCCTGTCTGTCGTGACCGTGCGCGGTTGGGAACAGGGTAAGCTCGCGCCGCAGGGTGCGGCCCGCGCCCTTCTGCGCGTGATCGACCGAGTGCCGGAAGCCGTGCTCGCGCTGAGTGCGAGCTGAACCACCCGCGATGCCGATGCCCCGACCGCGAACCGGGCCGGCGGCGGACCTCGAGGCGCTCGCGGATACCCTGGTGCGCGTGTCGTACCTCGCCATGCACCTCGAAGACACCTGGCGGAGCGGGACATCAATCCGCTGATGGGGCTGCCGTCAGGCCAGGGAGTGAAGGCGGCAGACCCCCTCGTCGTGTTTCGCGGCACGCATCGCACTGCACATGGCTGAGCATTTCGGGAACCGCGTTAACGTTCTTTCATCGCCTCGCCCCGCGGACGGCCTGAGCTGTAACTCGGCCGCCGGGGTGCCGGGGACGAATTGGAAGGCGTGCTCATCAGCGTTCCCGCAATGCCGGCCACGCCTTGCATAAAGGCTCCAAAAGCATCGGCATTTTCTTGCTGTTCAGCTATCCTGGCCCTCTCTTCCCGCTCTTCTTCCAGCTCTCGCAGCCGTTCCCGGCGTCGTGCCCGTCTTTCTTCCCACTCCTTCTCGCGGTCTCTTCGTTGGGCCTCGCGCGCTTGTCGCTGTGCCTCCCGCTGTTGCCAAGCCGCTTCAAGCTCCGCTGCAATTTGTGCCTGTTCTTGGGCTTTCGACCGTGCCGCTTCCGCCTTGGCGCGCGCTTCAGCAATCGCCTGCTCCCGCGCTACGCGCTGCTTCCATTCTAGATGAGCATGCGCCATCCTGGCCCGCATCATCGCCTCACTAATAACCTTCCTGTTTTCTCTGCTAACCTCGCCAGAAAAGGCATTGAGATCGTGCACCAAGCGGTCCAGCGCCATATTGTGCGCACCCTTGAGGCCTGCTATTGCCGTCCGCAACATGTCTTGTGAAAGGATGTTGTTGCCAAAGGCCGCGCGAGGAATGCCGACCGGAAGAACGCTCAACACAGCGGCAAGCCGTTTTGACGGTGGCTGTTTCGGATCATAAGCCGCGTAAAGTTTGCTGATCAGTTCCTGCGTCCCATAGGCGCGTTTCGCCGTTTGAGCGAGCGCCCCAAACGTGCTGCCTCGGCCCGCCAAAAGGTTTGCCATTCGTAGCGCGTTGGTGCCCGCCACCCTGGGGACGCCATCGGCGGTTTTCAGCATGACCTGTCGGGAGAAATCGTCTTTCCGCTCTCGGCGCTTAGATTCGTTCTGGTGCTCTTTTGCGTGAGCTTCCTTTTCCTCTCGGTGCCTAGTTTCTTCACGGCGCTCGTTTGCGTAAGCGTCGTTGCGGCACCTCTGAGGAAGGCTGCCATAATCTTTATGCGCGCATGCCGATCGTTCGTTTTCGGCGGCACAAACTCTTGGAACTCCAACCGGATGACACGCAATGCGGACCCACTTCCCAAATGTTGATTCACGTTCGTTGTCTCTATGACACGCATTTACTCGATCCCGCAATTCTCTCAAATACGCGGAATAGCTAGCTATAAACGCATCACAGGATGCCTTTGTCGCTGGACGTGGATAAGCGGGTGCTTCTTGTGCCCTAACAGCAGCCGCACCGAAAATAACGGAGCATAACAGTACTAGGAGCCCGATTACTCGCATGACTAACTCTCCGACAGTGCAGAGCACCGTAACGATCCGTTATGGTCCGCAGTGGTCTGCCGAGCCGATAGCGTTCAGGATCGAGCAATTTGTTTGTCCACATAGTGTAAGGGCGCTTGCAGCGGCCTCCTGCTTGGAAAACATCACTGGCGAGACGTGATAAGCAGTACCCTTTTGAGAGGGGGCGGCGATTGCCAGGCACCCGCCCGGCGGGAGAGGATGAACCTCACACTTTTTCCGGCCCGGGACGCGCCGGCATTTGTCTAGGCCATCTTCCCGAGCTGCCGCCGCGCTTCCCACGGGCACATCTTTGCGATACATATCTACAAGCGTACGGAGCTGACCATTTTGTTCGAAGGTATATAACCGCCGAAAATAGCCGGTTTGGCATTTGGAGCTCCTAACGAAAGTCAATGTTTCCCGATCTATGAAACCGGTGACCAGATTCACGTCATGCCCCCCATAAACACATCGTTGGTAGACTTTGGTAGCTGTATGTCTTGCGACGGGGTCAGAAAAAGCACCAGGGGCACTGTAGCCGAGCGTTTCTAAGCATTTAACAAAAGGTTCTAATTGCTTGTCCGCCTCTGCTTTTAATAGCAGCGCAGCCGCGGTATGGCTCATTTTCTCGGCCAGTTGAAATGGCCAAGCGCCATTTTTGTCCTGGATAGCCGCAGCCTCAGACGCGCCAGCGCGTATGAGGCTTTCGATTATCGATACTTGACCGGTCCCCGCGGCTATATGCAGGAGGGTCATTCCATTTGGCAGGGTAACATCTAATGAAGGCTTAGCCTCCAATAAGACTCTCAAAAAATCATTGTCTTTAGCGGCAACCACTAAAAAGATTATTGGAACATCTCCCGCTTTTGAATCTGCCGATACTGTTTTCAGGCTATTTCTGAAAGCTTCAATATTGCGTTTGTCAAGCGCGGCAACAACATCGTCAATTGTAGAGTTTTCCGGCCGTGACTGACCTTCTGCGGCGCCCAATGGGATGGGCCGCGGCTGCCAATCAGCTACACTAGCATTGAGCTCGGTAAGCTCGCGCTCCGACAAGCGTGGACGAATTCTCTCTATCGCGGCCTTTGCATGCGTGTTCCGGTCGAACGTGATCACGGATTCCGGTGGAAGATGATCACTCAATCCGGTGCAACGTGATCACGGATTCCGGTCGAACGTGATCACCCGATCCGGTGATCATGATCAACCCGGCGCGATGGTGTAGCGCTCCGCGGCGC
>CAMATN010000131.1 GCA_945861155.1 Rhizobium sp. Q54
GCCATCCGGCGAAACGGCTCGGGATCGGCGTCGAGGCGGGTCCGCGTCGTGACGAACACCGTGTAGCTGGTGGGCCCGCGTGCACTCGCCGGAAGCCAGACATGAGCGCCGCCGGCCACCGCCGCCTCGACGAACGGCTCGAACAGCTCCGCGACATCGAGGCTGCCGTCATGCAATGCGGCGACATTGTCTTCCATGCCGATTCCGATGATGCGGTCGAGGCGCGCCGGATCGATCCCGGAATCACGCAAATCCTGTTCGAGGCAGAGCCAAGGGGTCGGCACCTCGCTGGTGCTGGCGAAGCGCAATCCGGCGAGTTCGGCGAGGCGAAAATCCGGGTTGGGCCTGGCGCCGACCAGCGAAAACGGGTCGCGGCACACGACTTCGGCAAAAGCGACGAGCGGCGATCCGGGGTTCTCGTCGTGGTGCTTCATCAGCCGGATCGGGCCCATCCACACCATCTCAACTTCGCCCGCGGCGAGCGCGGCTTCGGCCCGGCCCGGCCCCGGCGAGGGCAGCAGCTCGACCTCGAGCCCCTCGTCAGCATAGGCGCCGATCGCATGCGCGGCATAAAACGGCGCGTACAGGACAAACCGATAATTCTCGTAGAGGCGCAGGCGATAGGGGGCGGGCATGCAGGTTCCTCGAACGGGGGCGAAGCCAAGAAAAACACTCTACCGCAAAGGATGCGGAGGATGCGCGAGGGACACGATGGCTTGGGGTCAGGCTTCAGATGATGGAGGCCGCTCCAATGTTGCCACCCTTCTTGTCATACCGGCGAAGGCCGGTATCCACGGCGCCATGGATACCGGCCTTCGCCGGTATGACAAATTTTGGGAGGCGCACCCCTGGCTCCCCATGCCGCGAGAAATGACCTTAACGTGTTGATCCAACATGAATCCGGATCGCAATCGCCGTCGCGTCCTTTGCGAAACCATGGCGACCTTTGCGGTAAAGCGTTATTTTCGCCGCGGCACAATGCTGGAGGAAGCCATGACCGAAGCCGCCGTCGCGCCGAACTGCCTAGCCGGGGTGCGCATCCTCGATTTGTCGCAATTCGAGGCCGGGCCGACCAGCACCGAGGTCTTGGCCCAGCTCGGGGCCGAGGTCGTCAAGGTCGAGAACCCAAAGGGCGGCGAGCCCGGCCGCATCCTCGGCACCGGCCCCAAGCCCGGGGCCGACGCCTATTATTTCATGATCTACAACGCCAACAAGAAATCGGTGACGGTCAATTTGAAATCGCCGCGCGGCCTGGCGCTCGTCAAGGACATGGCGAAACAGGCCGATGTATTTGTCGAGAACATGGCGCCCGGCACGATCGAGAAGCTGGGGCTCGGCTGGGACGAGCTGCACGCCCTCAACCCGCGCCTCATTTACGCCCAGGTCAAGGGCTTCGGCGAGGGCAGCCCGTACGAGCACAACCTCTCCTTCGACATGATCGCGCAGGCGGCCGGCGGCAACATGGCGATCACCGGCGAAGTTGGTAGGAAGCCGATCCGTCCGGGCCCGACCCTGGGCGATACCGGGACCGGCATGCTGATGGCGATCAGCATCCTGGCCGCGCTCTACCAGCGCACCACGACCGGCACCGGCCGGCGGCTGCAAGTCGCGATGCAGGACGCCCAGCTCAACTACATCCGCGGCGCCTTCATCAACCACGCGCGCACCGGCGAACCGCAGGAGCGCGGGCGCGCCGGGTTCGGCCCCCCGGTGCCGCCGAACGACATCTTCCCGTGCAAGCCGGGCGGCCCGAACGACTGGGCCTATGTCTTCAACAGCCACAACAACCCCGAGCATTGGCGCCGCCTCGCCAGGATCATCGGCCGGCCGGAGCTGGCCGACGACCCGGAATATCTCGAGCGCGACAAGCGCATCGCGCATTCGGACGAGGTCAACGCGATGGTCGAGGCGTGGACCCGCCAGCACACCAAGCACGAGGTCATGCGCATCATCGGCGCGGCCGGGGTGCCGTGCGGCGCGGTCATGGACACATCAGACCTGCTGGCCGAGCCGACCTTCGAAGCGCGCGGCATCATCCAGACCCAGCAGCACCCGAGCGGCGAACTACGCATGCCGACCTTCCCGGTGCGCTTCGACGGCAAGCCCCCCAAGATCGCCCCGTCGCCGCTGCTCGGCGAGCACACCACCGAAGTGTTCGGCAGCTGGCTCGGCATGAGCGAGCGCGACGTCAAGGGTCTCAAGGACGACGGGGTGATCTGACGCCGCCGCCAAGCACCAAATGACCATGCAGGATTTTTGCGAACGGAAAAATTGCTGCCCGCCCCAGATCCCACTCCCCGCCGCTCGCGCGGTAGGCTCCCTCCCCCGCAAGCGGGGGAGGGTTGGGGTGGGGGCTTTCGCGCGAACCGCGCCGGCGTACGGAAGGCCGCGGAGATCGCAGATACTCCGTGGCCAAACTTGACCCGGCCACGAACCGCCGAAATCGAGCATTTTTGCCGAAAACGCAACGAGTGTATCCCCCGATCAAGGGGCCGGGTCGATACCGGCTAAGAAGTTGCGGTGGACGATACCCGGGGCACCCGTATCGGGGGAACCATCCGCTTTCCGCGCGGCAACTGCCCGTCCGCGCTGATAGCGAATTGCCGCTTGCCTTGCGGGGTCGCCCCGGTGTCGTTGGCACCGGCAGCGTAGGTGTTGATGATCTTCTTTGGCACGCGTCGCCACCGGTCCACCGTCTGCGTCCTGACAACCGCAAGCATCCGCTCTCCGGAATTGTCGTCAAGTTCAATAATGTAGACCCCGCGCCTCACGCCTTCTGCCCACAAGGCGCAGTATACGCCGTATTCGAGCCTAGCACCGCCTCTAATTGTGCGAAGATCACTCCATGAAAGATTGAATCGCTGGTCTAATTTTCCGCCGAATTCGGCCTTGTAAATCTTAATGAGGATTTCGATGACTTCCTTGTTCGTCCTAATCATGCCGCGTCTCCCATCCAAAAACCGCTATTTCGTACGACCCGTCGTTTTTAGCATGAAATTGGTCTAACCGGCTAGGGATTGAAATGGTTAATGATCTGGCAATCCCGGATCGTTGTCAGCCGCTCGTGTTCGTTCAGGCGGTCAGAATCCCGCTTGACGATTTGCCGGCGGCTTGGCCGTGGCGCCGGCGAGCTCCTTAACCGTTTCAAGACCGCCGTTGCGCCTCGTCCCGAATGAACTCATCGCTTTGGCGGGTTGTCGCTTTCCGTTGAATCGTCATTCCCGCGAAAGCGGGAATCCAGGGGCCAAGGATTGCGCGGTTGCCCTGGACCCCCGCTTTCGCGGGGTGACGCGTGGTGCATCGGCCAAAAGCGATCATGTTCCGGCGCAATTGCGTATATAAAAATACCATAATCGCATCGTATGATGCTCTCGTTGCGGCGCCCTGCTTCTGGGTGCGGAAAGGGTGATGCGAGTTGGCTGTGGATTCCTTGCAAACAACAGTGAAAACAGCCAGGCGGGGGGCGGGGCGGCCGTTCCCCGAGGGGCAGTCCGGCAACCCGTCCGGGCGGCCGCGCGGTTCGAAAAACCGCAAGACGCGCGCCGCCGAATTGTTGCTGGAAAGCGAGTCCGAGGCATTGACCCGCAAGGCGGTCGAGATGGCTTTGGCCGGGGACGCCTTGGCGCTGCGCCTCTGCCTCGATCGGATCATGGCGCCGCGCCGCGACCGCACGGTCGCGGTCGCGCTGCCACCGATCCGTGGCGCCGCCGACCTCGCCGATGCGATGACCGCGCTCACCGCCGCGGCGGCCGACGGCCTGCTCGCTCCCGCCGAGGCGTTCGAGCTGGCGCGGACGATCGAAATATTCGCCCGCGCGATCGCCACCACCGAGCTGGCGAGCCGGGTCACGCAGCTGGAGGACGCCTATGCTGCGCGGCCTTGAGGCGCGGGTCGATCGCGTTGGAGTGCCGCTGCGCCACGCCGAACGGGCCGCGATCGGCCGCCGGGTCGTGCTGCGCGCCCACGCCGAGATCTGCGCGTTCGTCCGCGCAGCGGCCGCGGAGGCCGCGATCGATCCGGCACGGATTTCGGCCCTGCGGCTTGGTGACGAAGCGGCGGCCGAACTGGCGGCGCTCGGCGACACGCCGGCATTGCGCGAGTCCGACCTGGTCAGCGACAGGGCGGGGCGGCGGCCCGGCGAGCATGAACGGGCGGCAGAGCAATGGGAAAGCAAACTGGCCCGCCTCGCGGCGGACTACGCCGACGGAAGCCATCCCGACCCGGAGCGCGACGCGCTGATCTCGTGGCACGCCTGGGCGCCCGTCCGGCAGTCCGGGCCGCCGCACCCGGCGCGGCCGGATAAGGCGAGCGCCCCGGCTTCAGCCTAGCCCGAGCCGCTCGCTGGCGATCCTGGCGCCGTCGGCCATTGCCTTGAGCTTGGCCCAGACGACGTCGTCGGTGACGCGGCCCATGCCGGCCGAGGTGTCGAAGCCGCAATCGGTGCCGGCCATGACGCGATGCGGGTCGCCGACCGCGCGCGCGACGTTTTCGAGCCGGTCGGCGACGACCTCGGGGTGCTCGACAAACCCGGTCAGGTCGTCGATGACGCCGGCGACGATGATCTGGTCGTCTTCCAGCGGGAATTTCTGCAAGACCCGCCATTCGTGCTGGTGGCGCGGGTTGGCGAACGGCAGCACAAAGCCGCCGACATGGGCCTGTTGCAGGATCGGCAGGATGTCGGCCAAATCCACGTCGCGGTCGTGCGGTCCCTCGTAATTGCCCCAGCAGACATGGAGCCGCACCCGGTCGCGCGGCACGTTGACGATGGCGGTGTTGATCGCCTCGACGACGCGCTCGACAAAGCCGAGAAATTCGGCAAGCGGCCGGTCGTTGTAGGAGAGGTGCCGTTCGAGCGCCAGATCGGGGCAGTCGAGTTGCAGCAGAAAACCGTTCTTGACGATCGTCTCGTATTCGATCGTCAGCGCCGTGGCGACCGCCGAGAGATAGGCCGCATCGCTGTCGTAAAATTCGTTCTTCATCGCGGCGGCGATGATGCCGGGCGAGGGCGCCGTCATGAACGGCTCGACAAAGCCGTTGGGGCGCTGGTCAAGGGCGGCGCGGAAATCGGCGCATTCGGCCAGGAGTTCGCTGTCGTCGACATAGCGCACCTCGCCGATCGCGCGCGGCGGCTCGTAATTGCCGACCGCCTCGCGCGCCCCGAGCATCTGCGCCATCTGCTGCTTCAGGATCGGGTAGCGCTCAACGTCGCCGCGCGGCCAGCGCTTCCAGCTGCCGCCGAACCCGCTCATGCGGTGGCGGACATAGAGAAAAAAGGCCTCGCGCTGCTGCTCGCCGTTGTTGCCGATGTCGATGCCGACCTCGATCTGCTTGTCGACGATGCGGCCGAGCGCCGCCTTGCCGAGCCGGTCGAGTTCGGCCGGGTCGATCGCCCCGCCGCGGGCGCGCTGCACATAAAGCCGGGTCAGCTCGGGCGGGCGCGGCAGGCTGCCGGTATGGGTCGTCAGGATGCGCTCATTGCTCCACTGCATCGCTCAATCTCCCGAGAAATCGTCGCCGATGGCGGCGTATCGACAAAAGCCCGGTCTCGCCGGCGAAGGCAAGCGGCTCGCGCCAGGGGAGGTCAGCGCGGGGGGCGTTACGAGCGCGGCACCACGTGCGGGCGAATGGCGCGAGCGAAATCCTCCTCGGTCGAACGATGTTCGATCAGGCTAATGACCGGATCAGCCTAACTCTCGGAGTCATCGATCGCCAAATCGAACCCGTTGAGGCGGAAGAAATGCCACATCGCTTCAAAAGCCGTACGCTTGTTACCCTGCTCGAAAGCATGGGCTCGCGCGATGCCGGCCATCAGGGCGACTGCAAGGGCTAAGATGTCCTCTTCACCGTAGGAAAATGCGTTGCGCGGGCGCGCCAGCGCACTTTCAAGAAGGCCGAGATCGCGAACGAAGTGGTGTTCTCCGGTCGCCTCCACCTCAAGCCGATTATACTCGGTGACTGCCTCCATCGGCAGCCAAAGCGGCTCATTTGGCAAGGGCAGCCCGGATCTTCGGAAATCGTACCATGAACTCGCGACTTAGCGCCGCGTGGTCGATCTCGCCTTTGACCGGCCGCGCTCGCAGGACCTCGTCGGCCGCTGCCTGCCGCGGCGCCGCGGCCGGTTTCGGGGATTTTTCGTGGGTGTCGTGGGTGTCCGGCATCGGGGTGGTCCAACCTGTTCAGCTGATAAGTACAATTGTCTGCCGCGAATCTCAAGATCCGCCGCTGCATCCCAGCTGCACCCCGCCCTACTCCGCCGCCAACTTCTGCGGGCGGACGAATTTTTCGCGCATTGTCACGAATTCCTCGGCGGCGCTCGGGTGGATGCCGATCGTCTGGTCGAACATCCGCTTGGTGGCGCCTGATTTGATCGCGATCGCCAGACCCTGGACGATTTCGGGCGCGTCCGCCCCAAGCATGTGGCAGCCGAGCACCCGGTCGCTCTTGCCGTCGACGACAAGTTTGACGAACGTGCGCTCGTCGCGGCCCGACAACGTGTTCTTCATCGGCTTGAAGCGGGCGCAGTAGACATCGACACCGTCGCCGCAAACCCTGAGCGCCTGCTCCTCGGTCAGTCCGACCGTGCCGATCGGCGGCTGGCTGAATACCGCGGTCGGCACGTCGTTGCGGTCCATCCGCATCGGGTTGTTGTTGTAGAGGGTCTCGGCCAGAGCGCGGCCCTCGGTGATCGCGACCGGAGTGAGGTTGAGCCGGTCGGTCACATCGCCGACCGCGTAGATGCTGGGCACGCTTGAGCGCGACCACTCGTCGACCAAAACCGCGCCCTTGTCATCGGTCTTGACCCCGACCGCGTCGAGCCCGAGCCCCTTGGTATTGGGTCCGCGGCCGGTCGCGTACATGACCAGATCGGCCGAAATCTCCTGGCCGGTTCCGGTGAACACCGTGTAGCCCTCGCGCGCGTCCTTCTCGATGCGGGTAACCTGGGTGCGGGTATGGATCTCGACGCCGCGGCCGCGCATCTCCTGGGCCAGCGCGACGCGGATGTCGTCATCGAACCCGTACAGCAATTCCTCGCGCCGGATAATTTCGACGACCTCGCTGCCCAGGCCGCGGAAGATGCCGGCGAACTCGACCGCGATATAGCCGCCGCCGACGATCACGATGCGGCGCGGTAGTTCGGGCAGATCGAGCGCTTCGTTCGACGAGATCACATGCTCGATGCCGGGAATGTTCGGCACCGTCGGATGTCCGCCGGTCGCGACCAGGATGTTCTCGGCCGTGTAGCGCCGTCCGGCGATTTCGACCGTGTGCGGGTCGACCAGCACGCCGCGCCCCTCGATGATCTCGACGCCGCTGTTTTTCAGCATGTTGACGTAGATCTGCTCGAGACGGTCGAGCTCCTTGTCCTTGGCGGCGATCAGTGTGGGCCAGTCGAAGCGCGGCGGCGCGACGGTCCAGCCAAAGCCCGCCGCGTCGGCGAAGGCGTCGGCGAATTGCGCGCCGTAGACCAGGAGCTTTTTCGGCACGCAGCCGCGCAGCACGCAGGTGCCGCCGATCCGGCTCTCCTCGACGATCGCTACCCGGGCGCCATAGCTGCCGGCGCGGCGCGAGCTGGCGACGCCGCCCGAGCCGGCGCCGATCGTGATCATGTCGAAATCATAGCGCGCCATGTCGGGTCCACTCCGAGTCCAGGGGTTGCGGTGGTTTGTGGTTGTCATAACCCGCCGCCCGCCGCAAGCGCCACATCAGTGGGCCATTTGCAAGCACTCGCCGAGGGCCCCGAAATCAGTCCCAGCGCAGAGTCGGGGGATCGCCGGCGACCGGGATGAACGTCCGCCCGAGATACCGCGGGTCCAGATGCTCGATCTCAAGGAAGGCGGCGTTTTCGCGGGCGGGCTTATAGATCCGGAAATGGCGCATGATGCCGAGCGTTGCGGCGCTTTCGAGGGGTCCGGCGAAAGCCGCGCTCGGCACCGCGAAATCGGGCTGGTCGGCCCAGCGCGCGAGCTGCGCCGCGCTGAGGAAAAAGCAGCCCGAATGCGGGTTGTTGACGCGCTGGAAGGCCATCGGGCGGCCGAGCGCCGGTGTGCTGAGGCGCGGCTGCCCGTCGCCGCGCTGCGGCCCGACGAGAGTGCGATCACGCGGATTGCCGTCGATGTAGACCTTGTACGGCACCGGGTCGTCGGCCAGCTCGAAGCGGTTCGGCTGAAGCAACGCGGCATCGCCGAACTGGGCGTTGAACCAGGCCAGCTTGACGAAGAACAGCCCGTCGGCGATCCGCAAATCGTCCTCGAGATACCCGAAATAGTCGAATTGGCCGAGACCGCTGCGCAGCGCCTTGTGACATTCGAAGCCAAGATAACGCGGCTCCGCGTCGGTGCTGACATGGTGGAACGGGCAGCCGGCGAGATCGGCTACGAGGTGGCTGTCCCCGGTCGTGCACAGCGCGATCGTGATCGTCGCCGATAAGCGCGGATTGGCCGGGACGAAATCCTGGCGAAACCCGTCGGCGAGCGATTGCGCCTCGGAGAAATTCTGCCACAGGCTCGCCAGACACGACCGCGTCACCTGCGCGCGCAGCTCCGGCGCGGTGCGCTCGGAGCCATAGTTCGGCGCCGCGGTGTGGCCAAAATAATGCGGGATCGCGAACAGGATGCGCATCAGGGCGCTGCCCGGTCGAGGGTGGGGTCAGCCGTGTTCGTAGGCGCGCTCGCCATGGGTTGTGAGGTCGAGGCCTTCCTCCTCGTCATCGGGCGTGACCCGCAGCGGCGCGATAAGACCCAGTACCTTGACCAGCACCGCGGTTGCGAGCGCGGACCATAGCGCGACCGCGACGATCCCCAAAAGCTGAGCGCCGACCTGCCGCGGCAGGTCCATTCCCTCGGCATAGCCGACGCCCCCGAGTTGCGTCGCCGCGAAGAACGCGACCAGGAGCGTGCCCAACATACCCCCAATCCCATGGACCGCGAAGACGTCCAAGGTGTCGTCGATGCGCAGCCGCTGTTTGACGATGCCGGTGCCGTAAAAGCAGAAAACCCCGCCGGCGACGCCGATCGCGATTCCCCCCATCGGGCCGACAAACCCCGAGGCCGGGGTGACCGTGGCGAGCCCGGCGACGCAACCTGTCACCAGCCCGACCGAGGTCGGCTTGCCGAGCTTCACCCATTCGATCGCCATCCAGGTCAGCGCCGCCGCGCACGCGGCCAGATGGGTGGCCAGGATCGCCATCGCCGCCGTGCCGTTGGCGGCGAGCGCGCTGCCGCCGTTGAAGCCGAACCAGCCGACCCACAGCATGCCGGCCCCCGCCATCGTCAAACCCGGGCTGTGCGGCGACATCAGCCCGTCGGGAAACCCGCGCCGCGGCCCGATCATCATCGCGATAACCAACGCCGAGACGCCGGCTGTCGTGTGCACGACGATGCCGCCGGCGAAATCGATCGTGCCTAGCCCGGCGAGCCAGCCCTGCCCCCATACCCAATGCGCCACCGGAACATAAACAATGAGCAGCCATCCTGATATGAACAGCAGCAGGAACGGGAATCGCACCCGCTCCGGAAAGGCGCCGATAATCAACGCCGGCGTAATTATCGCGAAGGTCATCTGAAACAGCGCGAAGAGACCCTCGGGCAGCCCGTTATCCGGCAGCGCCGGAACCAGCCCGCCGAGAAACGCGCGGCTCAGATCGCCCAGGATCGGACCGCCTGGAGTGAAGGCGAGGCTGTAACCGATCACCACCCACAGCAGCGACACGACGCAGCATATGACAAAGCAATGCATCAGCACGGAAAGCAGATTTCGCGAGCGCACCAGCCCGCCGTAGAACAGCGCCAGGCCAGGGAGCGTCATAAACAGCACCAGCGCCGACGCGGTAACGATCCAGGCGATGTTGCCGGACGCGACCTGCGCGTCCGCCGCCGCGGCGGGAAACGGCAGCATCGCCGCCGCGAGCCCTGCTGCGCAAAACCCAGTGGCCCAATGCCCCGCGGCCCAATGCCCGGCTCGGCGCGTTGCGCTCGCCCGGAGATGCCCTTTTCGGATCATGTTGCCCACCCAATGTGCAGCCGTTCCCGGGCGAGGCTTTTAACCCATTCAACCGCGGCGCGCATGCGCAGATTGCCGCGACCGCTGCCGATATTCTCCTACAGCCCGATCAGCGTGGCCAACTTGCTGCGGACATCGTCAAGGATTGCGGCGGGCACTCGCCCCTCAGAGGTCGCCGGCCGCGGGCGCATAGCCATCGCTCACTCGGCGATCTCGCGGCCCCTGACCGGTCCCCAGTCGAAAGCGTCCCGCATCGCCTCCGGCGTCATTCCCCGCAACAGATCAGCCAAGACATAGTGGGGACGGGCCGGAGTTATGACGATGCGGTTCCCCTCCGCGTCGACCTCCACCCGCGCGCCCTCGCGCAGGCCGACCCGCACTGCGACATCTTTTGGAATACGCAACCCCAGGCTGTTGCCCCAGCGTGCAAGTACCACTTGCATCCCGGATCTCCCGAGCGTGTCTTGATCGAAGCGCACTGATATCACAAATACAAGGGTGGCTCTCTCGAAAACAACGATCTGCCTAATAAAATAAGCTGCACAATCAGCATAACTAAAGCCATGATATTAACCGCCCTTGTAATCGACACGCCGCGCGCCGTTAACTTGAATATAAGGCCATTTTTATGAAATTTGTCTTGACGCGGATAGGACAGCGAAAATCCTCCACCGAGTTGCGACTCAATATGATGCAGGGCGTTCCTTGCGGTACGCGCGTTCCAGGCCATGCGATTGTATATCAGCCAGAAAAATATTATAGCGGCGGCCGAAAATAGGAAAATCCATGGCCTCAACTCCGACGGCTGGACGTTTACGGTGTACGGGAATGCAAAAACAACGAACAATCCGGATATTACGGCGGTAGAAACCGTATCATAATGCTTATGTTCTGCCGCCGTAGCTCTATATACTTCGGTTAAAGTGTCATTGTCGGAGCCTAAAATCCCACACAAAGGGACATCCACCCACTCATTCTGCAGCCTCATTAACTTATTGGGTTCGCTTTGGATTTCATTAGAACTAGCCGACGAACCGTCCGATTCTATAAATGTCAGGTCGAAATCGGGCAAGGTGCGACGAAAGATATATGATGCACGCCGCATATGGAAGTCAGACGTAACAACAATTACTTTTGATCGGCGGCAACGCACGAGTATATTACGCGCGAAAAGCGCATCTTCTACGGTATTTGAGCTGTTGGTGTGTGGCAGAATGCGCTCGCGAGCAGTTCCCAGAGTAACAAGATAATCACGCAGAAGCTCTCCATGTGGGCGCGTTGTTCTGTTGAAAGCGCCGAACCCTCCCGTCGGCAGGATCAAATATTCCGGAAATTGAGCAGCGAGCTCCGCGGCTTTTTCACAACGCGCCTTCGCGACCTGTGACAGGTCCGCACGATATATTCCCTGATCAAGAGTCTCCTGACTCCTATGGCCTAACAGGATGATCGCGCCGCCCCCCAGAGCCGGCCTCTCATCATCTGACATCCAGGACCCTCCCGGGGGCTGAAGGTGAAACAAGGCGCGGCAATTCACCGGGCAGCGCCACGAAGCTCCCAACGGCCCCGTCGAGCGTTCTATTCCGACGAAATCAGCGGTCGATGCCGCCCAGGCAGAGGTATTTGATTTCGAGATAATCCTCGATGCCGTACTTCGAGCCTTCCCGGCCGATGCCGCTCTCCTTCATGCCGCCGAACGGCGCGATCTCGGTCGAGATGATGCCCTCGTTGATGCCGACGATGCCGTATTCGAGCGCCTCGGCGACCCGCCAGATGCGGCCGATGTCGCGGCTGTAGAAATAGGCGGCGAGGCCGAATTCGGTGTCGTTGGCCATCTGGATCGCCTCCGCCTCGGTCTTGAAGCGGTAGAGCGGCGCGACCGGGCCGAAGGTTTCCTCGCGCGTGATCAGCATGTCGGTCGTCACGCCGGTCAAGACGGTCGGTTCGAAAAAGCTGCCGCCGAGCGCATGGCGCTTGCCGCCGAGCGCGATCGTCGCGCCCTTCCGGAGGGCGTCCGCGATATGCGCCTCGACCTTCTCGACCGCCTTCATGTCAATCAGCGGCCCGATCACCGCGCCCGCCTCGAACCCGTCGGCGACCTTCATCGCGCCGGCGACCTCGGCCAGCCGCGTCGAGAACGCGTCATAGACGCCGTCCTGCACCAGGATGCGGTTGGCGCAGACGCAGGTCTGCCCGGCATTACGGTATTTCGAGGCGATCGCGCCCCGGACGGCCATCTCGATATCGGCGTCGTCGAACACGACAAAGGGCGCGTTGCCGCCGAGTTCGAGCGAGACCTTCTTGACCGTGCCGGCGCATTGCTCCATCAGCAATTTGCCGATTTCGGTCGAGCCGGTGAAGGTTAGCTTGCGCACGGTCGGGTTCGAGGTCATCTCGCCGCCGATCTCGGTGGCGCCGCCGGTGACGCAGGAAAACACCCCCTTCGGCACCCCGGCGCGC
>CAMATN010000132.1 GCA_945861155.1 Rhizobium sp. Q54
TCGGGCCACCAGATCGCCAAAGGAATGCCTTGGCAAATCGAGCTCTCGAATACGCAAATTATTGAATTAAGAGAACGGGTACGACGCACAATTCCTTCGAAGAAAGAGGCATCATGAAGTCGTCGGCTCCCCGATCATGTCGTGCCAACGCTCTATCGGCACCTGGGTAGCCAGGATGGTGGATGCGCGCTGGTGGCGATCGTCGATCACTTCCATCAGGTCGCGGCGCTGCTCGCCGGTGAGCTTGGCCATCGCCCAATCATCCAGGATAAGCAGCTGGATCTTGGCAAGCCGAGCGAACAGCCGAACCGCCGTGCCGTCGACCCGGGCGAGCGCGATCTCGTCCAACAGCCGCGGCAGGCGCTGGTAACGCACCGAGAACCCGTCGCGCGCGGCCTGGTTGCCGAGCGCACAGGATATCCAGCTCTTGCCGACCCCGGTCGGCCCCAAGACCAGGATGTTGGCGTGCTCCTGCAGCCAGCGGCCACTCGCCAGCGCCTGGATAAGTCCGCGATCAAGACCGCGCACGGTGCGGTAATCGATATCCTCGAGGCAGGCCGCCTGACGCAGGCGGGCGATGCGCAGGCGCTGCGCCAGCGCCGCATTGTGCCGCTCGACCGCCTCACGATCGACCAGCATGGCGAGGCGCTCGTCGAAGCTGAGGCGATCGCGGTCGGGTACGCCCTGCTGCTCCTCCAGCGCCTTGGCCATGCCGGTCAGGCGCAGTCGGCGCAATGTCTCGATCGTCTGATGCAGCATCATCGGCTCCTTGGTTCAAAGGGGAGAGGGTCAACTGTAGTAAGCCGAGCCGCGCAGGTTGCCGTGCGGACCCAAGCCATCCTCGGCGCCGGCATCGAGGCAAGCGTGCTGCCGGTCGGCCTTGAGCAGCCGTTCGAGGTAGCGCGAGGACAGGACGCCGGCGGCGAGTGCGCGCTCACAGGCGAGTTCCAGCCGGTCCTTGCCGTAGGCGCCGGCGAGCCGCAGCACGCCGAGACAGGCGCGCACGCCCTGCTCGGGATGCTCGCGAGCGTCGAGCAACCGGTCGACATAGATGCCGATCGTCTCACTCAGAGCGGCGGCATCGGCGCGCAGCTTGTCGGGGGTGCGCTTGGCCATGGCCTGGTGCGCCGGCGGCATGTGCTCGTGCACCGTGGTGTGGTGCGCCTTGGCAGCACTGCGAATATGGCTGGCGACGCGCTCACCGCGATGGAAGACCGCCACCGCGCTCGCCGTCAGGAAGACATCGAGGCGGCGGTGCACCAGCGCGTGCGGCACCGAGTAGAAATGGTCGTCGACGGCGAGGTGGTAATCGATGTTGACGCGGGCCACGAGCCAACGGCCGATGACGAAGGGCGTCTTCGGCAGCGGCTTCAGCTTGGCGCGTTCGATCGCCTCAAACAGCGAGCGACGGCTGCCCTCGCGCGGTGGTGCGAAGGGCCGGTTGTTCCAGTCCTCGATCTTCTCGGCGATCGCGGCGTTGGCTTCCGTGAGCGAGAAGAACTGGCGGTGGCGCAGCGGCGCCAACACCCACATCTCCACCAACCTTACCGCGTTCTCCGCGGACGCCTTGTCGCGGGGCCGCCGCACCCGCGCCGGGACAATAGCCACGCCGTAGTGTCGCGCGAGCTCGTGGTAACTGCGGTTCAGCACCGGGTCCCAGTAGGAGGCGTCGGTGATGCCGGTCTTGAGATTGTCAGGGACCAGCTTGGCTGCGCAGCCGCCGATATAGGCGAACGCGCGGACATGGGCGCCGAGCCAGTCATCCTGTGCCTGACCCCAGCTTGCTTCCGCATAGGTCAGGTCCGAGCACGGCAGACAGGCGACGAAAATCTGCGCCGCGCGAACCACACCCGCCTCGATCACGGCGAGCGTCATCCCGGCGTAATCGACCTCGAGCGTCTCGCCGGCACGGTGCAGCTGGCGCATCGTCGGCGGCCGGGCGTGCTGCTGCCAAGCGTGAAAGCGACCGCAGAACTGGGTGTAGCGATAACCCTCCGGGGCTCGGTCCAGATACTCGCGCCAAAGCAGGCTCAGCGTCACGCCGCGGCCGCGCAGCTCTTTCTCGACTTCCTCCCAATCCGGCATCGGGCGATCCGGATCGCGGCGATCGGCGGTCACGAACAGACGGCGATCGAGTTCCTCTTCGCTCAACTCCTCCGCCGCGGCCCAGCTCAGACCGGCCGCCGCAGCCCGGTCGAGATATTCCTTCGCCGTCGAGCGCGCCACCTTGGCACCCTGCGCCACCGCCACGTCGCTCAGCCCGAGCGCATGCTTCAGCCGAAGAACTTCCTTGATCCGCCGCATCGCCATCCTCGGTCTGGGCATGCTCGCGCTCCTGACAAAAGAAGCCACGATAGCTTGCGATTACTTGCCGCCCAGCAGCGGTGCCGAGGCCGATCTAGGGTGCCGAAAACCCCGAAATCAGGTGCCGGATTGGAGCGAAATCAGGTGCCGCTTTGAACCGAAATCACCTGCCGCTTTCGACCGAAATCAGGTGCCGCTTTCCTCCGATTTATGCACCTATGCCGATAGGCAGCGGCGCCTGAGCGGGTGATCTGCCCGTCAATCGTGCAAGGACCACGATCAGGAGTGAACTGTGGACCCTCAGGGAGCCGTTGCTCGCGCACGGCCGTGTTTGATTATGTCCGGCTTCTACCTTGAGCAGAAACGACACGGCAAGACCCCGAGTAGGTGATCCGAGGAGTCGGTGCTGATGGGTTGGGGGCTCGTCATGCCGGCACCGCTGTCGCGGGATTTGCGCGAGCGCATTGTTGAAGCCGTTGAGGGTGGCAGTTCGATGCGGGCCGCGGCAGCGCGCTTTGCCGTGAGCGCGTCCTCGGCGATCAAGCTGACGGCGCGCGGGTTCGCGCGACGGGGAGCGTCACGCCGGCACGTTACGGCCTCCACCGCCGGCCGGAGCTGGCGCCGCACGAGGACGTGCTGCGGGCGCTGGTGGCAGCGCAGTCGGACATCAGCTGGCCGAGATCCAGGCCGAGATCAGCCGACGGCTCGGGATCAGGGTATGTCTTGCGACGATCCATCTGCGGCTGCGCCGGCTCGGGCTGCGGCATAAAAAAAGCGCCTGAGAGCAGCCGAGCAGGACCGTCCCGATGACGCCCGGCGGCGCGGCGCTGGCGGGCGTGGCAACGCTACCTGGACGCGAGCCGGTTCGTTTTCCTCGACGAGACCGGGCTCAACACCAAGATGACCCGCCTCTATGGACGGGCGCCGCGCGGCGAGCGCCTGGTCGCGGCGGTCCCGCATGGGCACTGGCGTACCACGACCTTTATCGCTGGGCTGCGCCAAAGCGTCGTCGTCGCGCCCCTGGTGCTCGATGGCCCGATGACCGGCGCCGTATTCCGCGCCGATGTCGAGCAAGCGCTTGTTCCCGTCCTCAAACCGGGTGACGTGGTGGTCATGGACAATCTGGCCGCGCACAAGGTCGCCCGTATCGAAGAGGCGGCGATCGCGCTGGCCGGAGCCAACGTCCTCTACTTGCCGCCCAACAGCCCCGATCTCAATCCGATCGAGCAACTCATCGCCCAGCTCAAGGCCCTGCTGCGCAAGGCCGCCGCCCGTTCCAAAAGAGGCCCTGTGGGCGATCGCCGGCCAGCTCCTCGACTTGATCCTGCCGAGCCAATGCCGCAACACTTAATTTCAGTACGTCCAGTCAGCCGTCATCGTTGCCGCGCCTCGGCGGCCGTGAGCAACACGACGGCGGCGAGAACTGCCGCTCCGCCCAGCAGGATCGCTGTGGTCGTCACCTCTCCGAAAAAGATCCAGGCCATCGCCGCTACGGCGGGAAGGCGGAGGAACTGGACTGGCGCGACCACACTTGCCTCGCCTCGGCGCAGAGCCTCGCTGAGCAGCCACACGAAGCTCGGGGCGAACACGGCAAATGCGGCTAGCTAGGATGAGTCAGTTGCCGCTGGAGAGAGGCGCCCAGCTCAGGACCGCCGAGGGTGCGGAGAACAGCGTCGTCACCGCCCCGACCCAAGCCAGCACCGTCCAGTTGTCGTCGGTGCGCCGAAGGATGCGGGTCGACAGGGTGATGAAGCACAGGCACAGGCCCGCGGCGAAGCTTAGGCCGACGCCGACCGCAGAATACCGCCCACGGGTCCCATCATCAGGGCGACACCAAGCGTGCCCGCCGCAGCGCAGGCCCAGCGCACGGCCCCTACCCTCTCCCCGAGCACCGGGCCAGCCAGCAGGGCCGTGAGGAGCACATACGTAGAGGACAGAACGGTCGCGGTCGCGAGATCGATGTAGAGCAGGGACAGGAAGTAGGCCCACCAAACTCCAAGGCTGGCCAACCCGCGCAAGGCGTTCAAGAGGGGGCGCGCGGTGCGGAAGACACCGAATCCGCCGGAATGGACGATCAGGGGCGCGACCCACAGCAGTTGCCCTAATGACCTTGCAAAGACTTGGACGCCGATCGGGATCCCGCGCTTGGTCATCCATCGGACGCACAGCGCCTCCACGGCACCTACAATCGCCGCGGTGGCCATGACGGCGACGGCAAGCACGTTGCCAAGCCGGTGGACATGTCCGGGGGAAGCTGGCTGCGCGCCACCGGCTTTCATCCGCATCCTCCTCGGCGGCGAACTGAGATGTCAGGTCGGCGGCGTGCGCCGGAGATGACACATGTCACATCGTAGAGCCGTGAATACACCATTCTCTCCTCGGTCATCGGGTCCTCGGTCAGCTTGGGGTGAAGCGTTTGCACCTCCACCTTAGCCGGTCCTTCCCGGTGACCACCTCTCGCCTACGCGCGCGGCGGGCTCCAAGTACCGGGGCATTCCGCCCGACGCGCGCTTACCGCCGAATTTCCACCACGAGCGCGGACGCTAACAGAACCAGCCACCGGAAATGCTGTGCGGCCGGACGCCTTACGGCGGTACAGCGACACAAAATCTAGGGAAACACCGAAAAATCCGGCTGCTGGCGCTGGCATCGGGTAGAATCCTTCGGTCCGGGGGGACCGAGGGAGGGGGCGATGCAGCGGCAGGGGAGCTTTTCGCAGGCGGAATACGCCGGCAAGAAGAAGCAGACGCGGCGCGACAAGTTTTTGGCCGAGATGGACAAAGTGGTGCCATGGGCGCGGCTGGTTGAACGGTTGCGGCCGTTTTACCCGTAGGGCGAACGCGGTCGGCCGCCGATTGGGCTGGAGCGGATGCTGCGGCTGTACTTTTTGCAGCAATGGTACGGGCTGGCCGACGAGGCCCTGGAGGACGCGCTCTACGATAGCAGGCGCTGCGCGGCTTTGCCGGCATCGACCTTGCGGTGGCGACGGTTCCGGACGCGACGACGGTGCTGAACTTCCGGCATTGGCTGGAAGGAGCACGACCTGACCCGGGCGCTGTTCGACGAGGTCAGGGCGATGCTCGAAGAGCGCGGCTTGTTGATGCGCCAGGGCACAATCGTCGATGCCACGATCATCGCTGCCCCTCCTTCGACGAAGCACAAAAAGAGAGCCCGTGACCCGGAGATGCACCAGACCAAGAAGGGCAATCAGTGGCATTTCGGCATGAAGGCGCATATCGGGGTCGATGTCGCCTCGGGGGTGGTGCATACGGTGGTCGGCACCGCTGCCAACGAAGCCGACATCAATCAGACAGCGTCCCTATTGCAGGGCCAGGAGGAGGCGGTCTTCGCCGATGCCGGCTACACCGGAGCGGACAAGCGGCCCGAACTTGAGGATTCCGATGTCGACCGGAACATCGCGATCAAGCGCAGCATCATCAGGGCATTGCTCAAAGACCTGCGGGATTGGGCCGAGGCAATCGAGAGGGCGCTGTCGCAGGTGCGGGCCTGGGTCGAGCACCCGTTCCACATCGTCAAGAACCTGTTCCGGCACAACAAGCGGCTATCGCGGCCTGGCCAAGAACACCGCGCAGCTTGCGTACCCTGTTCGCCCTGGCCAATCTGGTGATCGTCAAGAAAACCTGCTCGCGCCGGGCCGTGTTTGATCACGCCCGGACTCTGTCTTGCACCAAAAATGATCCTGGAAAGCCCAGCACAAAGCCGATTTTCTACCGGCGCAGGCCCTTCTCAGCCGTGCGGCGTCCAAAATTATCGCAGCCACTAATGCCGCCGGCCGCGCTGGTATTGTTCGGCGTCTCCCTAAGAGTTCGTGAAACCAAAGGGTGAGCGCCGAGTTGCGACTGCGCTCGCTATCTGAGGCTCCTTGCTTACGCCACGCGCCGACACATTTAATGAGTCAAGTACTCTGTCTCTCAAACCGCCTGAAAATCAATGCGCACTTCACTTCCAAAAAAGGAAAACGCCATGAATTTGACAGCCGAGCAAATCATCGACCTTCTTAAACTAGAACCCAACGACACGTGTGGCTTTATGGTTCAGACATACCGAAGTCCACACGACGTTACACCTGAGAGTTTGCCGGACTCTTTCAAAAGCAGCAGAGCTCTTGGATCGGTTCTCTATTTTATGGTCGCGCGAGACACGCGCACCGTTATGCATCGAATTCGCTCTGACCAGATGTATCATCATTACCTTGGCGATCCCCTGGAAGTGATTCTACTTTACCCCGATGGAAATTATGAGATTGTCGTTGTCGGGAACGATCTGACTGCTGGCATGCGTCCACAATTGCTTATCCCTGGGAGTACGTTCCATATGTCGAGAGTGCGTCGCCCTATGGTGTTTGGCTACGCTCTGCTCGGCACTACGGCTTGGCCCGACGTCGAGGTCCGCGACGTTGAGCTTGGCGAAATGGGCCAACTGACTGCTAAATATCCTTACTTGGCAGCTGATATTCGTACCTTTATGGGCGATATATCCGCGTACTGTTGATAAGGGAGAGACTCGCTCGTCGAGCGCATCGAGCGCAAAGGCGGCATCGCGGTTGGTAAGTCGAACACGCCGGAATAACGCGCCGGCGGCAGCAGCTTTAACGAGGTTTTCAGCAGGACGCGCAATCCCTCCCAAGGCCGGCGATGGGATGCTCTCGCTCTTGTGCCTTGCGGCGGTATGTTGAGCGGCGTGCCTGCGGCAAGGTCGTTCACGTCGAGGTAGCGCCCGGCGTGGTCATCGTAGTGGCGGCCTGGATGCTCGATTCCGTCCCTTGCGCCGGAATGGGGTTCGGGGCGGCGCGCGCGGCGATATCCGCGCTGGTTGAGCTGCATCACCTGCTGATCGAGAGCGGTTTCAGACAAAGGTCCCGGGACGATCCGGCTATCGGCCGGACTGCGGGTGTGGTTAATTCCCATCACGGCATCGGGTGCGAGGCGTTGCAGGTGTACATAAATGACGCGACGCGCCTGAGCGAGGAGGAGGTGACGTCAAAAGGTTTGTGTCAGCAGGAGAGGGGTGCTGAGGCCCTGGTTTTGGTTTTCGTGGTGGAAGACGGCGAAGAGGATGCGGTCCATCGACGTGCGATCGGAGAAGACGCCCATCGGCCGGGTTCGTCGTCGGACTTCGCGAAAGCGCCGCTCGATAGCATTTGTGGTCCTGACTTTCTTGCGCTCGGCCACGGATTTGTAGCGCCAGCAGGTCAAGAGCTCGTCGAGATCGTCGCGCAGGCAGGCGACCGCTTTGGGATAGTCCTCCTCCCCAGCGGTCGGCGAAACGGCGTGCCGCGGAGCGGGCCTGAGGCAGGGTCTTGGCATTCATCACAGCCTGCAGATCGGCTTTGACGGCGGGCTGATCGGCGTGGCGCACCTTGGCCAGCACATTGCGCATCTTGTGCGCCCAGCAGCGCTGGACGGGAATCGCGGGGTAGGCAGCAGGCCAGGATCATCCGATCGACCTGTTCGACACGGCGCGCATAGGCGCGCACCACGCCGATCGGCGCAAAGCGGCGGGTGCGCGGCACCGCGAGCTCGATCGTGCCCAGCTCAGTCAGCAGATGCCGCCGATACGAGCCGTTGCGCCGGTCGGCCTGGTCGAGCGCGGCCATTCTATCGAGATGGTCGTCGATCGAGGCCTGCATCTGCCCGGCCAGGATCTCGGCGATCGCCCGCCGGCCGAGACCGCGATAGCTCTCGCTCCACTCCAGACCTTGCCCTTGCATGCCCTTCACCAACTCGAATGCCCTCGGTAAGCTCCGGATCGTCACAGACTGTGGCATTGGGGGTGCTCCTTCGTGCGGACCTCAGCAATCCGCGGAGTACCCCCTCTCACTGCCCTGACACAAATCTCCGTACATCACCGAGGAGGACCCCATGCTTGACGCCCCGAACTACGTCCGTGTAAACAATAGCCAGGCGTGGTGGCCGGTAGACGGCGGTGCCTATGTTCCCGCCTCGAGGTAACATAATCGCCTCGCGCTGGTGATAATCTCGCTTGAAGGGGGTGTCCCTTGCGTGCGCAGTCTGTTCGGCCAGAAGACGCAGGTGAGTTTCCAACGCCGGTATGTTGCCTCATATTTGGAAGCTTGAAATAATAAAGAAGACCCTCTCGCGGTGGCTCTGGGGCGGGTAGAACCGGGTGTTACCACACAGTTACATCCATTGCGGGTATCGATGAAGGTTATCTTATCTTGGAAGGAACGGGAACCGGGAAGATCGGGGACGAATGGGAAGTGGCCGTCCCGGTATTGTCATCATGATTCCGGCAGGGGTGGCGCGGTAAATCACAAACAGGGCAGTTCGGATCTGGTGTTTTATTGTATCTGCACACCCCGATTTTCACCGGAAAGCTACGAATCCCTGGAATAGACATGGAGCCAACGAACATCCTTCAGCAGATCGTACTGGGTGAAGTTGCAGGAAAGAATGCTGCCATTCACGCTTACGACAGCGTCACCTGGAAAATTAGGACCGGATTTCTGACCTTGTTGTTTGCTGGATGGGGGCTGCTGCTGAAGAGTCTTGCCGAACATGAGTCCATCGCTGGGCAAGGAGTGACAAGGTTAGTTGTAGGAATGGTTTTCGTGAGTGTGGGACTGACACTCGGCGGCTGGTTCATTGATCGAAACTATCTTCGACACAAATTTCGTGTAATTCTTGCATTGGATCAGCTGATGGACGCAATTGGCGCGTCGGCGGGCGATTACAAAACCATTCCAACGCACTTGCTGAAGGTAGCAGGCCATGACGCTGATCGGCCGTTCCTCTGTGGAGGCTATCGCGAGGCGGTTCGGACTGGGCAGTACGTGTTCTTTGCTCCACTTTTGACCTTGGTGGTTGCCAGTGCTTTCCTGCTGAAGGGATGATCTGCTGGTCTTTCGTTCAAGTGAGCCCGGTCCATCGATGCATCGTTCACCGTTATCGGCCCCCGGTCGCGATGCCATTCGCTGGCGCCGCGGGTATTGGTCTCGGCTTTCTTGAAGTAGGGCAGCACGTGAAACCACCTGAACCTGCGCCCGTTCAGCGCCGGTACCGGCTCGGTCTCGAAATTCCAGTTGCGTCGTGCGAAGCTGCTGGCGATGAACGCGGTGCCGGGGATTTTTGTCGTGAGCCCCAGCCTTTCGCCGCCGGCTTCGATCAGCGCAATACGTGCATCCGGCATCGTCTGCGACAGCCGGCCGGCGATGACGCAGCCGGCCGCGCCCGCGCCGATCACGACATAATCCCAACGTCCTGTCGCCGCCGATCGTGTTCGGGATCGCAAAATTCGGGCTCCTTGCGCCGGCCTCCTCCGAAATTACCAGATCGCGCCTCCAGGGCACCTCGTCTATTCTTGATGGTCGAGGTTTCCGGCCCGCTCGGCGGCAGATCGCCGGCTCGACGGTCGTTGCGGAGATCAATGATGGAAGAGCGTGGGACCGGTTCGGGTGATGGGGAGTTTTGGGCGCGCGCTCGGCGTCATCTGCTCAAATACGGCGGCGAGTTCGTCGACTTCGTGCCGGTTCGGGCCGAGGGGGCGTTTCTCTACGATGCCGGTGGCCGGCGGGTGTTGGACTTCACCTCGGGCCAGATGAGCGCGGTGCTCGGCCATTCTCACCCCGAGATCGTGGCGACCGTGCGCGATGGCATCGGGCGGCTCGATCATCTGTTCTCCTCGATGCTCAGCCGGCCTGTCGTCGATCTCGCGGAGGCGTTGGCCCGCCTCGTGCCGCAGCTGCCGAAAGTCATGCTGTTGTCCACCGGCGGCGAAGCGAACGAGGCGGCCATCAGAATCGCGAAACTCGTCACCGGCGGGTGGGAGGTGGTCGCGTTCGCGCAGTCGTGGCACGGCATGACCGGCGCGGCCGCGTCGGCCACCTATAAGTCGGGACGTCGCGGCTACGGTCCGATGGCGGCCGGCGGCTTCGCCGTTCCCGCTCCGAACGCGTATCGCCCCCGCTTTCCGGGCGTCGATTGGGAGGCGGAGCTCGACGATTCTTTCGATTTATTAGACCGGCAAAGCACCGGCAACCTCGCCGCCTTCATCGCCGAGCCGATCCTGAGCAGCGGCGGCATCATCGAGTTGCCGGAGGGGTACCTCGCCGCCTTGAAGCAGAAATGCGTCGAACGCGGGATGCTGCTGATCCTCGACGAGGCGCAAACCGGCATGGGACGCACCGGCACGATGTTCGCGTTCGAGCGGGATCGCGTGGTGCCGGATATCCTGGTGCTCTCGAAGACGCTCGGCGCGGGGTTGCCGTTGGCCGCGGTCATGACGACCGACAAGATTTCGCGGAAATGCGACGATCGAGGCTTCCTGTTCTATACGACGCACGTCAACGACCCGCTGCCGGCGGCGGTCGGATTGAAAGTCATCGAGGTGGTAGAGCGCGAGGGGTTGGCGGGACGCGCGGTCGAGTTGGGCGACCGCCTCAAACGGGGTCTGCGCTCACTGCAGCAAAGATATCCCTGTATCGGCGATGTGCGCGGGCGGGGCTTGCTCCTCGGGATGGAATTCGAAGCGCTTGACCGGGGCCAAAAGCACTCCGCACGCGCGCTTTCGGATGCGGTCACCGACAACGCGCTGAAGCTTGGGCTGAGCGCCAACATCGTGCGCGCCGGTGCCTCCGATGGGGTGATGCGGATTGCCCCGCCGCTGACCGCCACCGAGGCCGAAATCGATCTCGGCCTCGAACTCCTCGATGCAGCGCTCGAACAGACTCTCGGCGCCGCAGGCTATCGCGCGATCGCGCGATCGAGCACGGGTGCCACCGAAGCGGCGACGGTCAGCAGGTGACGATCCTTGTAGCGCGGGCCGGTGAGGGTCAGACCGACCGGCAGGCACTCCTCGCGTCCAGGATTGTCACGGCAGCGAGGGCCGTTTTTCGCCCGACACCACCGATCGGCAAGCTGAGTTCTCATCAGGCGCGATTTTGCCATAGCGGCGAGCCTGGCGGAGCGGGCGTTCGCCGAGTATGCCGGTCACCCGATTGCGGCGCGAGCCTCCATCTCGAACCAATTCGGCTCGCCGGACGCGCCCTCACGGCGTCTTTGGCAGCTCGAAGCCGGCGTCGCGTTCCACGTATTTCACGATCGCCGTCAGGTCTTCCTTCGCCGCGCCCTTGTGCATCGCGTGCTTGAACACGAGCCGCGCCGCCTGGCACACCCACATCGGCACGCCCAATTCCTCGCCCTGCGCGATGGCTAGGTCGATATCCTTCATCAGGATATGCATCTCGGCGCCGTAGTCGAAGCTGCGCGTCAAGACGGCGGCGGGGAATTTTGCCTCAGTCGCGCTGTTGCGTCCGCTGCCGGCGTTGATCGCGGCCAGCATCACCTCGGGGTCGAGCCCGCCTTTGGCGCCCATCACGAACGCCTCCGCCGTGGCCGCCAGGGCAACCGCCGAGAGAATGTTGTTGGTCAGCTTCAGCACCTGCGCGGCGCCCGGCTTGTCACCGGCCACGTTCAGGGTGCGGCCCCACAGCGAGATCATCGGCCGGATGCGCTCGACCGCGACCGGATCGCCCGACACCATGACGGAGAGGGTGCCCGCCCGCGCCCCCGGCGGCCCACCGGAGATCGGGCAGTCAACCACCGTCACACCCTGGGTCGCCATCGCCTGTTCGATCTCCTTCACGAACGGCACGCCGACGGTGCAGGTGTTCACCAGCAGCGTCATGGTTTTGCCGTTGGCGAGGCCCTCGGGCCCGAAAGTCACGGCGCGGAACGCGGCGAGCGTGGGCAGCGAGACGAACACGATCTCGCAGCGATCCGCGAGGTCCTTTGGCGATGCGGCGCGCTTCGCCTGCCGCAGCAGCAAGGGTTCCATCGCCGCCTCGCTGATGTCGAACACCGTCAGGCCGTGCCCGCCATCCAGCAGCTTCTCCGCCATGGGTTGCCCCATGTTGCCGACGCCCAGATACCCCGCTTCCATCGCCGCCCTCCCGCCCGATAAGTCCGCCGGGTCGAAGCTGCCACAGAGTGCGGTCGGTTGCACGGCGGGCGCTTTGCCGGCGGGATGATCGGCGTTCTACACTGCGATCCGTCGAAACGGCCCACGCGCGGCCGACACGGGAGGAAGTATCCGATGGGACCGAAATTGGTCGACTACCTGC
>CAMATN010000133.1 GCA_945861155.1 Rhizobium sp. Q54
GCGCCGCGTCTGCCTCTTCTTGCCGGCGTATTCCGCTTGCGAAAAGCTCCCCTGGCGCTGCATCGTCCCGCCCCTTGGTCTCCATCCCCACAGCAGATTCTACCCGATGCGAGTGGCGGAATGCGCCTTATTTCAGTGTTTCCTTAAGGAGTTTCCCTAGCGCAATTCGGGGACGATCCAGAAGGGCTTCGACCCGCGGGCGACGCGCTCGCAATTATCGAAGGCGTTGCGCCAGCGCTTTGGATGGTTGTCCCAGGTCGGGCCGGCCGAGTGCGGGCTGAAGATCGCGTTTTTCAGCGTGAACAGCTCGTGGTCCGGCTTGGGCGGCTCTTCGACCATCACGTCGAGCCCGGCGGCCATGATCGTCTCGTCGCGCAACGCCTTGTACAGCGCGACTTCATCGACGACCGGGCCGCGGCAGGTGTTGATCAGGATCGCGGTCTTTTTCATCAGCGACAACTCGCGCTCGCCGATCAAATTGTGCGTCGACATGTCGAGCGGCACATGCAGCGACACGACGTCCGAAACTTTCAAGAGCTCCGGGAACAGCGCGAAGCGGATTCCGAGCGCGTCTTCCTGGTCGGCCGTCAGGCGGTTTATGTCGTAATAGATAACCCGCATGTCGAACGCCTTGGCGCGGCGCGCGACCTTCTTGCCGATGTTGCCGAGCCCGACGATGCCGAGCGTCTTGTCCTCGAGTTCGTAGAGCTTCGCGGCGGCAAAATCGTTGCCGCGCCAGCGCCCGGACACGACGCCGTCATGCACCCATGTCAATTTGCGCGACACGGCGAGCATCAGCATCAAGGCATGCTCGGCGACCGCGGTCGCGTTGGCGCCGCCATTATTGCAGATCGGCACGCCGGCAGAGCGCGCCGCTTCGAGATCATAGGTGTTGTACCCGGCGCTGAGCGTCTGCACGAGCTTCAACTGCGGCGCCTGGGCATAGAATTCCGGACCGTGCTTGTACTGGCCGGCGCCGATGTAGAACTCGGCATCCTTCAGCAACGCCCAGAATTCCGGGCGGCCGTGCGGCGCCTCGACCAGCTCATAGCCGTCGGGGATCAAGTCGTGGGCAATCGCAAGCGTTTCCGCGCCATTGCCGGTCGGGGTCAGAATGCGGTGGGGCATCATGCGTCTCCTCTGCGCCTGGGATTAAGCTCCCGGTCGCATATCGTAGCGACTGCGAGCGATGCTGCCCATTAGCAAAGTCGCCGCGCTGGCCCTCGCTCGGCGCCGGTTGCTGGCCCCCGGCTGCTCGGCTAGGGTGCCGCCGCATTTCCGCATCCATATTCCGTGGCAGCTGACAAGGTCACCCCGCCGATGTCCGACGACAATCTCGAAGAGCGCTTCCAGAACCTGCACGAGTTCGTCAAGGCGGCGCGCACCAACCTCAACCGCAACAATTGGGACTATCTGATCGGCGGCTCGGAAAGCGAGACGACGCTGGCGCGCAACCGGCTGGCGCTCGATTCGATCGGATTCCGCCCGCGCGTGCTGCGCGATGTGTCAGAGGTCGATGTCAGCCGCGAGGTGTTCGGGAAGAAATTGCGCATCCCGGTGCTGACCGCGCCGGTCGGCTCGCTGGAGAATTTCGAGCCAGGCGGCGGCGCTACGGTGGCCGCGGCGACGACGAAATTCGGCAACGGCATGATCCTGTCGTCGGTATCGCATCCGGGTCTCGAAAAGACCGCCGAGGCCGCCGGTGACGGGTTCCGCGTCTTTCAACTTTATGTCCGCGGCGACGAGGCGTGGGTCGATGACCACGTCCGGCGCGCGATGGACAGCGGCTACAACGCGTTCTGCCTGACGGTCGATACCGACAGCTACAGCCGGCGCGAGCGCGACATCGCCAAACGCCATCAGCGCCGCCGGGTGCGGGTCGACGACGCGCGGGTCTATCAGGCGCGCTTCAACTGGCGGGACATCGACCGCATCAAGCGGCTGTCGAAGATCCCGGTGCTGATCAAGGGCATCGCGACCGGCGAGGATTCCAGGATCGCGGTCGACCACGGGGTCGATTGCGTCTATGTGTCGAACCACGGCGGGCGTCAGCTCGACCAGGGCGTCGGCTCGATCGAGGTGTTGCCGGAGGTCGTCGAGGCGGTCGGCGGGCGCGCCAAGGTATGGGTCGACGGCTCCATCACCCGCGGCACCGATGTCGTCAAGGCGATCACGCTGGGCGCCGACGCGGTCGTCGTCGGCCGGCTTTACGTCTACGGGCTTGCCGCGGCCGGCGGGCCGGGGATCGTGCGCCTCTTTGAGATACTCGAGGATGAAATCCGCATCTGCCTGTCGCTGCTCGGCGTCACCGGATATGGCGAACTCGACAAATCCCACATCCGCGCGGCCCGCCCGGTAGTGCCGGCCCACGTCCACAGCCCGTTCCCGCACCTCGATCTGCCGAAGGAGACGTATTAGTTGGCCACCGGCTTTGCTGACCCGCCGGGGGGTGAAACGGCCAGCACTCCCGTAGGGCGGGTGGAGCGCAGCGCAACCCGCCATCGGTTCGGCGGGCAACGCGGCGGGTTACGCGTCGCTCACCCGCCCTACGATGGATTGTTTCTTTCTTAGCCCAGCGGCTTGTCCGGCTAAAAAGCCGAAGGGGGCCGGTCAACCGTCTTTCAGCGGGATGTGCCAGATGTCCGAGGCGTATTCGGCGATCGTGCGGTCGGCCGAAAACCACCCGATGCGGGCGATGTTGAGGGCGGCGGCGCGGCCCCATGCCGAGGGCATGCGCCACAACAAATCGACCTCGGCCTGGGCGGCGCGGTAGGCGGCGAAATCAGCCGCGACCATGTACGGGTCAACGTGGCGCAAGCCGTCGGCGATGTGCCGGAAGCGGCCGCGGTCGTCGGGCGAAAACTCGCCGTTGCCGATCGCAGCGATGGCTGCGCCAAGCTCGGGCGAGGCGTCGATCGCGTCGCCGGCGTCGAGCCCGCGCTGGCGGCGGGCCTCAACCTCCTCGGCCTTGAGGCCGAAGATGAAGATGTTCTCCTCGCCGACAAAATCGCGGATTTCGACATTGGCGCCGTCGAGCGTGCCGATCGTCACGGCGCCGTTCAGCGCGAATTTCATGTTGCCGGTGCCCGACGCCTCCATCCCGGCCGTCGAGATCTGCTCCGACAGATCGGCCGCCGGGATGATCATCTCGGCCAGGCTGACATTGTAGTTCGGCAGAAAAACGACGCGCAGCAATTCGCGGGTCGCCGGGTCGTTGTTGACGATCGCGGCGATGTCGTTGGCCAGCTTGATGATCAGTTTGGCCTGGGCATAGCTGGCCGCCGCCTTGCCGGCGAAAATTTTTACCCGCGGCACCCAGTCCGCCCCCGGATCGTCGCGGATCGCATGGTAGCGCGCGACCGTGTCGAGCAGGTTCAGCAACTGGCGCTTGTATTCGTGGATGCGCTTGATGTGCACGTCGAACAGCGCGTCCGGGTCGACGGCCAAGCCGATCTGTTCATGAACAAAACGGCTGAGCGCGGTTTTGTTGGCGCGCTTGACGGCGGCGAGGCGCTCGATCGTGCCGGCATCGTCGGCATATTCGGCGAGCCGGAGGAGCGCGGCGGTGTCGTCGAGCACCTCGCTGCCGCAGATGTCGCACAACAACCGGGTCAGCCCCGGATTGGCCTGGTGCAGCCAGCGGCGAAAGGTGATGCCGTTGGTCTTGTTGACGATGCGCTCGGGATAGAGACGGTGCAGATCGGCGAACACGGTCTCACGCATCAGCTTGGTATGCAAGGCCGAGACGCCGTTGACGCGGTGCGAGCCGATAAAGGCGAGATGCCCCATCCGCACGTGCCGGCCATGGTCCTCGTCGATGATCGAGATCGCCGCGCGCAGACCGCCATCGGCAACGCCGCTCGCGTGCGCCGCTTCGAGGTGCTGCTCGTTGATGCGGTAGATGATTTCAATGTGGCGCGGCAATACCCGCCCGAACAACTCGACCGGCCAGCGTTCCAGCGCCTCCGGCAACAGCGTGTGGTTGGTGTAGGAGAGGGTCGCGACCGTCGTCCGCCACGCGACGTCCCACGGCAAATTGTAGACATCGACCAACAGCCGCATCAATTCGGCGACGGCGATGCTCGGATGCGTGTCATTGAGCTGGATCGCGACGCGTTCGGGCAGCGAGGCAAGCTCGCTGAAATACTGCAGGTGGCGCCGCACGATGTCCTGCAGCGACGCCGACACGAAGAAATACTCCTGGCGCAGCCGCAACTCGCGCCCGGCTGACGTATTGTCGCTCGGATAGAGGATCTTCGAGATCGCCTCGGCGCGAATCTGCTCCGACAGGGCGCCGGCATGGTCGCCCTCGTTGAAGATTTCGAGCCGCAGCGGATCGGGAGCGCGGGCCGACCACAACCGCAGCGGGTTGACGTGGCGACCGCGCCAGCCGACCACCGGCGTGTCGTAAGCCACCGCTTCGACGATCTCCTCGGGCCGCCAGACCGGCCGCGCCCGTCGCGGCGCCACCGTCACCATCTCGACCCGGCCGCCATACTGGATGTCGTAGACCACCTCCGGCCGCGCGAATTCCCACGGGTTGCCGAAGGACAGCCAATCCTCGGCGTATTCGTGCTGCCATCCGTCGCGGATCACCTGGCGAAACAGGCCGTGGTCGTAGCGGATGCCATAGCCGCAAGCCGGCACCCCGAGGCTCGCCATGCTCTCCATCAAACAGGCCGCGAGCCGGCCGAGACCGCCATTGCCGAGCGCGGCATCGGGCTCGGCCCGGCGCATCCTGTCGATATCGACGCCGAGATCGCCGAGCGCGGCCCGCACCGTCTCGGTCAGCCGCAAATTCCCGACGACATCGGCGAAGAGGCGCCCTATCAGAAATTCCAATGACAGGTAATAGACGTGCTTGCGCCCCTCGGCATGGGCCGCGCGGTTGACTTCGAGCCAGCGGTGGACGACCCGGTCGCGCAGCGCGAGCGCCGTGGCGACGAACCAGTCGCGGGCGGTCGCGGCGTCGCCGTCCTTGCCGACGGCCACCGCCAGCTTGGCCAGCACGCTCGCCTTGAACGCCTCGATATCGGCCTCGCTCGCCGGCGCATCGGCGATCGGCGCCGATGGCGTCCGGCTTGTCTTGCCGGGGATCAGGCCGAATTTGGGTATATCGTTAGGCATGCGTCCCCAATCTGTGTGCAAGACCCGGGGTGCGCGCAAGACCCGGGCCGCAACCCGCTCGCGCGATGCGTTTCTATAATGGGGATCATAGGGCCGGGATAGACTTGGCATCCCATGGCGCCGCCCGCCCACGAGGGTCCGCGAGGCGGGCAGCGGCGGGGGGCGGATGCTTGACAGCCGATGGGGCGGTCCCCATAGTCCGCCCGCCCCGGATGAGCTTGCCCGTGAGCTGTCGCGAGCTTGATAATCGGCTCCGCCGGGGATGACCGGTGCGCCGGTTGTCGAGATAGTTGGGGCCGTAGCTCAGCTGGGAGAGCGTCGCGTTCGCAATGCGAAGGTCAGGGGTTCGATCCCCCTCGGCTCCACCATTTCTTGTGTCGAAAGCATGTGGTTTTTCAACCAGCTACGGGCGGCGACGCGGTTCGCGGTTTGCTTTAGGTTCCCAATAGGTTCCAGCGGCACTGGTTTCGGGCAGGCATCCGCGAGCCGTGCCGCCCGCTAAGCGTCTGGCCCCGGCCCGAACCCGAACGCTTCCCGGAGCGCCTGCGCCGCCCTGGCCGAGCTGCTGCGCGAGACGATCGCCGGCGACCGCTTCCCGCTGTCGCCGTGCATCCGCAGCTTGAAGGCGATCCTCGATAAGCTCGCGCCGCGGGGCGGGGCGGGGATGATCCATTTGGCGAGGCTCAGACGAGGCGTTAGGGCGTGGCGTTGGCGAAGAAGCAGCGGAGGGAGCCGGCCGCTGTCGACGATTAACCCACTCGAAAGCGGTATTCGGGCGCAGATGGGACCAGATAGGCGAGCGCCCTTGCCCGCGGGAGTTTTGGGGAATTAAATCCTCTCAAAACCTGGGAGGAGAAGCCGCATGAATACGGCATACGAACCTGCGGCCCGTGCGATTGCCGCTGCTCTGTCGCAATCGCCCCCAGATTGGCACAGACTCACCGCCGCTTTGCGCGAGGTGGTAGCAAGGGAGCGAACCTCCGAACCGATCGTTCTTGGTCGACCCGGTAAAGGGCAGCCAGCCTTCCGAATGGAAGGGGAGCTTGTGGGTGAGGTCCGCTCACTATGCCGCGCTTTGCTTGAAGCCGCCGAGGCCGAGGGGGCAGCTGTCTGCCCCCTTTGTCAGGGGCTCGACGGTTTGGCTTAATCGCCTTCGGGGGCGTCCTGCGCCTCGTCGGCCCAGACGGCGACCGCGCCGGTGGTCGGCTAGGCTGGCCGCATGGCGATAGCGCGGTCGGTCCGATGGTCAAAAGGTGGGGTCCGCGCAACCCCTAATTCGTCTCTCCTTGCCGTTCAACTTTGATATCGATCGTGATTTTACCCTTTAGCTTGTACGCAAACCGCAGATTATAGGCGGCCGCATGCAGCCAGTCGGCCGCTTCATCAAGGGTCCAAGGCTCGCCACCGGTCGGCAAGCTCTGGAACATCCCTTCAATCAATGGGTGGCGTGGCGGATCATCGCCGCCACCGCCGCCCGGCTTATGCTTGGTCTTGTCGACTTCGTTAGCGGAGTCGATGGGGCGCGTGCCAGGCCCGCCAGGGAATGAGGGTCGAACAAGACGATCCTCGCCGTGAGCAAAGAAGCCTGCCTGCCGAGCGGAACGCATGAATGCCTGTCGCGCCCGTCCGGTTTGCTTAGAAGAAACCCCGACCTCGCGCATGAAGCGTTCTAAGGGCGCCGCGCCCCGCTTGTGGTTGCGTTGGCTCGCCTTGCGCGGATTGCCGCCAGGTAATTGCCGCGTACCGGACATGATTACCCCGCTCCCCGCTCGCCCTCATCCAGCCATGCGCGGATTGCCGTCCTGGCCGCCGTGGTGATCTGCGAGCGCACCCTCAGCTGCCCGCCGCAATGGGGGCAGTGCTCCGCCTCGGCATGTTCCTCGCCGCGTTCGAACGCGAGGGCGACGTTGGCGATGTCGCGCATGCGGCAGCCTTGGGCGAGAAGGTGCTCGAACAGCGCGTCCGGTAGCGAGGCAGCGGCTTTCGCGCGGTAGACCCGCATCCGGGACCAGCCCAGCAGCTTCGCGGCGCGCCGGTCGGAGTACTCCTCAAGCCCCTCTTCGCAGCTGCGGAGGTAGTCGTCGATCGTCGTCGCCGGCTGCCAGTTCGGGATGGCTCCCCGGGGAGCCGGGGGATTGTTGGTCATTGGTGCGCCCGCTGCTCGGCGGCTGTTTATTCGGCCCGCAGAATTAAATTCCGCGCGCCAGATACGATGGCCAGCAGGGCTGCGCCGCCCACAACGCCGCCGATCAGGTGACCAATAGCCCTAGCTTGGTAATCTGGCCCAAGACCCCACAAGGAAACAGATTCGAAGCCTGCCCAGGTGATCCCCGCGAGTGCGCCGTAAAGAGCTAGCCGAGTTGTGTTCCATCGCTTCGTCATGTGACTACCGCGTGCCCCGCTCTCTGAGGGCCAGCGGCCGTGCTGGTGTTGTGTCGGGCTCTGGAACAGGCGCCGTCAATCCTAACTCGATCAACCGACGGATTGCTTCGCCTCTGCTGCGGATGCGGTTTGCGAAAGCCCAATCATCGAGCGCTTTGACCTCGCCCGGCGTCATCAACAGCGGGACTCGCTCGGTTCTGCGTTCATCATCGGCCATACGCGCATGATATACACTATGAGCATGTTACGCAATATGAGTTGACGGTAGATGCGCAGTATGCGTATTATGTGCATGTAAGCGGCCCGACCGGGTGTTGATAGCACCGCGGTCGAGCCTAACCCCAGGCAAAGAGGAACCCGATGCCCAAGGCTATTCCCATTCTATCGCAATTCCACAATCTCCCGGTCGGCGATCTCGCCGACCAACTCGGCACCGTGAAGGCCGAGATTGCCGATCTCGAAGCCCGCGAGAAGGCGCTCCGCGACGAGCTGATCCGCCGCCGCCTGCCCGCCATCGAGGGCGCGCTGTACGCCGCCACTATCTCCGACGCGGTGCGCTGGACCATCAACGCCGCGGCCGTTCGCGCCGAAATGGGCGACGCTTGGTGGAACGCCCGCTGCCGGCAAGCGCTGGTCACGACGGTTGCGGTCAAAGCCCGCGCCGTCGCCGTCAAGATCGCGGCATAGGGAGGGCGAGCACATGGAACGCCTCACCCGACGCAACATCCTCGGGGCCGCTGGCGCGTTTGCCAGCGGCTCTACGCTCGCCGCGACAGCACTTGCGGCGCCCTCCGCCATGGCTCCGGCAAGCGATCCGATCCTCGCGCTGATCGCCGAGGAAAGGCGCTTGCGTGATCTCGGATGCAGCCTCCAGGACAAAGCGACATTGATCGCGCGCGAGCTGCCCGACGATATCCGCCGAGGCCCAAGGGTCGTTTTTCGTTCTCGATACGGGGACATCGTGCCCAAGCCATCGGACAGGTTTAAGGCGACGCCTTACCATTTCCGAACCGAACAAGACCTGCTCGAATGGCTCGACAACATGAGCCGGGCATGGCGGCCCCATTATTTCACCGAAGCCCGCTGCGCCGAGTTGCTCGCCGAATACCGGGCAGACAAGACGGCGCGCGTTGACCCCGTGTTGGAGGCCTCCGGCTATACCGCGTGCAACTCGGAGGGTGACGCGCTGATCGCTCGGGCGGGGGTGCTTTACGACCAGATCGAGGACGTCGAGCCGATCACGCTCGGCGGCGTTATCGCGATGATCGAGCTGGCCGACTACGAATCTGACCCCGTGCTCGTGCGCGCGGTCGAGGGGCTGCGCGCACTGGCAACAGGAGGCGCAGCATGAGCGCCCCCGATCGCGACCTCTTCGCCCTCGGAGGATACGAGACCGATCCCGTTCTCGACCTGATCGCCGAGGAAGCCCGGCTCCTCGCCATCGGCTGCGATTTCCGACATCGGGCCGATGTCGCATGGTTCGCGCTCGGCGACGAGCGGCTGCGTTTCCGCGGTATCGCCGAGGAAGATCGCCCCGACCCGTTCGGCCCGCTCTACGCCCAGGCGCAGGAATACGAGGAAGCCGCCGGCGAGGTGCTCGACGAGATCAAGCGCACGGCGCCGACCACAATCGAGGGTGCAATCGCGCAACTCGCGCTTGCCGGCTATGAAACCGATGAACTCGTGCAAATGGCGCTCGCCGGGCTGCGAGCCATCGCGAAGGGAGGCGCGGCATGAGCGCCCTCCCCATGCCGCTCCCCGCGCCTGGCGACGGCCCGCGCGCCTACCCGATCACCTCAGACATGCCGGCGGGCCACACCGTCGTCTACGTCGACGATGATCGCCACTGGCCGCACCTGAAATCCGGCGAGTATGTGCTGATCGACACGACCGACCGGGCGATCGTGTTCGGCGAGCTGTACCTGCTCCGGCAGCACCGCGGGCCGATGATCTGGCAAATCTGCAAGACGCCAGCAATCTACCAGGAGGTGCCCGGCTCGCCGGATCGCCCCACGGCGTTCATGCGCCCGCTGAACAACCCGCCGCCGCGTAAACTCGCGAACGGCACATGGGACATCGCCGGTTGCCATTTCAGCGATGGGCCGATCTACATGGACGCGCTCGTCGTTCGGATCATCGGCCGCGTCGTCGGGCTGTTCGTCGAGCGGCCATACGATCCCGCGCTCGGGCGCGGAAGGGCAGCATAGCCGGCAGTCGCGCTTGCCTGATCCGGCGGAAACCCTCAGGCCCCGCTTTCGGCGGGGCTTCTTTTTGCGGAAACCGAAGGCATTGACGATTAAGACCACCCGGTAACCTGAGAGCGCTCGCCGGGCGCGCGATATACGAACTGCAACAACCTGTGCCAACTTGAAACACTTTCGAACCCCAGAACGGCTACGATGCGCGGCCCGTTGGGGTTAGGGATGCTACCCATGCTCAGGATCGAGATCGAGCGCGAGGAAGACGGCCGCTGGCTCGCGGAAGTGCCGGCGCTGCCAGGCGTCTTGGCGTACGGCATCACGGTGGACGAAGCGCGGACGCGGGTAACGGCGCTTGCGCTCCGGGTCATCGCCGATAGGCTGGAGCATGGCGAGCCAGTGCCGTTCAACCCCCAGGATTTCTTCGTAGCCGCATGAGCGCATGGCCGGCCAGCAAGGCAGGCCGGGTCTTGCGCGCGCTAAAGAAGATCGGGTGGACGGAAAAGCGGCAGTCCGGTTCCCATATCACGCTGTCGCGGCCAGGATCGGCCGATTACGTGTTCGCCTTCCACGATAGCGACGAGATCGGGCCGGCGATGCTGGCCAGGATCGCGAAGATAACCGGGCTGCAACCAACCGACCTGTGACGGCGAACCGATCGGCCCAAGCCAAAAGGGGCGATCGGCGTTATGGTCCGCATGCCGCCCGATCAGATCGCGCAGTTAGACGGCTGGATTTCCCAACAGCCTGAGCCAAAGCCCGGCCGCCCCGAAGCGATCCGCCGCCTGATCGATCTCGGGCTCAAGGCTGCGGCGAGAGAAGGGGCTAATGGCTGACGATCCTACCGGCGGCAACATCCCAACCTACGCGGTTAGTCGATCGTGGCCCGCCGCGCGGCAAGACTGCCGGCGCGCCCTCTGTGAGGTTCGCGCGGTGAATTGGAGAAGCAAATGATCAGAAAACTTGTGCGCGTTTTCATCACGCTCGGCACTCTCGCGGTGTTCGCCGGGGCCGCAAGTGCTCAAGCGCCGCAACTACCACCACCCCCCGGACAGCGCGGGGGTGCGATGTCGCCGCCAACGTCAATGCCGCTGTACGTGCCGCAACAGCAACAATTCCGCGTGCCCCAAACGTGGACCGACTTGGGTGGCGGTATAATCTCGGGGCCACAAGGCCGGAATTGCGTCGTGATCGGCAACATAATGACGTGTAACTAGCCGTGCAGAGTCCAGGCGATCCATGGGGGATTATTATCGGCCTAGCCTTTGTGGCGGGGCTGTTCTTTCTGACGCGAGGCCGTCCAATTCCGCCCGGGTACGGTCATCAATCAACCTGGCTGCGCCGACCAGAAATCTTCCGCCTGTGCTGGGCCGACCGGATCACGATGATCTGGGCCGTGATCGTGCTCGGCGGACTGTATTTGCTGGGTATGGCGGACGCCCCGTCGGCGGAATGGGGCAAGGCCATTTCCCGGCTGATCTTCCCTGTCTGGATTTTCCTACGCCTCGTCGACCTGATTACGGCTGGCCCCCGCCGGCGCCGAGCAGCGCGCGAAGTGCGGGAGGGAGCAGTGCCGCTCTATTCAACAACTCCGGGGATAACGATCCTGCCGCCGGGGCCGCCATCAAGGCGGTAAGCGCGGGACTCGTCGTCGCGCGCGCCGCACCATAGCCGGTCGCCCACGGCAGCGCCGCCCCCATCGCCCAACCCGCCGCCGCGCCAGGCCACCCGCCGGCAGCGCCTCCTGCCAGCGCACCGACGGGAGACAGCCCCGCGAGCGCGTGTCTCATCGCCTGCATCGTCTCGGTGTTGCTGGTATTCAGAAAACGCGCCGTTTGTTTCATCGAATCGCCGACCGTCGCCAAGGCTCCGATGCGGGGGTCATTGAGGAACAGCGCGTTGAACGCTTCCGGCGACAGCTTGGCCTTATCGGTAACGAACGTCCCCGGGGAAAATCGAGCGCCCTCGGCGTTTTGCACACCGGCATTCGCCAGCCCCATATCGCGCAGCTTGAACGCCGCCAGCTCGTCGGCGGCCTGCGGCATCTCTCGCCTGATCTCGCCGAGCATCGTCCCGCCGCCACCGGCCCCGCTCAGCGCGTTTGCCGCGGCGCGCTCCGGCGCGATCTGATCGCCCTTCATGACCCGTGACAGGACGTTCTCGATAAACCCGTGCCCGTCTCGGGTTAGCGCCGTCGCTCGGTCAAAGGCCGCTTGTGCCTGCGGGCCACGGGCGGCGACCGCGGCGCCGAGGTCGTCCGAAAGGGCGCCGTAAATCCGCTTCAAATCGGTGTAGGACGTGTCGCCGACGATCTGCGGCTCAGCCAGCTTTTCGCCGATCCTGGTGCGGATAGCCTTCATGTCCTGCCAGGTCAGAGATTTGGCCTGGGTGTCCTTGATCAACGAGTCGAGCAAATTCTTGGTGAGGGCCGGCTGCAACGTCTCGGCTGTTGCGGGCGCATTCGGCATCGCGTTGCGCACCGTCGCCAGCGTCGTCGCGTAGTTGGCCGCGCCCACAGGCGTATTCTTCGGGACAAAGAGGTCGAGTTGCCCCCAAGCGCGTTGGCTGTCAGCCCTGAACGTGCCAAGCCACATTTTGGCATTGGATTGCAGCGCCTCGCCTGCCTCTTGAAGCGAACGGGAGTTGCCCAATGTT
>CAMATN010000134.1 GCA_945861155.1 Rhizobium sp. Q54
AGAAAGAACCTCATCCTGAGGAGCCCGCCTAGCGGGCGTCTCGAAGGACGCACGGCCTCCGACAAGTTTCCTTCACGCGCTCTGACCGGGGCGCCTTACCGGACCAGGTCGATCACCTCGCGCAAGCGCGGATGTTCGGCCGAGCCGAGCCATTCGAAGACCACCATTTCGGTCGTGACGATCTCGGCGCCATGGCGCTCCATGCGCCGGATCGCGGTTTCCTTGCTTTCGCCGCGCCGCGAGCCGACCGCATCGCGCACCAGATAGACCCGGCGGCCCGTGGCGATCAGCCCGAGCACGGTCTGCAGCACGCAGACATGCGTCTCGCACCCGGCGACGACGATATCGCTCCGGTCCCCGAGGCGCTCGACAAAGCCCGCCCCGCGGCAGGCGTCGAAGGTCATTTTCTGCGCCACCCGGTTCTGCGCCACCTGGCCGGCCAGCTCGGGCAATGTGGGTCCGAGGCCACCGGAATTCTGCTCGGTGAACAGCACCGGCACCTCGAACATCCGCGCGGCGTCGAGCAGGCGGCGCGCATTGGCCACCGCCGCCGCGCCGGCCTCGATCGCCGGCATCAGCCGCGACTGAAAATCGATGATCAGCAGCAGCGAATTGTCGCGGTCGATGGTCGGCATGTTCTCCGCCTCAGCCGGAGCGTTCGCGCCGCTCCTACTTGTTCAGGTTCCAGATGTCGGTCGCGAGCCGCCACTGGCCCCCGGCCTTGCGCCAGACGACGACGTATTTGCCGACCATCTCCTCCGGCGGCTGCGCCTTGGTCTTGAAGCTGAAGGTGCCGATCTCGCGCGCCGCCCGCCCGCCGAGGGGCTGAACATCGCGGGTCATCAGCTTCGCGTCGCCGAGCTGCTGCGCCGCCTGGCGCCAGAAGGTTTCGATGGCTTGGCGACCCTGCACCATATCGGCGCCGGCGGGGAGAAGGTAGGCGTCCTCGGCGTACATCGCCGCGACGGCAGCGACATCGCCGCGGTTGAAAGCCGCGGTAAACCTGTCATTCAGCTTCTGGATCGTCTCCTTGTCCTGGGCGAAAGCCGAAGCGGAGGCGGCAAACAGGCCAAGGCAAAAGGCGAAAATTGCGATCCGCGACATGGCAAATCCCTTCTGATTTACGTCCCGCCATCTTTCCGCGATTTCGCGCAGTCGGCAATGCTCAGATCGTGATCATCCCCTCGAGGTAGAGTGTCGCGCTCCCGGCGATCGTCACCCGCTCACCGCGCAGTTCGCAGGAGAGGGCGCCGCCACGCCGCGACAACTGGCGCGCCTCAAGATGATTCCTGCCGAGCCGCTCGGCCCAGTAGGGGATCAGGGTGCAATGCGCCGACCCGGTGACCGGGTCCTCGGCGACCCCGCGCGCCGGGGCGAAAAAACGCGACACGAAATCGATGCCCTCGCGCCCGGGCGCTGTCGCGATGACGGCAAACCGGTCGAGCGCCGCCACCGCGCCGAAGTCCGGCGTCAGGGCGGCGATGTCATCGGCGCTGTCGTACACGGCGAGATAATCGCGCGCCGCCAGCACGGCGGACGGCCGCTTGCCGAGCGCGGTAGCGAGACGCTCGGGGATCGCGCAGGGTACCGCCGGGCGCGCCGGGAAGTCGAGCGCCAGCCGGTCGCGCTCGCGCGTGACGGTCAGCATGCCGGCTTTCTCGGTCTCGAAGGTGATGCTGTCACGGCCAGGTTTCAGCCAGCGGAACACGACAAAGGCCGCGGCCAGCGTGGCGTGCCCACAAAGATCGACTTCGACCGTCGGGGTGAACCAGCGCAGGCGATAGCCTTCCGGACCCTCGGGCACGAAAAATGCTGTCTCGGATAAATTATTCTCGGCCGCGATCGCCTGCATCACCCCGTCGGGCAGCCACGCCTCAAGCGGACACACCGCAGCCGGGTTGCCGGTAAACGGTTCCTCGGCAAAGGCGTCGATCTGATAGAGCGGAATGCGCATGGTCACGCCCGCAACGGATGCGCGTGGTCGAGCGGGCCGTGGCCTCGGCCGAGGCCGGGGGCGCTGGCGATGGCGCGCCGCACGTATTCGCGCGCGCGCTCGATCGCCGCCTCGACGCAGAGCCCTTGCGCCAGGCCGGCGGCGATCGCCGAGGCGAGCGTGCAGCCGGTGCCGTGGGTGTGGCGGCTGTCGATCCGCGGGCCGTCCCAGACGCGCAGGCCGGACGCGGTCGCCAGCACGTCGTAAACCATGGCGCCCGGCAGGTGTCCGCCCTTGAGCAGCACCGCACGGCAACCAAGCTGAAGCAGCGCCTGCGCCGCTTCGTGCATCGCGGCGAGGCTGTCGATCGGGCGGCCCGCCAGGATCTCGGCTTCCGGCAGGTTCGGGGTCAGCACCGTGGCGCGGGCGACGAGCAGACGCTTCAGCGTGTCGATCGCGCCCGGCTCGATCAGCGTCGCCCCGCCCTTCGCCACCATTACCGGATCGACGATTAGCGGCACGCCGGGCGCCCGCTCGGCCAGCACGGCGGCCACCGTCTCGATCACCGCGGCATCGTGCAGCATGCCGGTCTTGATCGAATCGGCGCCGATATCGTCGAGCACGACCTCGATCTGCCGCCGGATGAAATCGGGTGCGATCGGCAACACGCCGAAGACGCCCAAACTGTTCTGCGCGGTCAGCGCCGTGATCGCGGTGGCGGCGAAGCAATCGAGCATCGTCACGGTCTTGATGTCGGCCTGGATGCCGGCGCCGCCACCCGAATCCGATCCGGCGACGATCAGAACGCGACCATTCATCGCAAAAACCTGGGCGTCATTCGCCGCCGATCATTCGGCCGCCTGCCATTCGGTCGCCTGGACCGGCGGCTCGACCGCTTCGGCGCCGCGCGCGACCGCCAGGATCGCCTCGCAGATATCCTCGACGACGCTCGCCAGCAACGCCTCGTCCTCGCCTTGCGCCATCACGCGAATGAGCGGTTCGGTGCCGGAGTTCCGGATCACCAGCCGCCCGCCCGCGCCGAGCCGGGCTTCGCCCGCGGCAATCGCCCGCTGCACCTCTCGCGACTGAAGCGGCTGGCCGTTGCCGAAGCGGACATTGCGCAACAGCTGCGGCACCGGCTCGAACACGCGGCCCACTTCGCTGGCGCGGCGCCCCGATTCGACGATCGCGGCCAGCACCTGCAACGCCGCGATCAGGCCGTCGCCGGTCGTCGCGTAGTCGCTGAGGATGATGTGGCCGGATTGCTCGCCACCCAGGTTGCACCCGAGGCTGCGCATCTTCTCGACGACGTAGCGATCCCCGACCGCGGTCCGGTGCAGCGCGATGCCCTGCCCGGAGAGATACCGTTCGAGGCCGAGATTGGACATCACGGTCGCGACCACCGCGCCGCCCGCGAGCCGGTCGCCGCGCGCCAGGGTCGTCGCGATCAGCGCCATCACCTGGTCGCCGTCGAGGATGACGCCGCGTTCGTCGGCGACGATCAGCCGGTCGGCGTCGCCGTCGAGAGCGATCCCGATATCGGCGCGCCGCGCCAGCACTTCGCGCCGCATCTGCTCGGGCATCAGCGCGCCGCAGTCGCGGTTGATGTTGAGCCCGTCGGGCGATACCGCGATCGGAAAGACCTCGGCGCCAAGTTCCCAGAACACGGTCGGCGCGACCTTGTAGGCGGCGCCGTGCGCGCAATCGACGACAACCCTGAGGCCGTCGAGCCGTAGCCCCTTCGGAAAGCTTTGCTTGACGAACTCGATATAGCGGCCGCCCGCGTCCTCGAGCCGCTTGGCCCGGCCAAGCTCGCCCGCCGGCGCGCGCCGCATCGGCCCGGCTTCGAGGGTCTGCTCGATCGTCGCTTCGAGGTCGTCGGAAAGCTTGTAGCCGTCGCGCCCGAACAGCTTGATGCCGTTATCGGCGAACGGGTTGTGCGAAGCCGAGATCACGACCCCGATATCGGCGCGCAGGCTGCGCGTCAGCATCGCGATCGCCGGCGTCGGCAGCGGGCCGACCAGCACGACGTCCATGCCCATCGTGATAAAGCCGGCGGTCAGCGCCGGTTCCAGCATGTAGCCCGAGAGCCGCGTATCCTTGCCGATCACGACGAGGTGTTTGTGCGTCCCGTTGTGAAAGCATTCGCCGACGGCCATCGCCACCTTGAGCGCCGTCTCCGGCGTCATCGGCTCGGTATTGGCGGTGCCTCGGATGCCGTCCGTTCCAAAAAGCTTGCGCGCCATCGCGCCATGTCCCCCAATCCCAGCCCGTCATGACCGGGCTTGTCCCGGTCATCCACGAGCCTCCCTCGACCACAAGACGTGGATGGCCGGATCAAGTCCGGCCATGACGGCCTTGTAATGTCGAGGTCATCACCAAATCGTCAACGCACCGACGCTCGCTAGCCGCCCGGCTGCGGTTCCGGTTCGAGCCCGCTCGGGCGGCCGGCGGGCGGCACCGAGCTGCGGCGTCCGGGCCGTGGCTCCTCGGGCGCCGCCGGGCCGCTCGACGCGGTCTCGCGCACGATCCGCTCGCCCTTGATGATGCGGCGAATCTCGTCGGCCGACAGCGTCTCGTATTCGAGCAGCCCCTTCGCCAGCAGGTTCAATTCCTCGAGATGCCCGGTCAGGATCTCGCGCGCGGTGCGTTCGCCCTCGTCGACGATGCGGCGGATTTCGTCGTCGATGACCTTCGCGGTCGCATCCGACACGTTCTTGCGCTGGGTCACCGAGTGGCCGAGGAAGACCTCCTCCTCGTTTTCGGCATAGCGCAACGGGCCGAGCTTGTCGCTGAAGCCGAACTCGGTGACCATGCGGCGCGCGATGGCGGTGGCGCGGCGGATATCGTCCGACGCGCCGGTGGTCACCCTGTCTTCGCCGAAGATCAGCTCCTCGGCGACGCGGCCGCCGAAGAGGCTCGCCATCATCGCCTTTATTTCCAGCTTCGATTGGCTGTACTTGTCGCGTTCCGGCAGGAACATCGTCACGCCGAGCGCCCGGCCGCGCGGGATGATCGTGACCTTGTGCAACGGTTCGTGTGCCTCAGCGTAAAGCATGCACAGCGCGTGGCCGGCCTCGTGATAGGCGGTCAGCGTCTTTTCCTCCTCGGTCATGACCATCGAGCGCCGCTCGGCGCCCATCATGACCTTGTCCTTGGCATGCTCGAACTCGCCCATCGACACCGAGCGCTTGCCGCGGCGCGCCGCCATCAGCGCCGCCTCGTTGACCAGGTTGGCGAGATCGGCGCCGGAGAAGCCGGGCGTGCCCCGCGCGATGATCTTCGGATCGACATCCGCGGAGAGCGGCACCTTGCGCATATGGACCTTGAGGATCTTCTCGCGCCCGACCACGTCCGGGTTCGGGACGACGACCTGGCGGTCGAACCGGCCGGGCCGCAGCAACGCCGGGTCGAGCACGTCGGGCCGGTTGGTGGCGGCGATCAGGATGACGCCCTCGTTCGCCTCGAAGCCGTCCATCTCGACCAGCAGCTGATTGAGGGTCTGCTCGCGCTCGTCATTGCCGCCGCCAAGACCGGCGCCGCGATGCCGACCCACCGCGTCGATCTCGTCGATAAAGATGATGCAGGGCGCGTTCTTCTTGCCTTGCTCGAACATGTCGCGCACCCGGCTGGCGCCGACGCCGACAAACATCTCGACAAAGTCCGAGCCCGAGATCGTGAAGAACGGCACATTCGCTTCGCCGGCGATCGCGCGCGCCAACAGCGTTTTGCCGGTGCCGGGCGGACCGACCAGCAGCACGCCTTTCGGGATCTTGCCGCCGAGCCGCTGGAATTTCTGCGGGTCCTTCAGGTACTCGACGATTTCCTCGAGCTCCTGCTTCGCTTCGTCGATGCCGGCGACATCCTCGAAGGTGATGCGCCCGACTTTTTCGGTCAGCAACCTCGCCCGGCTCTTGCCAAAGCCCATGGCCCGGCCGCCGCCGCCCTGCATCTGGCGCATGAAGAAGATCCACACGCCGATCAACAGCAACATCGGGAACCACGACACCAGCACGCCGAACAATGAGGGGACATTGTCGTCGAGCGGCGCGGCGGTGATGCGCACGCCCTTCTCGATCAGGCGGCCAACCAGGCCCGGATCGGCAGGGGAGTAGGTGGTGAAAGCGCGGCCGTCGATGAAATGGCCGGTGATGTTGTTGCCCTGGATCGTGACATCGGTGACCTGGCCGCGATTGACGTCGGTGACGAAATCGGAAAACGCCAGCGACGATTGCGGGCCGCGGGTCGAGGATGTCTGGAACAGGTTGAAAAGCGCGACGAGAAGCAGGCCTATGACGATCCAGAGGGCGAGATTCTTGCCGAAATTATTCACGCTGCAGGCCTTTCCAACGCCTCGGGGCCCCGCCCCCGATCCGACCGCGCGCTATTTGACCGCGCCCGGGGTCTCCACGCCAGCAAAACATAGGGCGCTCCCTGCATTAAACAACTGCAAAGCCGGCGCGCGTCAGCGGGTTCGCCGGGCGAAAGGAAAGCTGCGGCAGGACCCCGACGCCGGTGCGGCGATAACCCAGAACGGGTACCGCCGCGAGCCCCTCTTCGTCCCACCAGGCCGGCAGCATCGGATACGCCAGGCGCGGCACATCCCGGTTAGGGTGCTCGGGCATCGCGGCGCCGCTCTGCGCGAGGCAGCCGAGCGTAAATCCGCGCGCCGCGGTCGCAGCGTGCACAACCCTAAAGCGCCGGTCCCACACGAGCTTGGCCCCGGGCTCGACCCGAACCGGCGCACTCGTTCCGGCGAGTTCGCGCAGCACCAGGATGTGGCGGCGCCACGGCACGAACCGGCAACCGCCGAGGGTCCGGGCGCGATCGGGCTGCGCCGTCAGTGCGGCCGCCAGGCGAGCAAGCCGCGCCCGGCGCGCCGGATAGCGCGCGCCGCCGACAACAGCCGCGAGCCGCCCCAGCAGCCGCTCGACCGTTTCCGCATCGGTGCTGGCGATCGACGCCGGGTCGAGCGCGCCGAACCCGGCCGGGTGCAACACCACCGCGCGGCCGATCAGCCGATCGAGGGCGCGTTCGCGCTCGATGCGGGCTTGGCCATGGGCGTGCGTGTCGGCGAGCACCTGATCGATCCCTGCAACGAAAGCGGGCTGGAGGCGCAGGCGGGCTCGCTCGAAGACGGGGTTCAGATTGCTCGGGTCGCTCAGATAGGGCTGGCCCTCGGCCGCGAGCAGCGCGGCGAGCCGCGCCCGCGGCACCGACAAGAGGGGCCGCACCAGCCGGCACCCCGGCAACTCGCGCACCGCCGACATCCCGGCCAGCCCGTCGCCGCCGCTGCCGGCGCGGCGGCGGATCAGGTGCGTCTCGGCCTGGTCCTCGCGATGATGCGCCGTCAGCAGGTGCAGAACCCCCAGCGCCCGGCACCCTTCGGCGAGGAGGCGATAACGCGCGTCGCGGGCCGCCTCCTGAATGCCGCTCTCTGGCTTGTCGCCGGTCCACGCCAGGATTTCGTGCGGGATCGCCCGGGCGGCGAGCCAGCCGGCGACACGCCGCGCTTCCTCGGCGCTGTCCGGCCGCAATCCGTGGTCAACGATGAGGCCCCAGGCCTGTCCGCCGCAATCCCGAGCCCAGCGTTCCGCGAGCAGCATCAACACGAGGCTGTCGGGTCCGCCGGAAACCGCGACGGCAACCAGCGGGCGCGCCTCGAAGCCGCCGATTGTGGCAAGCGCGGCGGCAAGCTCGGCCAGCGTCAGCGGCGCGGCCGACACGGTCGGCTCAGCAGCCGACGCGCTTCTTCTCGGCCGCGGCGCGTTCCTTGACCGAGGCCCCCGCCTGCGGGAAATCGCGGTCGAGCTGCACCAGCGCAACGCAAGCGTTCTGCTTCTGATTGGCGCGGGCCAGCGACATGCCCAGTTTCAGCAGACCGTCGGGCGCCTTCGGGCTTTTCGGATAGCGCTTGTAGCCCTCGGCAAAAGCGGTTGCCGCCTCCAGATATCGCGACCGTGTGTAATAGGTCTCACCGAGCCAGTACTGTGCGTTGCCGGCCATCTGGTCCTTGGGATGGCTCTCGACAAAGGCTTTCAGCGCGGTTTCGGCGGCGGGATAATTGGCCTGCTTCAACAGCCCGAACGCATGATTGTATTGATCGGTCGCCGAACCGCTCGGCAGCGTTCCGGTCGCGGAAGGCGCGGTGGGGGCGGCGCCCGCCGGATCGGAGGGGGGCGGTGCAGACCCGGGCGGCGCGGACCCGGGCGGCGTCAGCGTGCCGAAAATCGCGGTGGGGCCTCCTGGATAGGTCAACCCGGCATAGGGTGCACCCGGATATCCACCGGGATATCCACCGGGATGTCCACCGGGCGCTGCGGGATAGGGCAGCGTCGCGTCGTCGTCGAGCGCGGCCGGCGGAGGGCTCAGCGGGCGAGCGGGGCGTCCCGGTCCCGGCGATCCCGGGCGGCCGGGCGGCGTGTTTGCGGCGACCGCGCCTGGCCCGGCGGGTCCTTGGCCGGCTGGCCCCTGGCTGAAACGCATGTCGACATCGCTGTGGAGTTGCTCGGTGCGCTGGCGGACCTGCTCGAACTGGTTCATGACCTCCTCGAACCGTCCGGTCAGGTTGCGGATCTGGGTCTCGATCCGGTCCATGCGGATCTGGGTATTGACCGCCGCACCGCTCTCGGCGCCGATCCCGTGGGCGGCGCCCGGAGCGACCATCGGCGCCGGCGCGCCGCGATATACCTGTCGCTGCAGCATGTTGAGGTCGCGCTCCAGGCGATCGAGCCGCTCTTGCGCCGAACGGTCCTGACCCGACGCCGGCGCGGCGAACAGGACGAGCCCGAGTGCGACACTCAGACAAGCGCGCGGCAGTAGCGATTGCCGGAACATTCTGCAAAGCCTCGTGCATAACGGGACGCGCCATCCGCACTCCCGGCGTCTCCCCGGTTCGGAGAATTGCGATGGCGAGAAGCTGCGGCATGTTCGATGCAGCCCGCATAGCTTGTAGGGTAGGTTTTGGGCAAAAAGAGGGCGCCGAGGCGGACCGGCCCGGGAAATTGCGCCGTTTGCCGACCGCCCGCCTCAGCGAGCCCGGGCGAAATATTCCTCGTACGGGATGCCGTTGCTGATCAGCACGCCGCCATCGACATCGAGCGCGACCCCGGTGCACATGCGCGCCATGTCGCTCGCGAGGAACAGCACGGTGTCGGCGATGTCGGCGGGCTCGACCATGCGCCCGAGAGGGATCTTTCTGGCGCGCTCGGCCTTGCGCTCTTCCGAGGGCACCTGGCCGCCGCCGAACGCCGTCGCGGTCGGCCCCGGGCACACCGCGTTGACCCGGATCTTGTCGGGCGCCAGCTCATAGGCGGCATGGCGGGTCAGCCCGAGCAGCCCCGCTTTCGACGCGCTGTAATTGGCGCCGCCGCCAAACGAGATGCGCCGCCCGGCGACCGAGGCGATATTGACGATCGCGCCGCCGCCGCGCTTTTTCATATGCGGGATCACCGCCTGGGTCCCGTTGAAGGGCCCCCGCAGATTGACGGCCATTATCCGATCCCAATCGGCCGCCGGCATGGCCGCGATAGTCTGCCGGGTGATCGTGCCGGCCGAGTTGACGAGCACGTCGATCCCCCCTGCCTGGTCGGCGATCTCGGTCGCGAGCCGCGCGAAAGCGGCGCCGTCGGCGACATCGAGGGCATGGCCGCTCGCCGTACCGCCGATCTCGGCCGCGACCCGCCCGGCGGCGTCGCCGTCGCGATCGAGGACCGCGACCCGCGCTCCCGCCGCCGCGAACGCCCGCGCACTCGCCGCCCCGATGCCGTTGCCGCCCCCGGTCACGAGAACGATTTTTCCCCCGAAATCAAACGCCATCATTCCCGCTCCACGACACTGAACAGCGCCAATTTATCGGGAAACATCAGCGGCTCGCCAGCTTGTGTTTTGAAACGTCCCGGCGCCGCCTTGGAGGGCGATCGCGAAACCGGTGGTCATGCTCGCCAGGGCCGGCTCATTGTGTGGTGTCCATCGAGTGATCAGGCTGCGTTCAATGCGATGTCGTCCCGAGATTGCTTCGGCGCGCTATCGCGCTCCTCGCAATGACACCCCTTTTTGGCTGTCATTGCGAGCGAAGCGAAGCAATCTCGCGCCGTTACAGTGAAAATTCGCCCGGATCCCTCGGTCAATCCGGTGACTCGGTCCGCAGGCGGCATAGCCGAAGCCGTCCCCGCCACCAGTTGGCCGCGGCTGCGTCTCGCGCTGATCGGGCTCGGCATCTCGGTCGTGCCGCTCGACACGTCGGTCAACATCGCGTTCCCGGACATTACCGGCAGCTTTGGCCTGCCGATCCCGATGATCCAGTGGGTGGTGATTTGTTATGTGCTGACCCATGCCGGGCTGATGCTCGCGCTGGGGCGGGTCGGCGATATCTGGGGCCACGCCCTTATATTCCGCGCCGGGCTGATATGGAGCATCGCGGCCTTTCTGTTGTGCGCCGCCGCGCCGAGCTTCGGCTGGCTGTTGTTCTTCCGGTTTCTGCAGGGGATCGGCGCCGGGCTGATCATCAGCTGCGCGCCGGCCTTGGTCACCGGCCTTTATCCCGAGGCACGGCGCAGCCACGCGCTCGGCATCTTCACGTTGATGTTCGCGCTGGGATCGGCGGTCGGGCCGTTGATCGGCGGCGCGCTGGTGGCGCAGTGGGGCTGGCCCGCGGTGTTCTGGTTTCGCGCGCCGATCGCCTTGACCAGCCTGTTGCTGCTGCGCGGTCTGCCGCGCGGCGCGGACGCCGGAAGCGACCAGCGCTTCGACATCGCCGGCGCGATAATGCTCGCGGCGGGTCTTGTCAGCCTGCTGCTCGCGGTCAACGCGCTGCCACGGCTCAAGGAGGGCGATTACCTCGCGCTGCTGCTGATCCCAGCCGCCGGCGCCAGTCTTGCCGGGTTTGTCTGGTGGGAAGGCCGGGCGGCGCAGCCGATCGTGCGGATCGAGCTGTTTCGGCACAGCCGTTTCGCAATCGTCAATCTCGCCGCCGCGCTGATGTACATGCTGACCTTCTCGGTCATGCTGATAGGGCCGTATTTTCTCGTCCACTATACCGGGTTGACGCTGCCCCAGGCCGGCCTGGTGCTGGCGAGCGGCTTTGTCGCGATGGCGCTGACCTCGCCCGTCGCCGGCCGGGTGGTCGCACGAATTGGGGCCGGCCGTGTCGCACCGCTCGGCGCCCTCGCGACCGGCGCCGGCCTGTTCTCGATCGGCGGATGGCACCCGGATACCGCGCCGCTCCTGATGGTGGCGTCGCTGGCCATTCACGGCATCGGCCTCGGGCTCTTTCAGGTGGCCTACATGGAACTCGTCATGGCGGCGTCGCCCGTGGCGCATCGCGGCGTCGCCGGCAGCCTGGCGATGCTGACCCGCACGATCGGCACCGTCACCGGCGCGGCCCTCCTAATGCTTGGCTTTCAGATGATCGCGAGCGCCGCGCGCGCCGAGGGAGCCGGCGATGCGACGGCGTTCCTGACGGCGTTCGACACGATGTTCCGCCTCGCCGGCATCGCCGCCGCGCTGACCGGCGGGCTGGTGGCGTGGTCGGCCCGTCGGCCCGCCGCCGCCCGGTAGAACTGGTAGGGGGCTTTAAACGCGATCGGCGCGGTACGAGCTATTACTGCATCGGCCCGTGTTTGTGCTCGGCATGGGTTCACCACTGGAGGATGGCATGGAAGACCACGTCTACAGGGTCATCGAGATCACCGGGTCGTCGCAGAGCGGCATCGAGGACGCGATACAGACAGCCGTCAGCCGCGCCGGACAAACCTTGCGAAACCTGCGCTGGTTCGAGGTCGTCCAGACTCGCGGGCATATCGAGGGCAACAAGATCCTTCACTACCAGGTCACGCTGAAGGTCGGCTTCACGATCGACGACGCCAACGCCGGGGCCTGAGCAAATATGGCCAAGGCCTATCTCGCGGTGCGCGCCGAAGTACCGGAGGCCGAGCGCGCGCGCTTCGACCATTGGTACGAGACCGACCACCTGCCCTGGGCATTGCGCGCCTTCGAGGCGCGCCGGGCTTGGCGTTGCTGGAGCCGGAGCGACCCCGGGGTGCATGTCGCATTCTACGAGTTCGACTCGGTCGAGGCCGCCGAGGCGGTGGTCGGCTCCGACAAGATCGCGCCGCTGGTCGCCGATTTCGACCGGGTCTGGGGCGACCGGGTGACGCGCAAGCGCGCGGTCCTCGAAATCGTTCAGGAGATTGCATCGTAAATTCACCGTCATTCCGGGGCGCCGCGCAGCGGCGAACCCGGAAACCATAAACACCAGTCTCTGGAATATGGATTCCGGG
>CAMATN010000135.1 GCA_945861155.1 Rhizobium sp. Q54
TCGCGCCGCGTCTGCCTCTTCTTGCCGGCGTATTCCGCTTGCGAAAAGCTCCCCTGGCGCTGCATCGTCCCGCCCCTTGGTCTCCATCCCCACAGCAGATTCTACCCGATGCGAGTGGCGGAATGCGCCTTATTTCAGTGTTTCCTTAGGTCTGCGGGCTGCGTCTCAAAGCGCTGGCCGCCCTCGGGTAGCACGACCCAGGGCTGGGCGCTACGGGTCCAGAAATGCACCGTCGGCTGCAGCCAGGAGGTATCGTCCAGCGTTCCGGCCCGCACGGTGCGCATTGCCGAGCCAGACCTCGGGGCAGCGCAGATCCACGAGCCGCACTCCGGGCAGACCCAGCGGGTCGCCACGCGCCCAGTGTCAGTGGTGCGCTGGAGGTGTCGCGGCTCTGCACCTGTTAGGCGGAAGGCCTCCGACGTAACGACGAACGCCATCGAGAACGCACTACTCGTAATGCGCTGGCAGTCGGTACAGTGGCAGGTGTAAATCAAGCGCGGTGTCTCGGTGATCTCGTAGCGCAGCATGCCGCACTGGCAGCCGCCGGTTTGCGGAAGCTTCATCGCGCCGTACCTCCCCTTTGAAAATCTGTCGGGTGGCGGATAAATCAAACCTTGGCCAGCACGTCCTCGCGGAAGCGCCGCATGTTGGCGAGGGTTGCGTCGGCGGTGTCGCCGGCGAAACTGAAATCGACCGCGATGACGCCGAGATCGCGCAGCGCCCGGAGATCGCCCGCGATCGCCGCGTTGTCGCCGGAGCCGAGCCGGCGCTCGCCATTGTCGGCGCGTTCGGGGATCGCGCTGCCGAACTGGCTGAAGCGATAGGACAGCCCGACCTCCTTGGGGTCGCGGCCGGCGTCGCGCGCCATCTTGCGCAGGCGGTCAAACCCGGCCTGAAGGCGCGCCAGCGTGTCGAGCCGGTTCTTCGGGTTGGTGCCGATCGGATACCACGCGTCGCCGAGTTTGGCGGTACGGCGCATGGCCGGCCCGCTCTCGCCGCCGACCCAGATCGGCACCCGCTTCTGCACCGGGCGGGGCTGGAAAAAGATGTTCGAGAACTTGGCGTATTTGCCGTTGTAGCTCGGGTTGTCGTTGGTCCACAGCTCGCGGCAGGCGAGGATCGTCTCGTCGGTGACCGCGCCGCGCTCCGCGAACGGCTCGGCGCCGACCGCCTCGAATTCCTCCTTGCACCAGCCGACGCCGATGCCCCAGGTCAGCCGGCCTTCCGACAGCACGTCGATCGTCGAGAGGATCTTCGCAGTCAGCACCGGCGGGCGATGCGGCACAACCGTGACCGAGGTCACCAGCCGCAATTTCGAGGTCTTCGCCGCGACGAACGTGACCGCGGTCAGCTGCTCGTGCCGGTCGCCGCCGGCGCGGCCGGGAAACTCGCCGGTATCGGAATAGGGGTATTTTGCCTCGAGCTCGCGCGGGATCGCGACATGGTCAGATATCGTGCAGTAATCATACCCGATCGCCTCGCCTTCGCTGGCGATGCGGGCGAGGTCGCGCGGCCCCGACAATGGGCCGCTGACCGGCGCGCCAAATCCGAACTGCATCTCGTGTCTCCCGCTTGGTTGGGGTCCTGCCCCAGCCTAGCAGGACAAAGCGGATTTGGCTTGCCGGAATGCCATCCACCGAAATGCGCGGGACCCTCGGCGGGTGCACCGGCCCCCTACCATCAGTCTACCGATGCCGAATAAGGCGGGGGCCCGAACCCCCGGTGATACGGCGCGCTGGCCCCGGAGGCATACCCTCCCAGCTGCTGGCGATTCAACTGACGAACCGCCTGATCGCCCGAGCCTCTTGCCCGCCGGCTGTACTGAAATTGTTGCGTCTGCCGCGAGCGGCGAGCCTCGCGCGCCGCGCGTTCACGCCGCCCGGGTTTTGCATCCGTCGGCGCGTTCCCGGTAGTGGAGGGAGCGGCCATGACCCGCTCGGTCCTGGAGGCAGGTGGCGCGGCCCGCTCGCTCGCGGCCGGGGGCTCCACTCCAGGGGATTCGACCGCAGGGGGCTCGACCCATTGACGCGCGGCGCCACTCGGCGGCGCATTCGGGCGTACCGGCGACATCGGCGTTTCCGCCCGTCCCGGAATGGCGGCGACCGCTATCCCGAGAAGGACGATCGCTCCACTGAAGACACGCCTGTTCATTCGCCCTCCGGGTCGGCGCATGTGCTATCGGCAAGTTTGATTGGGCCGGTCCGTCGCCTCTTCCGGTCAGGCGAACAGCCGTTCTTTTTCGAGGCCCTTGTACAAATCGGCGACGAACTCGCCATAGCCGTTCCACATCAACGTCGGGCGGCGCTCGTCGGTGCCGAGGATGCGCTCGCTGGCCTGGCTCCAGCGCGGATGCGGCACCTCGGGGTTCACATTGGCCCAAAACCCGTATTCGCTCGCTTGCAGCTTTTCCCAGTAGGAGACCGGGCGCTTTTCGGCGAACTCGAAGCGCACAATCGACTTGATCGACTTGAAGCCGTATTTCCACGGCGCCGCGAGCCGCAGCGGCGCCCCGTTCTGCTTGGGCGCCGTCTTGCCGTACAGGCCGGTGACCAAAAAGCTGAGCTCGTTCCGCGCCTCGGCTATCGTCAACCCCTCGACATAGGGCCACGGATAAAAGAATTTGCGCTGCTCGGGCGCGGTCTGCGGGTCCATGAAGGTTTCCATGCGGACGTAGCGAGCCGAGCCGAGCGGCCGGGCCAGATCAACCAGCGCCGCCATTGGAAAGCCGGTCCACGGCACCGTCATCGACCAGCCCTCGACGCAGCGGTGCCGGTACACCCGCTCCTCCAGGCTCATCCGCTTCGCGAGGTCGTCGAAATCGATGGTCATCGGCTTTTCGACGAGCCCATCGATCTTGATCGCCCACGGCCGCACCTTGAGCGCCTGGGCCTCGCGCGAGATCGATTTGTCGGGGCCGAACTCGTAGAAATTGTTGTACGTCGTCGAAAATTTCTCGTCGGTCAGCGGCCGGTCGATTGGGTAGCGCGCGTTGCGTCGGGCCGGATAGAGCCCCGCCAACGGGTCGGCATCGGCGGCGAACGCCGGCGCGAGATGGCCAAGCCCGGCAAGGATCGGACCGGCCAGCATCGGCCCGGCCGCCAAGCCCTTGAGCAGCCGGCGGCGGTCATTAAAGACGGCTTCGCTGGTCGCCGCGCTGTCCGGCAATTCCCAGCCGCGCTTGTTGCGGATCAGCATGTCGCCTCCATTGCTTGCCGCACAGATGTGGGCGCGTCCATAGCGCGCGCCAAGTCATGCTTTCGCGCACCTTATGATGTTTCCCCGCATCGGTGCGTCCTTCGAGACGGCGCTTCGCGCCTCCTCAGGATGAGGTTATATCTTTGATGGCATTAAGAAAAAACCTTATCCTGAGGATCCCGCGCAGCGGGCGTCTCGAAGGACGCGACGGCGCTGATCCAGCCGACCGCCAATTCATTCACACGCGCTCAGGAGAGGTTAAACCTCTCGCCTATACAGAATATTCCTCATCCTGAGGGGCGCCCCGCAGGGATGAGTCTCGAAGGACGCAGGGCCCATCCATGCAGCTATCGATTACTGCGCCGCCTCCTGGTTGCGGCTGGCGATGACTTTTTCGGCCGGCTTGCCCGTCATTTCCTGCATGTGGTCGAAGCGGTGGGCGAAGCTGCCGATCCCGAGGGTCAGCGAGCGTAATTCGACGATCAGATCGTGCAATTCGTTGCGCGGCATGTTGCCCTTGACCACGTCCCAGCCCGGCCAGTCGGCCTTCGCGTCGTAGCCGAGGATCTGGCCGCGCCGTCCCGACACCAGCCGCTGCACCCGGGCGGTGAATGCGTTCGGCACCGAGATCTCGACCGAGTCGATCGGCTCCAGCAGCATCGGCTCGCATTTCGGCAGCGCCTCCTGGATCGCCTGGCGGCCGGCGGTCTTGAACGCCATGTCGGAACTGTCGACGGCATGGAACTGCCCGGTGATCAGGGTGACCGAGAAATCGACCACCGGAAAGCCGAGCGGGCCATGGTGCAGCGCTTCGATGATGCCTTCCTCGACCGCCGGGATGTAGTTGCGCGGGATCGCCCCGCCGACGACGCTGTCGGTGAACGTAAAACCCGAGCCGCGCGGCAGCGGCTTCACGTCGATCGTGATGTCGGCGAATTGCCCGTGCCCGCCGCTCTGCCGCTTGAAGCGCGAGTGCTGTTGCGTGGCGCGGCGGATCGTCTCCTTGTAGGGGACCGCGGCGGGCTGCCCGACGACCGCGAGGTTGTGGCGGTTGCGCAGCCGGTCGCAGGCGATCTGCAAATGCACGTCGCCTTGGCCCCACAGGATCATCTCGCGCAATTCGGCGTTCTGCTCGAGTTCGAGGGTCGGGTCCTCCTCGATCAGCTTGCCGATCGAGCCGGTCAGCTTGACGTCGTCGCCGCGCTTCTCGGCATGGATCGCCAGGCCGTAGACCGCCTGCGGCCGCTCGGGCTGCGGCAACGGCGCGGCCTTGCCCGACGGGGTCAGCACCGCGCCGGTATGAATTTCCTCCATCCTTGTCAGACCGACCACATCGCCCATCTGGCCGGCGGCGATCTTCTCATGCTGCGCCCCGACGAGGCGCACGACGCCGGCGACCCGCACCCCGTTCAGCACCGCGCCTTCGGCGACCGAGCCGCGCCAGATCCGCGACAATGAGAGCTTGCCGGTATGCGGCAGGTGATAGGTCTTGAACACCTGGGCGAGCGGCTCGCCGACGGGCGCGATGCCGAGCCGGGCGGCCGTCTCGGCCGGTCCCGGCGCCTCGTGGCGCAGCGCCTTCCACAGCCGGCGGACGCCGTAATCCTGTCCCGACGCGCCGACGAACACCGGCACGATCAGGTTGCGCTGGAAATCCTGGGTCAGGTGCCGGTAGATCTCCTCCTTCGACGGCTGCACGTCCTCGAGCAGCTGCTCCAGCAGCGAATCGTCGAAATCGGCGAGCTTTTCGACGAGGCTGGTGCGGGTGTCGGCCTCCTCGTCCCAGAAATCCTCCGGCAGCGGTATCAGGTCGGACGCCTGGCCCGGCCGATAGCGGTAGGCGCGCTCGCTGACCAGATCGACATAGCCGGTGATTTCGCTCTCGGCTCCGCTCAACGGCACCTGGCGCAGCACCAGCGGGCGGTCCGACACCCCCTGCAACGCCGCGAGCACGTCGCGCACCCGCGCATTCGCCGCGTCGAGCTTGTTGATGTAGAGCATGTGCGGGATGTCGTGGCGGCTGAGGAAGCGCAGCAGCGCGCTGACCGTAATCGCGCGCTCGACCTCGGGCTCGCACACGACGACGACGACATCGGCGACCAGCATCGCCTGCTGCGCTTCGTACAACAATTCGACCGACCCCGGACAATCGAGGATCGTCCATGGGTCGCCGAGGAAAGTCGCGTTGGCGACGTTGATCTCGGTCGACATCTGGCGCGCCCGGGCTTCGGCGACATGGTCGCCGACCGAGTTGCCGTCGCGCACGCTGCCGCGTCGGGCGGTCGTGCCGCTGGCGAACAACAGCGATTCGAGCAGCGTCGTCTTGCCCGACAGATACGGGCCGACCAGGGCGACACAGCGGGGGGCGCTAGGCATCGGGATCCTCCACTCAAATCCAGGCGCTGCCGCGCGGCTGACGCGACCGCCTTACCTGAAGAGGATCGTGGCGCGCCGCCCCTACCCTGGCAATCGGAATCTGGAAAGCGGCCAATTGGCTCGCATCGCCGAAAGCGTCCGCGCCGATGTAGCCGTGTCAGCCCTCCACCGGGGCGGCGTCGTCGATGACTAACTGGACCGCGTCACCGCCGCGATAATCGTCGCGCCTGAGATGGCCGGCGACATGGATCGCGCGGCCTCGTGCGGCGGCGAGAAATTTCCCCAGCGGCGTCTCGGCGACCCGGAAGGCGATCGCCTTGAGCCGTGCGGTTCCGCCCAGGTCGGACAGGGTGCAGCGCAAATGCCCGGTGCCGACCGGCTCGACATGCGCGACGCACAGCCCCGGAAAGGCAAACCGCGGCTCGGGATTGGCGGCGCCGAACGGCGCGAGCTTGTCGAGATGGTCGATCAGCCCGGCGACCGCACCCGCCGCCGAGAGAGCCCCGTCGATCGCCAGCTCGGGCACCGGGGGCGCGCTGTCGAGCCCGTCGCCAAGCCGCTCGGCGAGGAATTCGCGCAGCGCCTCGACCTGTTCGGCGGCGACCGTGAAACCGGCCGCCATCGCGTGGCCGCCGCCGTTGACGAGAAGCCCGGCCTGGCGCGCCGCGATCACCGCCGGGCCGAGCGCGATTCCGGGCACCGAACGGCCCGAGCCCCGGCCGACGCCCTCGCCGAGCGCGACGACGCAGGCCGGCCGCTCGTAGCGCTCCTTGAGCCGCGCCGCGACGATGCCGATGACCCCGGGATGCCAGCCCTCGGCCGCGACAAACACCAGCGCCGGCGATTGCGGCCCCGCCTCGACGGCCTCGATCGCCGCGTCGAGGGTGCGCGCCTCGATCTCGCGGCGCTCGCGGTTATAGCCGTCGAGGCGTTGGGCGAGTTCGGCGGCCAAGGCGGGATCGTCGGTGGCGAGCAATCGCGCGCCCAAATCGGCGGCGCCGACCCGCCCGCCGGCATTGACCCGCGGCCCCAGCACGAAGCCCAGATGATAGGCGTCGAGCGGCGATGTCACCCCGCCGACCGCGGCCAGCGCCTTAAGCCCCGGATTTCCCCCCCGGCGCGCGACCTTGAGGCCTTGCGCGACCAACGCCCGGTTGAGGCCGGTCAGCGGTACGACATCGCACACCGTGCCGAGCGCGACGAGGTCGAGCCATTGCATCAGATCGGGCTCGACCCGCCCGGCATACCAGCCAGCCTCGCGCAACGCCCGGTTCAGCGCGACGACCAGCAGAAACGCGACCCCGACCGCGGCGAGCGCGCCGTGCGGGCTGGTCTCGTCGAGCCGGTTGGGGTTGATCAGCGCGAGCGCACTCGGCAACAAGGGCTCGGTTACATGATGATCGACGACGATGATTTCGAGCCCGGCTTCGGCCGCCTGCCCCAGCGCGTCGTGCGCGGTGGCGCCGCAATCCACCGTGACGACCACCGCGGCGCCCTCGGTCTTGAGGCGCAGCAGCGCCGGCGCGTTCGGCCCATAGCCCTCGCGCAGCCGATCGGGGACATAGACCGATGCGCGCCCGCCCGCCGCCGCGAAAAAACGCAGCAGCAGCGCCGCCGAGGTCGCGCCGTCGACATCGTAATCGCCGAACACGACGACCCTCTCGCCGTCGCGGATCGCGCGCACGAGCCGCTCGACCGCCGGCCTCATGTCGCGCAGATGCATCGGGTCGGGCAGCTCGTCGCGCAGGCGGGGCGCCAGAAAACTCGGGACCTCGGCCAAGCCGATGCCGCGCTGCGCCAGCAGCCGCCCGACGATCTCGGGCAGCGCCAATCGCTCGCAGATCAGCGCGCCGCCGCCGTTATCGGTGCCGCGGGCGCGCCAGCGGCGCCCGCACACCGATTGCTCGACACCGAGAAAAGCCGCTGGCGCATGCGCGGGTGCTGAACGAGTGTGACCATCCATGCTCCATCGTCACCCCCGCGGACGCAGGGGTCCAGGGCAACGGCTGTTACCCGTACCGCCCCTGGATTCCCGCTTTCGCGGGAATGACGGCGAGAAAGCGAAGGCTAAGAATCGGGTCGCTGCGGCAGACCCGACGTTAGCGGCCGAGCGGGGCGAAGGGCTGCTTGCGGGTGAAGTCGAGCTTCGCCTCGACATAGCGCACGGTGCCGGTCTTCGAGCGCATCACCACCGAATGGGTGAAGGCGCCGCCCGGAAACAGCCGCACGCCCTTCAGCATGCTGCCGTTGGTCACGCCGGTCGCGGCGAACATCACATCGCCGTGCGCGAGGTCCAAGAGGCCGTATTTGCGGTTGAGGTCGGTGACGCCGAGCCGGTGCGCGCGACCGCGCTCGTCGTCGTTGCGGAACAACAGGCGCCCCTGCATCTGCCCGCCGATGCAGCGCAAGGCAGCCGCCGCCAGCACGCCCTCGGGCGCGCCGCCCGAGCCCATATAGATGTCGATACCGGTCTCGGGGTCCGACGTTGCCATGACGCCGCTGACGTCGCCGTCGCCGATCAGCATGATGCGGGCGCCGGCTTCGCGAACCCGGGCGATCAGCTCGGCATGGCGCGGCCGGTCGAGGATGCAGACGACCAGATCGGAGATCTCCGCCTTCTTGGCCTGCGCCAGGCTCTTCAGATTGGCCGCCGGGGTCTGGTCGAGATCGACGACCCCATCGGGCAGGCCGCCGCCGACCGCGATCTTGTCCATATAAACGTCGGGCGCGTTGAGGAATCCGCCGTGATCGGCCATCGCCAGCACCGCGAGCGCGTTGGCGCCGCCCTTGGCGGTGATCGTCGTGCCCTCGAGCGGGTCGAGCGCGATGTCGATCCGGGGCCCCTGCCCGGTGCCGACCTTTTCCCCGATAAACAGCATCGGCGCCTCGTCGCGCTCGCCCTCGCCGATCACCACCGTGCCCTCGATCGCCAGGCCGTTGAGCGCCTGGCGCATCGCGTCGACCGCGGCCTGGTCGGCCGCCTTCTCGTCGCCGCGCCCCATCAGGCGCGACGCCGACAGTGCCGCCGCCTCGGTCACCCGCACCGCTTCGAGCGCGAGATTGCGATCCATCGTCGATGTTTCGGCCATCGTTCCCTCCCTCGCTTCGCGTTAAAAATCTTCGATGCGGATCATGCGTGGCGGCTCGATCACCGAGGCGAGCGCGGCGATCCGGTCGAGCGCGCGCCGCATCGCCGCCTCGACCGTGACATGGGTCGTCAACACCACCGGGACCGCTTCGCCGGGCGCGCGGCCACGCTGGATCATCGATTCCATCGAGACGTGCTCGTCGCGCAGGGCGGCCGCAACATCGGCGATGACCCCGGGCTGGTCGACCACCATCAAGCGGATATAATAAGCCCCCTGGTGACGCTCCATCGGCGCGCCGGGGAGCGTGCTCAACGCCGCGACGGGCACCCCGAACGCGGCGACATGGCGCCCGGCGGCGATGTCGACGAGATCGGAGGCGACCGAGGAGGCGGTCGGGAAGGCTCCGGCGCCGCGCCCTTCGAGCACGACGCGGCCGACAAAATCGCCCTCGGCGACAACCGCGTTGAAGACGCCCTCGACCGCGGCGATCGGCGTCGCCCGCGGCACCATGCAGGGATGGACGCGCTGTTCGAGCCCCTCATCGGTCAGGCGCGCGATGCCCAACAGCTTGATGCGATAGCCCAGCTCCTCGGCGAAATCGATGTCGAGACGCGAGATGTGGCGGATGCCCTCGGTGTAGACGCCGGCCAGATCGACCGGCCGGCCGAACGCGACGCTCGCCAGGATCGCCAGCTTGTGCGCGGCGTCGACCCCATCGATGTCGAAGCTCGGATCGGCCTCGGCATAGCCGAGCTTCTGCGCCTCGCCCAGCACCTCGGTAAATTCGCGCCCGCTCTCGCGCATCGTCGTCAGGATGTAGTTCGAGGTGCCGTTGAGGATGCCGTAGACACGCGCCAGCCGGTTGCCGACGAGGCTCTCGCGCAATGTCTTGATGACCGGGATGCCGCCGGCCACCGCCGCCTCGAAAGCCAGCGCGACCCCCATTTCCTCGGCGCGCGCGGCGAGCCGGGTCCCGTGCTCGGCCATCAGCGCCTTGTTCGCGGTGACAACGTGCTTCCGTTGGGCGAGCGCGGTTTCGATGACCCCGAGCGCGACCCCGTCGGCGCCGCCGATCAGCTCGACGACGACATCGATGTCCGGGTCGGCCGCCATCGCGACCGCGTCTTCGTACCAGCGCACGGCGGACAGGTCGATGCCGCGGTCGCGCCGCCGGTCGCGCGCCGAGACGGCGGTGACGACGATGCGGCGACCGGCCCGCGTCGCGACCAGCTCGGCCTGGCGATCGAGCAGTTGCAAGGTCCCGACGCCGACCGTGCCGAGCCCGGCGACGGCGATTTTGAGGGCGGATTTCACAGGCCAGCTTTCATTTGCGGTCCGCTGCTCACGGCAGGAACCTTATCTCGACCCGAGCCGCGGCGCTCGCGCCGGCCGCGGGAGCGGCGGCCGGGCTCGCCTCGGTCTGGATCTTGCCGGCGGGAATGCCCGCTTCGGCCAACGCCTTGGCAACCATCTGGGCATGATCGAGAGCGGCGCGATAGAGGGCGAGCGGGTCGCCGCCCCCGGCCGGAGCCGCGGCGTAGGCAACCACCCGCACAGTGCCCGGCTGTTCCTTGTAGAGCGCCGCCACCTGGTCGATCCGGGCCCGGTCGAGCCGGTCCCGCGCCGCCGACGCCTCGCCAATTTCCAGCGTCGCGACGGTCGTCGCGGGCGGCGCGCGCCTGGGCTCGGTTTTGAGAGCAGGCGGCGGCGGGCCAATCGGCGCGAGCTCCGGCGCCGGCGGGGCGGCCTGCGGCGACGCGCTCGCGAGGGCGTCCGGGGCGAGCTGGACCGCCGGCGGCGGCGGCCGCAACGCCACCAGCTTGGGCGGGGGCGGAGGCGGTCGCGCGGTCTCGGGCTCGGGCAGCGAGCGCACCTGCGGCATTTGCATGGTCGAGTCCATCGAGACAGGCTGGGCCGGCTCCCCGAGCTTGCGCCGTTCCGGCTGGATCGGATTAGCCGCCGGATTGCCCCCCGGCAGTGCCGCGGGTCCATTGGGCGGCGCGTCGGCAACGGGGCGCGGCGAGGGCGCCGCAGCCAGAATCGCGACCGGTCGGCCGGCGGGCACGGATGAAGCGGCGATCGGCTTCGCGGGCGCGGCGGGCGCACCCGGCGGCGGCTCGGCCTGCTCGGCCGTCGCGTTGCGGTCGGCGATCAGACTCTGCGCCAGTTTCTGGCGTTCGGCCGTACTGGTGGCGCGAGCCGGCGGCGGCGGCACGCTGGCGAGGTTCGGATAGGGCGAGGCGTCGGCGGCCGCGAGATTGCCGCTGAACGGCGCCGTTGCCGGGTTGGGATCGTTCTTATCGACGCCGCTCAGCGAACGCCAAGTCTCGACCGGGCTGCATCCGCCCAGCGCGATCGCAAAGGCCACGCCGCCAATCCCCGCTATCCGGCGAACGGGGCGGCCGCCAAGCCGACACTGGGCTCTGCCCAACGCCATCCGCGAGGTCTCCAAATCCTGAGCGCTTGCCGCTGCCCGGTCCGCGACGGCCGATCCTGCAAGCCGGCAGTAGCATAATGACCAGTGTTTATTGGAATCGGAACCGCGCGTCACTATCCAGCCACCGTTTTGTGCATCCGAGCGCTGGATTTGATCAGGGCACGGCCCCGATCCCGACCGGCGACACGGCGAGCACACGCCCGTTCCCGGTTCGGGTTGGACCATTTTCCATCGCTATAATCCACAGCTGCGGAGATTTCCGCGAATTACGTGACCGGCCACCAAAGGGTAGTCAGCCTCGGCGGCGTGCGGCAAGATCGGCGGCATGTCAACGGAGCACCTGGTGCCGGAAGACCTCCGCCTGCTGTACCACGTTAAAGAGTGGCGCAATGCGGCCGGGGTTCTCTCTACGGCCTGCCCTACCGAGTGGCAGGATGTGCAGGACGTGCTTCGAGGCTTCCGCTTGCTGAAGTCGGAGGTATTGGTCGGGGGCGGCAACCGCTCGCTTATCAGCCGCCGAATCGACGGTGCGTTTTACGAGAGGGGCTGGAAAGAGAAGGGTTTCGCAACCTCGATAATCGTGGATTCCGATAGGATAGAGAGCCCTACTCACGCAGTAGACTGCCTAAAAGGCGGCGTCGCGGTAGAGATGGAATGGAATAACAAGGATCCATTTTTCGACCGCGATCTGAACAATTTTCGACTTTTGTTCGAGTTGCGGGCGATACAAGCCGGCATCATCATCACCCGGTCGTGGGAGTTACAGGAGATTTTCAAGCAGCTCGGCAAGGGTGCATCCTATGGTAAAACCACTACCCATCATGAGAAGCTTTGGCCCAAAGTCGACGGCGGCGGCGGTGGTGGCTGCCCGGTGCT
>CAMATN010000136.1 GCA_945861155.1 Rhizobium sp. Q54
AAGCGTCTCGATCGCCGATAAATGGGTCCCGGCTTTCGCCGGGACGACAATCGGTACCTACTCCGCCGCGACGGGCTGTGCCTGCGGCAGAGGGGTCACCTCCTCGGCGTCCCAGGGGCCGGGGAAGCGGCCGCGGCCGACCTTGTCGCGCGAGAAGACGTGATAATCGACCGGCCATTCGGCGCGCGGCATCTCGTAATAGACCTCGACCCCGTTGCCGTCGGGGTCGCGCAGATAGATGCCGAGCGAGATGCCGTGGTCGGCGATGTGGTCGATCGGCTGACCCTGCGCCTTGATGCGGTGATAGTAATCCTTCAGATCGTCGAGGCTTTCCACCCGCCAGGCCATGTGGTTGAGCCCGACCTGGCCTTTCTGCTGCAGCGGCGCGTCGTCGCCGACCTGCATCAGCGCCACCTCATGCGACTGGTCGGTGTCGGCCGACATGAACGCCGCCCAGCCCGGCCGATATTCATAGGTGTGCAGCCCGAGCAGGTTCTCGTACCATTGCTTCGAGCGATCGGCGTTGCGCACGTAGATGTTGACGTGCCCGAGATACATCGGTTTCCGGCTCATCCTGACCTCCCGCGAGTTGTCGTCGGCGATTTGCTTGGCGCGCATTCTATCACGTGTCGTCGTCGCGGCCCAAAAACTCCCGCACCCGTTCCGTCATGTCGTCCTTCGGATAGATCGCCGCCATCGCGCGGGCGCGGGTCAGCGGGTCGCTGGCGAAAAACCGCTCGTACAGCACCTGGCGGCTGCCGAAGGCGCTGCCGGCGGTGTCCCAGGCCAGGCGGAACAGCCTGACCCGGTCCTTCGCGGCGGTGTTGTCGGTGGCGAGATATTGCTCGATCGCCGGCGCGAGCGGTCCCGCGAAATCGGCTTCGCTCGGCTGGATCAAAAAGCTGCTCGACCCCAGCAATTGAAGAATTTCGATCATCCGCGGATAGGCTGTCATCATCAAATTGCGGGTGCTCTCGACCGGCAGGATGGCCGGGCACATGACGCCCCACTGGTCGATCGCGGCGTCGGCCTCGGCGGCGCGCATGCAGGACCGCATCAATTCGGTATAGAGCATCAATTCGCCGATGCGCTCTTCGGTATGCGGCAGATGCGCGGTGCCGAGGGTTTGCGTCATCAGCAGCGCGAGCCCCAGCACGAACTCGCATTTGGCGAGGTTCTTGGCGGCGCCCTGATGAGCCGAATGCGCTGTCGAGTGCGTGACATGCGGCGTCGCGTTGAGCCGGTTCACGTCATAAAGCAGGAACACGCGCTCCCACGGCACCAGCACGTCGTCGAAAAAGACGACGCAGTCCATCTCCTCGAAGCGCGATCCGAGCGGATGGTCGAAATGCGAACGGCCGAGATCGAAACTGTCGCGGCACAGGAAGCGGAGCCCCTTGGTGCCGCAGGGTATCGCGAAATTGACCGCGAACGGGCTGTGGTCGTCGCTGTGGCGGGCCAGACGCGGCGAATAGACCGCGATCTCGTCGGAGAGCGGCCCCAACGTCGCCAGGATGCGCGCGCCCTTCACGACGATGCCGGCATCGGTCTCGCGCACGACTTCGAGCGCGGTGCCTTCGGTCAGATTGAACATGCCGGAGAGGTTGCGGCTGCGCTGCAGATTGATCAGCGAATGGGTCAGCGTGAGGTCGTTCTCGCGGATGTATTCGACGTAGTTGCGCATGTTGTCGCCGAATTCGGGCCGCGCCTCGCCAAAGAAATCCGCCGCGGCGCCCCAGGCGGCGAAGGTCACGTTCATAAAATCGGGCGAGCGGCCCATCATGCCGCAGGTCGCGCGCGCCCAGTTCAGCATCATCTTGCTGCGGGTTTCGAGCGCATCCCGGGTCTTCGGGTTGTCGAACGAGCGCCCGACCGCCGCGCCGCTCGACGGCGAGGGAAAGGTCATCGTGTCGCGCAGCGCCGGGTCGTGCTGCATATCGTAGAGATGCGCGACCGCGCGCACCCCGCCCGACAGCCCCTTATGCGTGGTCACGTCGCGCACCCGCTCGCCGCCGAGCCAGATTTCGCGATCCTGCTCCTTGAGCCCGTTGATGTATTGCTGTCCAGTGCGGGCTGGCATGGGTTCCTCCGTGACGCGAGGGCGATCCGAGAATGCTAATCCCGCTAGCACTCGAAGTTAACCGGGTTCATCGACGTGAGCGGTTAAATTGGTTGGGGGCGATTGCGGGAGCCGCAGAGCGGCCGATCAGACATCTGGTAGAACAAATCAGAATTGTTCGCTCCCGATTCAAATTTTAGCCGCAGCCACGACAAAGATAAGCCCTGATCAAGATCCATTTCCTAGGTCAAGCATATTAGAGGCAGACGACCAAACCTCCGGCCTACGGGCCCGGTCTGGCGGGAACACCCGCGATCTGCATCATTTCTGCTTAAGAAGGAAATCGGGTATGCGCAATCCTGTCCTATTCTCTGCTATTACCGCCGCGGCGGTCCTTGGCGCCGGCCTTGTTGCCGGTCCGGCATCCGCCGCGCGCATCATCGTCACGGTCAGCGGCGTTCAGGGTGCCGATGGCGGGGTCTATGTCGGGCTTTACTCGACCCCGAGCAAGTTTCTCAACGGCACTCAGGTCGACGCCATGAAGAAAGTGCGGGCGAGCGGCGGGCCGATTACGGTCACGTTCGAAAATCTGCCGCCGGGCGCCTACGCGGTCGGGGCCTATCACGACCGGAACGGCAACGATCACCTGGACACCGACTTCGTCGGCTTGCCGACCGAAGGCTATGCGTTGTCGAACGGCGTCCGCGCGGTCTTCTCGAAGCCGAATTTCCACGAGGCGGCGTTCACCCTCGGCGCCGGGGACAAGCCGGTCGCCCTACAGCTCAGATACTGACACCCTCCCGGCACGCGCCTCCCGAGATTTTCCGCGCGGTCAACTCCACCGCCTCCGTGCTACGAGTGTCCCTCGCAGCGGGGAGGGGTTGGCGCCGATGGGGCGAGTTTTTGCAGCGGTAACCGGAAGCGACGCACCAATCGAGCCTCGCTCAGGCGCGTGACCGGATGGCAGCGGGTTCGGCACCCCGGCAGGCGCGCCTCCGGGGTTTAGCCCTGTGTGCGGGCCTGATCGTCGCCAATTTCGCGGTTTGGGGCTGGGCCTGGACGACATTTCACGGCAATGCGGTGCTGCTCGGAACCGCCCTCCTCGCCTATGTGTTCGGGCTGCGCCATGCGGTGGACGCCGATCACATCGCGGCCATCGACAACGCGACACGCAAGCTCGTCGAAGCCGGCCGGCCGGCCGCCGCCACCGGCCTCTATTTCTCGCTCGGCCACGCCAGCGTCGTTGTCCTCCTGTCGCTCGCGATCGCGCTGACAACGGCGGGGCTGCAGGCCAGCCTCGCCGACTGGAAGCCGCTGGCAAGCACGGTCGCGACCTGCCTATCGGCGGGAACCCTGTTGGCGCTTGCGCTCGCCAATTGCGTCATTTTGCTGTCGATAGGTCGCCTGCTGACGGCGGTGCGCCGGGGCTCGCAGCCGGATAACACCGAACTCCAGCAGATGCTGGCGCGGCGGGGCATCCTCGGGCGGCTGTTGCGCCGGCTGTTCGGTCTGATATCGAAAAGCTGGCACATGTACCCGCTCGGCTTTCTGTTCGGACTCGGCTTCGACACCGCCACCGAGATCGCGGTGCTCGGGATTTCAGCCGCGCAGGCCTCGCACGGGTTGCCGCTGTCCGCGATCATGGTGTTTCCGGCGCTGTTTGCCGCCGGCATGGCGCTTGTTGACACGGCGGACGCCCTGTTGATGGCCGGCGCCTATCGCTGGGCCTCGGTCGAGCCGCTGCGCAAATTGTACTACAACTTGGTCATCACGCTTTTTTCGGTCGTCGTCGCGGTGGCGATCGGCGGCGTCCAATTGCTCGGACTGGTCGCCGGCGAGGCGGGAACGGCCGGCGGCATGTCGCAATTAGCCACTTACCTGGGCGACCACTCCGCCGCGATTGGGTCGGGCATCATCGCGGTGTTCGTCGCGACCTGGCTGGTCTCGGTCTTGATCTGGCGCACCCGCTCGGCGCCCTCGTAACCGCTGACCCGGTCAGCCAGCCAGCTTTTTCCGCAGGATCTCGTTGACCAGCGCCGGGTTGGCCTTGCCGCCGGTCGCCTTCATGATCTGGCCGACGAAGAAGCCGAGGATTTTCGGGTTGGTCGCGTATTGGGCAGCCTGGGCCGGGTGGGCCGCGAGCGCGGCGTCGACCGCCGCGGCGATCGCGCCGGAGTCGGTGAGCTGGCGCAGGCCCTTCGCCTCGACGATTGTGCCGGGCGCTTCGCCGGTCTCGATCATTTCGGCAAAGACGTCCTTGGCGATGCGGCCGGAGATCGTGCCGTCGGCGATCAGGTCGATCAGCCCTCCGAGCCGGTCGGCCGTAACCGGCGACTGCTCGATGCCGAGCCCTGATCTGTTCAGCGCGCCAAAGAGATCGCCCATCACCCAGTTGGCCGCCGCCTTTGGGTCCCTCCCCTCGGCGACTCTCTCGAAATATTCGGCCGACGCGCGCTCGGCGACGAGCACTCCGGCATCGTCGGCGCTGAGGCCGTAACCAGCGACGAAGCGCGCCTTCTTCGCGTCGGGCAACTCGGGCAATTCGGCGCGCAGCCGGTCGAGCCATTCCGGCTCAAGCTCCAGCGGCAACAGATCGGGGTCGGGGAAATAGCGGTAATCGTGGTCGTGCTCCTTCGAGCGCATCCGCCGGGTCTCGCCGCGCGCGCTGTCGTAGAGCCGGGTCTGCTGCTCGACCCTGCCGCCTTCCTCGATCAATTCGACCTGGCGGCGCGCCTCGACCTCGATCGCCTGCATCACAAAGCGCACCGAGTTCAAATTCTTGATCTCGCAGCGCGTGCCGTAGGGGTCGCCCGGATGCCGCACCGACACGTTGCAGTCGCAGCGCAGCGAGCCCTCCTCCATGTTGCCGTCGCAGGTGCCGAGATAGCGCAGGATCGAGCGCAGTTTGCGGATATAGATCCCGGCCTCCTCGGCGCTCCTGAGGTCGGGTTCGGAGACGATCTCCATCAGCCCGATGCCGGCACGGTTGAGGTCGACATAGGTTTCGCGCGGGTGCTGGTCGTGGAGGCTCTTGCCGGCGTCCTGTTCCAGATGCAGCCGGGTGATGCCGATCGCGCGGGTCGAGCCGTCCGGCATGTCGAGGATGACCCGGCCAGCGCCGACAACCGGCTGCTGGTATTGCGAGATCTGATAGCCGGAAGGCAGATCGGGATAGAAGTAATTCTTGCGGTCGAACACGCTGAACAGATTGATTTGCGCGTCGAGGCCGAGCCCGGTCTTGACCGCCTGCTCGACGCAATGCCGGTTGATCACCGGCAGCATGCCCGGAAAGCCGGCATCAACGGTCGAGACCTGGCTGTTCGGCGCGGCCCCGAACTCGGTCGCGGCGCCGGAAAAAAGTTTTGCCCGCGCGGTCACCTGGGCATGGACTTCGAGTCCGATCACGATTTCCCACTGGCCGGTGCGGCCTTCGATCAGAGACGTCACAGCTTGCTCACTCCTTGCCTATCCAAGGAATAACCCCGTGGCCGGGCTTGTCCCGGCCGCCCGCTTTGCTGAACCGAGGATTTTTGCGGATTTCGCAGCATCCCAAATAGGGCAGTTTGCACCCGGATAGTCACCCGATTTGCACCCTGGGTCAACGCCAACCCGTGTCCCCGGCTACGCGCGCTCAGCGAGACATCTCGTACTAATCATCTATAAGTGCTAGGAGAAAATCGCAGGCCCTCGCTTTGCCGCCCACCTGGGTCACCCGAGCCGTGCGGGTGCCGGGCCGGCATGGTGATCTCCGGCAGGAGCGTTCACGGGAGGGAACGAGGGATGGCTGCCGGCAAATACGTCATGACCATATCCCGGCTGACCATCGACAAGCTCGGGGTCAAGCTCTACGACCGAGTCTCCGCAGTTATCGCCGAATTGGTCGCCAACGCTTACGACGCTGACGCGACTGAGGTCACTATCGAAGCTCCTATGGGGACCTTCCTCGCTTCCATGCAAGAGGGCAAGATTAAGGATAGCGGCTACTCGATCATCGTGCGCGACAACGGCACGGGGATGGAACCCGACGTGATCAATGCCTTCTACTTAAAGGTGGGGGCCGAGCGCCGTAGAGACCCCGCTCGTGGTGATCGGTCGAAAAAACTCGCTCGAAAGGTCATGGGTCGGAAAGGGGTCGGCAAGCTCGCGCCATTCGGGATATGCAGCACCATCGAAGTCATTTCGGCGGGAGGCGATGAAACAGAAGGCGTCGACCCGAGTGGAAACCCCGCCAGAGGCTATAAGACTGCCCACTTGATCCTGCATCGGGACGACATCGTTTCGGATACCGACGTAAATTATGAGCCGTCAGTTGGAAGCCTGGACGAGACGATCAGCGCTAATTCGGGAACGACACTTACTCTGTCGAATTTTACTCGTCGACATGTGCCAGACATGCCTTCATTTGCACGTCAGTTGTCTCAGCGATTCGGTGTTCGATCACCAAACTGGCAAGTTTTCCTCGTCGACACGACCAAGGCACCGGGCTCGGAAAACCGAGAGGCTGAGATTGGCGAGTTCGCCATCGAGACTATGGAGAACACCAGCGTCAGGTTCGAGGGACCTGACGGAACCGACTCGGTGCCCCTAAGTGAGCGGTCGGAGTATCGGACGATAGGCCCTACGAGTACGCCATTGATCGCCATCGAGGCAGGCTTCGTCCACACGGACGGCCGGTTCTACCCGGTGACCGGCTGGGTGGCATATGCGCGACAGTCGTACCGTGACGAATTGATGGCCGGCATACGGATTTATTGCCGGGGCAAGATCGCCGCTCAGACCAACGTGTTCAATCGCAAATCCGGTTTCACGGGCGAGTACAACGTCCGCACCTATCTCGTCGGTGAACTGCACGCGGATTGGCTCGACGAGAATGAAGACCTGATTCAAACAGACCGGCGTGACATCCTCTGGTCGGATGCTCTCGGCGTAGCGTTTGAGCTTTGGGGGCAAGGGGTCGTTCAGCTATTGGGCACCCTGTCACGAGAACCGCTCAAGAAGCATGTCTGGGAACAATTTCTCGAAACGGGGGACGTAATCAACCGCATCGAGAAGGCGTATCCAGGTGACCGCTGGAAGCCCATCCGCGACACGAGCCTGCGGATCGCGAAACTCGTCGGCGAGAGGCTGCGGCCTGGAGAAGTAGAAGACAAGGAACATGTCGATTCGCTTGTCCAGCTAAGTCTCATGCTGGGTCCACATGTTCTGCTGGACGACAAACTCCGGGAGGCAGCCAGTGAGGAAACAGCCCCACTCGGCGTCCTCACCACCATACTGCGCACCGCTCGCGTCGCCGAACTCTCCTCATACGGCATGATCGCGGAAAAGCGGGTTCGCGTGATCGAGAAGATTTTGGAACTGAAGGACGATCCGGCGAACCTGGAAAGCGCACTGCAAGACTCCATCGAGGAAGCGCCCTGGTTGATCAATCCGCAATGGTCGCCGATTACGGCAAACCAGTCATTGACGAACCTGAAGCGAGAGTTCGAGAAATTCTATGAGCAAGAGACCGGGGGAAAACTGGTACTCGGAGATTTTGAATCCGGCACCAAGAGACCGGATTTTGTGCTTTCGAGCCAGGATTTCGGCCTGCAGATCATTGAGATCAAACGGCCCCAACACACGTTGAACAATACGGATTGGGAACGAACGCAGGTCTACATCGACACAATGACCAAGTTTCTGGACCATCCGGGCCATCACGAGTTCAAGGCAATATTCAAACGTTTTACGGTGACAATGGTCTGCGATCATGTCGGACTGACCGGCTCTCCAGATCGGGCGTTTAAGTCATATCAAGCCGATCACACTGTTGAACACATCACCTGGACGGCATTCCTGCGCCGTACTCAGCGGATGCACCAGGAGTTCCTTGCCGAGGCAGAACGCCAACGGGCCTTGGCCGTAGCGAAATGACGGGCCGATATACCGCAGCAGAGATTTTCGCTGGTGGAGGCGGGCTGGCTACGGGCCTGCGCAACGCAGGATTTCAGACGCTTGTCGCAGTCGAGATCGAGCCGCACGCGGCGGCGACGTTCAAGGCGAATCACCCGGAGGTCCAAGTCTTCAGACAGGATGTACGCACGATCTCGGGGAAGACAATCTCGGACTTGGCCGAGGGCGCACTCGATGTGCTGGCTGCTTGTCCGCCCTGTCAGGGTTTCTCGACGCTCACCACGAAATGGAAGAAAACCGACTCGCGGAATGAGTTAGTGTCAGAGGTCGCCCGCCTTGCCGAAGAGATACGACCCCGCGCCATTATGGTCGAGAACGTGCCGGGATTAGCTCAGAAGGGCAAAGTGCTGTTCGATGCCCTGGTTGAGCGGCTGATCGACGCCGGCTACGTCTGTAATTGGGACGTGCTGCAAGTTGCCAACTACGGCGTGCCGCAGAAACGACGCCGCTTGGTCCTATTGGCTGGGATGGGTTTCAAAATCGCACTGCCGGCTCCGACCCATTCGAGGACCGGGGCTGACGGTCTGCCCAGGTGGAGAACAGTTCGGGACACCATAGCCGACATGGAGGACGCCATCCCCTTTGTCGAGGCGCAGAAACTTGGGGGTGCCCAGGCATTCAACTGGCATGTGGTGCGCCGTCTCTCACCGGAGAACGTCGTCCGAATCCGGCAGGCACTGCCCGGAGCCGTATGGAAATCGCTACCGGCAGAGATACGTCCAAACTGTCATCAGGGGGAGTACGACGGCTTCACCAACGTGTATGGGCGGCTATCCTGGGACGAGCCATCCGTAACCATCACGGCCGGCTGCACCACTCTGAGCAAGGGTCGGTTTGGCCATCCAGAACATGACCGAACGCTCTCTCTGCGTGAAGCTGCGCTATTGCAGACATTCCCACCGGACTACCGTTTCGATACGCCTCACTTCGAGCGAGCCTGCGAGATCGTCGGCAATGCATTGCCATGCATGTTCGCCGAAGCCATCGCGCGGGCTGTCGGCTCCGCACTCGATGCAGCAGGCTCCAGGAACCCTTGAAGGATGGCGGCAAGGTGCTCGCTGGAGCGCGTCTGACACTCCCAGATGACCAGCACGGACCATCCAGTCGACACGAGTTCGGCCTGTACCCTCTGGTCTCGCGCTACGTTGACCGCGAACCGATTTTCCCTTCCCCGCTATCAGCGCTCTCCCGCGATGAAGCTCGGCCGCTGCTTGAAATCGGCGGCGCGCTCGATAACCTCGCCGACCCGCAGCACCATCGCCTCGTCGAAGGCGGGGCCGATTACCTGGAGTCCGAGCGGCAGCCCGTCGGCGCTGAGTCCGGCCGGCACCGACACCGCCGGCAACCCGGCGAGGTTGGCCGGCACGGTGAACACGTCGTTCAGGTACATCGCGACCGGGTCGTCGGCATTCTCGCCGATCGCGAAGGCGGCCGAGGGCGCGGTCGGGGTCAGGATGCAATCGACCTGTTCGAACGCAGCGGCGAAATCGCGGGCGATCAGCGTGCGCACCTTCTGCGCCTTCAGGTACTAGGCGTCGTAATAGCCGGCCGACAGCACATAGGTTCCGATCAGCACCCGGCGGCGCACCTCGGCGCCGAACCCGGCGGCGCGGGTCAATTCGTACATGTCTTCGAGGCTCTCGCCCGGCACCCGCAGCCCAAAACGCACCCCGTCATAGCGCGCCAGGTTGGACGAAGCTTCGGCCAGAGCGATGATGTAATAGGCCGGCAGCGCGTATTTGGTCGTTTTCAGGCTGATTTCGACCGGCTCGGCGCCGGCGTCGCGCAGCCATTCGACGCCCTGCCGCCATAATGCCTCGATCTCGGCCGGCATGAGGTCGACCCGGTATTCCTTCGGGATGCCGATTTTGAGGCCTCGGATGTCGCCGGTCAGCGCTGCCTCGTAATCGGGCGCCGGCAGCCGCGCCGAGGTTGAATCCTTGGGGTCGTGCCCGGCCATCGCGCCGAGCAGGATTGCCGCGTCGCGCACATTGCGCGCCATCGGCCCGGGATGGTCGAGCGAGGAGGCAAACGCGATCACCCCCCAGCGCGAGCAGCGGCCATAAGTCGGCTTCAACCCGACGATGCCGCAAAAACTCGCCGGCTGGCGGATCGAGCCGCCGGTATCGGTGCCGGTCGCGCCGAGCGCGGCGTGGGCCGCGACCGCCGCCGCCGAGCCGCCCGACGAGCCGCCCGGCACCAGCGGCCGATTGTCTCCCGATTTGTCTTTAGACCGCCGCCGCCACGGGTTCTCGACCGGGCCATAATGGCTCGTCGTGTTCGACGAACCCATCGCGAACTCGTCGAGGTTGGTCTTGCCGAGCATGACCGCGCCGGCCTGCCACAGCTTTTCGGTGACCGACGATTCGTATGGCGGATGAAAGCCGTCGAGGATGTGCGAGGCGGCCGTCGTCAACACGCCCTTGGTGCAAAACAGATCCTTGACCGCGATCGGAATGCCTTCGAGCAGCCCCGCCTCGCCCGCCGCCAAGCGCTCGTCCGAGGCGGCCGCCATGACAAGGGCGCGCTCCGGGGTTTCGGTGATGAAGGCGTTGAGCGGGCGCGCCGCCTCGACCGCCGCGATATAGGCCAGCGTCAGCTCGCGCGCGGAAAACTGCCGGGCAAGGAGCCCCGCGCGCGCCTCGGCCAGCGTGAGCGCCGTCAGCCGGGAGCCGGCCAGCGTCACTCGACCACCTTTGGCACGGCGAAAAACCCTTTTGCCGGTCCATTGGGCGCCTCCTCAGGCGCGTTGCCGAGGATCGCTTCCCGGCAATCGCCATCGGTCACCGTGTCGTCGCGCATCGGCAGCTTCATCGCCGCCACGCTGGTCATCGGCGCGACATCGCTCGTGTCGATCTCGGCGAGCTGCTCGACCCAGGTCAGAATATGCGACAGCTCGGCCGCAAGCGGCTCGAGCTCGGATTCGCTCAGGCGGATGCGCGCCAGCACGGCGATATTCGCGACGGCTTCCTTGTCCAATGCCATCACTGATCTCCAAAAGCGACGCGCGCACCGACCGCTCCGTTCGCGCCTATGTCGCGCCCGAATTGGCCGCTGGCGGGACCCTACCGCGCCTCGGTCCAGCTTTCGGAAAACGCCAGGGCCGAGGTGCTGAACGGGCGGCCTTCGCGTTGCAGCGGCCAGGACTTGCCCGCGGCGTCGACTCCGTTACGCGTCAGCCGCGCCCCGAGCGCCGGGATCAGCAAGGTGCAGACGCCGTATTTGCGCCCGCCCTCGCCCGGGCTGGTATGAATCAGCAACGGCTCGCCGATGTCGTACCAGGTCAGGCTGATCGCCTCGTCATGGGTCGCCAGGCTCTCGGTCCAGAAATAGCGCGGGTCGCCCGATTTGGCGAACTCGGCGTCGACCACCGGGATCGACAGGTCGGCGGTCTCGGGGTTCAACATGCCCTGCACGGTGCCCTGCAGCCAGCGCGCCATCGCGATATTGTCGGAATAGATGCGCCAGCGGTTCTCGGTCAGCTCGCTTTTCATATAGAGCACATGGCCGGGCCCGGCCGGGCAGGTGATGATGCGCCAATAGCTCGCATTGGTCGTCAGCGTCCCGCCATCGCTGGCGCTAAGGCGGATAAACGGGTTCTCGCCGGTCAGGATCGTGCGGTTCGGGTCGGCGGCCATCAGGGTGCCCCTCTCGGATCGACATGGTTCAACGAGCGAATGCTAGGCCATGCCGGGCCGACGCGCCATGGCACACGCAGTACCCGCAGGCAATTGCGTCTTGCGACGCCTCGGCATCGCGGTAATGCTGCGGCCCAACCGGACGCCGCCTTACAGGAGCCCCCGCCGATGAGCATCGAATTATGGACCTGGAACACCCCGAATGGCCGCAAGATCAGCGTCGCGCTCGAGGAAATGGGCCTCCCCTACACGGTGAAGCCGGTCCATATCGGCAAGGGCGAGCAGTTCAAGCCCGAATTCCTCAAGATCAGCC
>CAMATN010000137.1 GCA_945861155.1 Rhizobium sp. Q54
TCGCGCCGCGTCTGCCTCTTCTTGCCGGCGTATTCCGCTTGCGAAAAGCTCCCCTGGCGCTGCATCGTCCCGCCCCTTGGTCTCCATCCCCACAGCAGATTCTACCCGATGCGAGTGGCGGAATGCGCCTTATTTCAGTGTTTCCTTAGATCAGGTGAGATTGTTTACGGGATGTGAAAATATCATATCTGTGTTGGGTTCCGGACTGGCCGGTATGATCTACGCGCGGCAAGGCGTAACAGTTGCGACACTAGCCCCGAGCAATTGGGGAGACACTTTTTTTTACTCTTTAATGCGGGAACGGCGAGCGCGGCTAGCCGATATCCGCGGCTTATCCTTGGCCAGGGATGCCAGCGATATCGCGGAGGCCCGGCGCTCGCCGTTCGAGTTGGATATAACAGATCTGGAGCGCGGGCTTCGGGCGCTCGGCTTGTCTGTCGAGCCGGTCCCTCGAGACTTTGCGGCCACCACCGCCGTCGCCTCGAATTGGCCGCCGAAAAGCCTCTACCAGATGATCCAGACGGCGCTAAAACTGCGAGCGGCAGGAAAACTAGCAGAGGCCGAGATACAATTGCGGCAAGCGATCGAGCGCGCGCCCGATGAGCTGCCTGCCCGCGTCGACTTGGTGGACGTGCTGATGCGACAGGGCAGGTTACCCGACGCGCTGACTGCCGCCGAGAAAGGCTTGGCTTTGTGCCGGTCTGCTGAGATGTTACGAATGGTAGGAGATCACCTGAACCGTTTGGGCCGTTACGCCGAGGCCGTCGAGTTTGCGCGTCGGGCGGTCGCGCTCGATGATGATGACGCAGAAGCCAAGGTCCGGCTCGGTCATCTGCTGTGCAGCATTGGGCAATTCGCTGAAGCGGCGACTTATTTCGAACAGGCCCTGCACTCACGTGGTGAGGACGATGGGCTCCGGTTGGCTTTGGGTCGCGCGCTTGCCGCGGCGGGGCGGTCCCATCAAGTGGTATCGGCAGGCAAGGGGGTACAAATTGCAGAGAAAACGCTCGCCTCGCAATTGCAGGCGCGATCAATCGGAGCCGCTGGCGGCGGAGTCCCGACCGGGTATACGCGGAGACCTTCAATGCAGATGGGCTATGTTGACATAGCGCAACGAGACAAGATCACGGGGTGGGCGGCCGATTCGAATGCGCCGGACGAAGTCCTGGAACTGGCAATCGTGGTCAACGGGCGCGAAGCGGGCCGCGTGAAGGCCGACCGGCTGCGCATCGACCTGCAGCGCCTTGGGAAATATGGCGACGGGAAGCACGGCTTTGAGTTCAAGTTCGAGCCGCCTCTGGACCCGACCGCCGAATATGAGGTTGTCGTTCGCTTCACCGCTTCGGAAGCGGCGCTTACGCGGGGCGCATTCAAGATAGGCCGTGAACGTGAGGCTGCCGCGAACGGCGCGGTTCCCGCAGTTTACTTATACGACCGGGCGCCACAACCCAAGCACGCTGCCGCCGGCCTGCCACGCTATATCCTACACGTTGGCTTACCGAAGACCGGGACGAAGTATTTGCAGCACAATTTCTGGCAACTTCGCCAGCAGCTGCGAGCGGCAGGGGTCTATTATCCCTCGGAGTGGTGGAGAGAGCGCCCGCTATTCGCGCATCACCAGCTCGCTGAAGATCTAAAAAACGGCCCCGATGCGCAGATCGCCGAGATCTTCTCGCGCCTCAATGTGTGCGACAGCGAGACCGTGTTATTATCGTCCGAGGGGTTCAATCCGGTTCCCGACCGCGGATTGGAATATTTGCGAGATCTGACGGACGGAGCGAAAGTAGAAATTGTCTTTTATGCCCGGCGCTGGAGCGACTGGATACCCTCGCAGTGGCAGCAAGCAGTCAAGCAAGGCTCCCTTCAGACATTTCCCGAGTGGTATGCCGCTGTTCTCTGCAATGCGAACCGCCATCCTGGAATTAATCAGGCCATTTTTCTCGACAAATTTTCCCGGATCTTCGGCAGGCAGAACATACGGCTGATATCGTACAGCAATCTCGTCGATTGCAAGGTGGATTTGTTCGAACATTTTTGTAGTAAGGTATTGGGTTTGACCGGCTTCCCCGCGATGAATGGCGGCGGTCAGACAGTTCACGAATCAATGGGAATATTGCTTACCGAGTTGATGCGCTGCTTGAATGCGCGGGAAGTTATGCGCTCCGGAGTGTCTGGATACCATGTCTTTGAGGCTTATCGTCACATCAGCTCGGATCGTGCGTTTGCCGAGGATATCAAGTCGCTGCACACCGCTATGGAAAAGCATGTAGCCGAGGTAGCGCTTGACGATAGCGCGTATTTTCTGGATCCGATATATGCACGGCTTAACGAGTATCGCGACCTGCTGGTAAGCCCCGAATGCGGGCGCGATATTTTTGAACGGCGCAGCAGCATGTGCCGGTACGTTCAATCCGATTACCTTATGGAGTACGGCGCTCTCGCTGCGTTGGAGCGCATTTCCGAGGGGTTGCGGCGGCATCTTGGCGCCGTCAAAGCCACGCCGCCTGCCGCATGAGACGTCAAGCACCCTGGAGGCCATGGCCTCCAGGGAACCTGATGCAATCATGAAACTCAGACCGTGAACACGGTCGAGCCGGTGGTCTTGCGGTCTTGCAGGTCGCGGTGGGCCTGCGCCGCGTCGCGCAAGGCGTAGGTTTGGTTGATCGCGAGCTTGACGACGCCCTTCTGCACGACCTCGAATAATTCGCGCGACGCCGTCATCAGATCGTCGCGGCTCGCCGTATAGGTATTCAGGGTCGGCCGGGTCAGGAACAGCGAACCCTTGCCGGCGAGGATGCCGATATCGACCGGGCCGACCGCGCCCGAGGATTGCCCGAACGACGCCAGGAGCCCGAGCGGCGCCAGGCAATCGAGCGATTTGTAAAACGTGTCCTTGCCGACCGAATCGTAGACGACCGGCAATTTCTTGCCCCCGGTGATCTCGGCGACGCGCGCGACGAAATCCTCGCTGCGGTAGTTGATCGGGTGGTCGCAGCCATTGGCCTTGGCGAGCGCCGCCTTTTTGTCGTCGCCGACGGTGCCGATCACGGTCGCGCCGAGGTGCTTGGCCCATTGGCAGACAATCAGCCCAACCCCGCCCGCGGCGGCATGGATCAGGATCGTGTCGCCGGGTTTGACCTGGTGGGTCCGGCGCACCAGGTACCAGGCGGTCATGCCCTTCAGCATCATCGCCGCGCCCTGCTGGTCGCTGATCCCTTCGGGGACGGCCACCAGCCGGTCGGCCGGCATGACCCGCGCCTCGCTATAGGCGCCGAGCGGCCCGCCGGCATAGGCGACGCGGTCGCCGGGCTTTAACCCGCTCACCCCCGGTCCAACCTCCTCGATCACCCCGGCGGCCTCGGAGCCGAGCCCGCTCGGCAGCGGCATCGGGTAAAGCCCGCTGCGCTGATAGGTGTCGATATAGTTGAGCCCGACCGCGGTATGGCGCAGCCTGACCTGGCCTTGGCCCGGCTTCCCAACCTCGACCTGCTGCCATTCCAGCACCTCGGGCCCGCCGGTCTTCGCAAAACGGATCGCCTGCACCATTTGCCGTACCCTTCCATAAAACTCCGTAGAGCGGACGATAGCGAAGAACCGTAGGGCGGAAAAGCGCAGCGCCTTCCGCCGTCCGAGACGGCGCGCCGCCACCCCCGAGGGTCCGATGCGGGGAGCGGTATCCGAGTCGGCGGAATACGCTGCGCTCTTCCGCCCTACGCCAGCGTAATCAGCAAAGGAGGGCGCCTTCGAGCGCGAGCAGGCGCTGTTTGGTCGCAAGCCCGCCCGCGCCGCTATAGCCGCCGAGCCCGCCGCGCGCCAGCACGCGATGACACGGAATGACGATCGGGATCGGGTTTTTGCCGCAGGCCCGGCCGACCGCACGCGGCGCCGAGCCGACCGCCGACGCCAGATCGCCGTAAGCGCGCGTCTCGCCAAAGGGGATCGTCTGCATCGCGGTCCAGACCCGAGTCTCGAACGGCGACCCCGCCGGCATCAGCGGCAGGTCGAAGCGCCGCAGCCGGCCCTCGAAATAAGCATCGAGCTGGCGCGCCGCCTCGGCGAGCAGCGCGCTGCCGTTGCCCGACGCGGCATCGGCCCAGCGGATCGCGACGATTTTCTCGTCCGCTTCGTCGATTGTCAGCTGCCCGACCGGGCTCGGCATCGAAAGGGAAGGCATCGGGGACGCCTCGTGTGAACATTCCACGAACGCTAACGCCGCGACGCGAGGTTGTCGACCAGCGCTTGCGGGTCGGTCAGCGGCAACGAGCAGACCGGCCCTTCGCAGACATAGGCCGCCGCCCGACCGCCGACGAGCCCCTTGCCATGGGCCGGGTGATCGGCCGGCAGCGCCGCTGCGGCCGCGACCGCGAGCACCACCCGGTTCGGCAGCGAGACGCCGTGCACCGCCCGCCGCAAGGCCGCGAACGCCAGATCGTCGGGCTCGCCGACCAGCACGATCTGCACCGGTTTCCATAGCAATTCGGCGTTGTTGATCAGGGTCGCGAGCGGGAAGAAATTGCGCGCCACCTCGCCCGAGAATGCCGACAGGATCGCCTCGGCGCGCTGGCCAAATCGCTGATCGCCGGTCACCAGCGCGAGCCGGGTCAATACCCCGACCATCGTGCCGTTGCCGGACGGCACCGCGGCGTCGGTCGCGGTCTTGACTCGCGCGATCAGATCATCGGTGTCGTCGGCGGCGAAGAAATAGCCGCCCCCCGCTCCGTCCCAATAGTGCCGGTCGAGCGCCGCCACCCAGTCGCGCGCCTGGGCGATGTACGCATCCTCTGACGTCGCTTCGTAAAGCGCCAGCGCGGCGCGGCACAGATTGGCGTAATCGTCGACGCTCGCCGGGTGGCGCGCCGCGCCGCCGCTCCAGCTGTGCCGCAGCCGACCGTCGGGACCGGTCATCCGCAGCGCGACGAAGGCGAAGGCGCGCCGCGCCAGAGCGAGCCAGTCGGCCCGCTCGAAGGCGAGCCCCGCCTCGGCCAGCGCCGCGATCATCAGCCCGTTCCAATCGGCCAGCACCTTGTCGTCGAGCCCGGGCCGCACGCGTGGCGCGCGCGCCGCCAGCAGCAATTCGCGGCAGCGCGCCAATTCGGCTTCGGTCGCATCGTCGGCAAGGGCGGGATGGGCCAGCCGGTTGAGGATCGTGTGGCCTTCCCAATTGCCGTCCGCGGTTACGTCGTAGAAGCGCTTGAACAGATCGGCGCGCGCGCCGAGCAGCGCGTCGATCTCCGCCTCGGACCACACATAGAATTTGCCTTCGACGTGCTCGCTGTCGGCATCGAGGCTGCTGTAGAAGGCGCCCTCGGGGTCGGTCATCTCGCGTTCGACCCAGCCGATCGTCTCGGCAACCCGCGTCTCATAGAGCGGGTTCCTTGTCTCTTGCCAGACCAGCGTCAGCAGGCTGACCAGTTCGGCATTGTCGTACAGCATCTTCTCGAAATGCGGCACCAACCAACGCGTATCGGTGGCGTAGCGAGCATAGCCGCCGCCGAGATGGTCGTAGATGCCGCCTTGCGAAATCGTCGTCAGGGTGCGCAGCACGGCCTCGCGATAGGGGTCGCTGCGGGTGCGTTTCCAGGCGCGCCATAACAGCTCGAAGATGCCCGATTGCGGGAATTTGGGAGCGCCGCCGATGCCGCCGTTGAGCGGGTCGACCTCGCGCAACAGCCGCTCGGCGATGCGGTCGAACATTTCGGGGGCAATGCCCTCGCCCGATTGCGGGCGACCGAGCCGCTGGAGCCCTTCGCGCAATGAGGCGACATTCTTCAACACCGTGTCGCGGTCGCCCTGATAGGCGGTGCTGAGCGCGCTCAGCACTTGCGGGAAGCTCGGCCGTCCCCAGCGCGGCTCGGGCGGGAAATAGGTGCCGCCCCAGAACGGCTCGCCGGCCGGGGTCAGGAACATCGTCAACGGCCAGCCGCCCTGCTCGCCCATCAGATGCAGCGCGCTCATGTAGATCGCGTCGAGATCGGGGCGCTCCTCGCGGTCGACCTTGATGTTGACGAAATGCTCGTTCATCAGCGCCGCGATTTCCGGGTTCTCAAAGCTTTCATGCGCCATCACATGGCACCAGTGGCAGGCGGCATAGCCGATCGATAACAGGATCGGCTTGTCCTCCGCCTTGGCGGCGGCCAGCGTCTCCGGCCCCCAGGCCTGCCAATGCACCGGATTGTCCTTGTGCTGCAGCAGGTAGGGGCTGGTTTCCTCGCCGAGGCGGTTCTTTGCCATGTGGTTCTCCACTTTGAACGCATGACTGGGACGCATGCGGCTGGATCGTGCGCCGATCGGTTGCGCGCGGGCCGCGCGACGGAGTAGGGTTGCGACCCCATCATTGACACAGAACGGCGGATGGCGTCGACCGCTCCGCCCGGTCAACACCCCAACACCCCGGCAAACAGCGGAGAACCCGAATGTCAGATCAGCCCGCCGACCCGCAACTGTTCTACACGCGCCATATCTTCATGTGCACAAACGTACGACCGGAGGGCCATCCGCGCGGGTGCTGCGCCGCCGGCGGCAGCGAGAAACTGCGCGGCTATCTGCGCGAGAAGGCGCGGCAGATGGGGATCGAGAACATCCGCGGCAACGCCGCCGGTTGCCTCGACCGCTGCGAGCTTGGCCCCAACATGGTCATCTACCCGGAAGGCGTGTGGTATCATTACGAAAACACCGCGGATATCGACGAGATCCTCGAAACCCACGTCAAGAACGGCGGCCGGGTCGAGCGGTTGATGCTGCAGCCCGAGCAGAAGGAACTCGGCTGAGCCCAGAGCGGTTTCCGCCGGATACGATCTTTGCCCCGGCAACCGCCGCCGGGCACGCCGCGATAGCGATCATCCGCCTGTCCGGCCCGGATTCCGGGCCGGCGCTGGCGGCGCTCGTGGGCACGCTGCCGCCGCCGCGGATGGCGCGACACGTGCGAGTGCGCGACCCCGATAGCGGCGAGGATCTCGACGACGGGCTGGCGCTGTGGTTTCCGGGGCCGCGCAGCGTCACCGGGGAGGATGTCGGCGAACTGCATCTGCACGGCAGCCGCGCCGTCATCGCCGCGGTCATGGCGGCGCTGGGCCGGCTGGGGTTGCGCCTCGCCGAACCCGGCGAATTCACCCGCCGCGCCTTTCACAACGGCAAATTAGACCTGACCCAGGCCGAGGCGGTGGCCGATCTCGCCGCTGCCGAGACCGAAGCGCAGCGCCGCCAGGCGTTGCGCCAGCTCGATGGAAGATTGGGCGAACTCTATCGCGGCTGGTCCGACCGGCTGCTGCGCCTCCTCGCCCATTTCGAAGCGGCGATCGATTTTCCGGACGAGGACCTGCCGCCCGAAATCGAGAACAGGGTCGCCGCCGACACGGCCGATCTCGCCGGCGAGATCGCGCGCCACTTGGCCGACGGCCATCGCGGCGAACGGCTGCGCGACGGCATCGCGGTGGCGATTGTGGGGCCGCCCAACGCCGGCAAATCGAGCCTCCTCAACCAATTGGCGCGGCGCGAGGCGGCGATCACCTCGCCGATCGCCGGCACGACCCGCGACGTGATCGAGGTCGTGATCGACCTCGCCGGCTATCCGGTGGTGCTCGCCGACACCGCGGGCCTGCGCGACAGCGCCGACCTGATCGAGCAGGAAGGCCTGCGCCGCGCCCGGGCCCGCGCCGAATCGGCCGAATTGCGCCTCTTCGTGTTCGACGCCGGGCGGCCCGAGGACGCGGCGGGTGCTGTCGCCTGGCCGGGGCCGGATACGCTCGTGGTCGCCAACAAGATCGATGTCGCCCCGAACCGCGCCGGCGTGCCGCCCGGGGCACTGGCGCTCTCGGCCCTGACCGGCGAGGGCATCCCCGACCTGATCCAGACGCTCGCCGCGCGCATCGCCGGGACCTACGACATCGCGGCGCCCCTGCTGACGCGCGCGCGCCATCGCGAGGCGCTCGAAAATGCGGCGGACGCGCTGCGGCGCTCGCTCGCCGCCGATTTTCCCGAACTGCGCGCCGAGGACCTCCGCCTAGCGTGGCGCAGCCTCGGCCGCATCACCGGCCGGGTCGATGTGGAGGATTTGCTCGACGTGATCTTCCGCGACTTCTGTCTGGGGAAATAAGCGTGAAATATGCCGAGATTCAGCCGATTTGCGGTATCCTCGCCCATGTTGGACGATCCTGTTTCTCCGATCCTGCCGCGCAAGCAAGGTGAGGCTCGTCGGGTAGCGGCAGCGGCCTATGAGTTCCGAGGCTGCGTCGTCTGCGGCCTAACGCTCCAGTCGGGCATAATGGTCGCGCACCTTGATCAGAACGGCGGCAACAACGCCCCCGATAACCTTGCCTATCTCTGCGGGACGCACCATTGGATGTATGATGCCGGGCTGTACCCGATCGCGGCGATAAGGCTGCTCCGCACCCATTGGCAGACGACGGGCGGGAAGCCCGACCACAAAACCACGCATGAAGACAGCTGGTGCGGACGCCGCGAGAACACGAAAGCGGAAGGCATCGGCGCGGAAGGCCGTCGAGACGCGCCGTCGAAATCGGCTACCGCCCGATCAGCCTGAAGGTGAGATACCTACATAATCCCCGGAAACAAGAGCGAACCCCGCCATCCGTTGTTGCCGCTCTATTCCTCGAAAATCTCGCGCAGCTTTGCGAGCGTACTGCTGAGCGTCTCCCCGTTGATATTGCCCAACCGCCGGATCAGCCGCCGTCTGTCAAGAGTGCGAAGTTGATCGAGTAGGATCAACCCCTCTCTTCCTTCGAAAAGCACCGGAATGCGATAGGGTGCGGGCCGACTGCCCGTCGTCATCGGTGCGACAAGAGCGGTGCGCAGGTAATCGTTCATTTCAGCCGGCGACACGACGAGGCAAGGACGTGTCTTCTGAATTTCGCTGCCGATCGTGGGATCGAGTGCCGCCAGCCAGACCTCACCGCGGACGACGCGCAAGCCGCCCTCGGGGCGAATTTGCCTCACCATGTCAGGTCGGCATCCTCGTCGTTGGCAAATTCCGGCCAAACCAAGGCGTCATCGCCTGCTTCGGCTATCGCCTTAGAGGCTTCGGCCCAGCCTTCGCGCGGTCTTCTTTTTTGCGGCGTAATGATGATGCGACTGTCCTCCATCGAGAGATCGACGGTGTCGCCGGCGGCAATGCCGATCTCCGCCAACATCGATTTCGGAATGATGACTCCGGAGGAGTTGCCTAACTTGCGGATGGCGGCGCGCATTCTGTACCTCGGCTGTGGGGTGATAACATTGTTATAACGCGCGGATACGTCAAGCCGCCAGGGCTTCACGCGAAACCTCGACAGCTTCTTGTGCCCCCCCTACATTCCGCCGCCATGAATGAGATGAGCGGCATCTACGATGTCGTCGTGATCGGCGGCGGGCATGCCGGGTGCGAGGCGGCGGCGGCTTCGGCGCGGCTGGGCGCGCGGACGGCGCTGTTGACGCACAGCCGCGCGACGATCGGCGAGATGTCGTGCAACCCGGCGATCGGCGGGCTCGCCAAGGGCCATCTGGTGCGCGAGATCGACGCGCTCGACGGCGTGATGGGCCGGGCGATCGACCGCGCCGGTATCCAGTTCCGCATGCTGAACCGCAGCAAGGGACCGGCGGTACGGGGCCCGCGAGCGCAGGCCGACCGCAAGCTCTACCGCCAGGCGATGGCCGCGTTGCTCGCCGAGATCGACGGGCTGAGCATTATTGAAGGCGCGGCCGAGGATTTGCGGCTCGATACGGCCGGGCGGGTGTGCGGGCTCGCGCTCGGCGATGGGCGCGAGATCCGGGCCGGGCGGGTGGTGCTGACCACCGGCACGTTTCTCGGCGGCCTCATCCATATCGGCGACGAAAAAATCCCGGCCGGGCGGGTTGGCGAGGCGCCGGCGCTCGGCCTGTCCCTAACCCTGCGGCGCTGCGGCTTCGCGCTCGGGCGCTTGAAGACCGGCACGCCGCCGCGGCTCGACGGCAGGACGATTGACTGGCGGGGGCTCGACATCCAGCCGGGCGATGATCCTCCATTGCCGTTTTCATTCATGACAGAGCGGATCACGACGCCGCAGGTCGTATGCCACATCACCGAGACGACTCCGGCGACGCACGCGGTCATCCGGGCCAATCTCGGCCGCTCGCCGCTCTATGCCGGCGACATTACCGGGGTCGGGCCACGCTATTGCCCCTCGATCGAGGACAAGGTCGTGCGCTTCGCCGAGCGCGGCCATCACCAGATCTTCCTGGAGCCGGAGGGGCTCGACGACGACACGGTGTATCCGAACGGGATATCGACCTCGTTGCCGCGCGACGTGCAGGCCGCGTTGCTGGCGACGATCCCGGGGCTCGAGCATGCCGTGATGCGCCGCCCCGGCTATGCGATCGAATACGATTATGTCGATCCGCGCGAACTGCATCCGACCCTGGAGACAAGGCGGGTGCCCGGTCTTTATCTGGCCGGCCAGATCAACGGCACGACCGGGTATGAGGAGGCGGCGGCGCAGGGGCTCGTCGCCGGGCTCAACGCGGCCCTGTCCGCCTCGGGGTCCGCCTCGGGGTCGGCCTCCGGCGCGGCGCCCTTCGTGCTTGACCGGGCCGACGCCTATATCGGCGTCCTGATCGACGATCTGGTGACCCGCGGCACCAGCGAGCCTTATCGGATGTTCACCTCGCGCGCCGAATACCGGCTGACCCTGCGCGCCGACAACGCCGACCAGCGCCTGACCCCGAAGGGGCTCGGCGTCGGCGCGATCGGCGGCGAGCGGGCTCGCGCGTTCGCCCTGAAGATGGCGGCGCTCGATCGGGCGCGGTGTCTCGCCGCGGCGCTGCGCCTGAGCCCGACCGCGCTGCGCCGGCACGGCATCGCGGTCAATGAAGATGGGATCGCGCGCTCGGCCGTCGACTTGCTCGCCCATCCCGGCATCAACGTGGCCAGGCTTGTCGCGATCTGGCCGGAATTAGGGCCGCTCGCGCCCGACATCGCCGAACAACTCGAAATCGACGCGCGCTATGCCGGCTATCTCGACCGCCAGGCGCGCGACATCGCCGCGTTCCGCCGCGACGACGCGTTGCTGTTGCCGGACACCATCGATTACGCGGCGGTCGGCAGCCTGTCGGCGGAGGTTCGCGGCAAGCTCGCGGCGGCGCGGCCGGCGACCCTCGGGGCCGCGGCGCGCATCTCCGGGGTGACCCCGGCCGCCCTCGTCGCGCTGTTGCGATACGTCAAGCGCCGCCCTGACCCCCTCGCCGCTTAGTGCAATCGCTAGACCCTGCCGGCTTTGCCGCGCTGACTGGTGTTTCACGTGAAACATTGGCCCGGCTCGAAGCCTATGCCGCGCTGCTGGCGCAATGGTCGGCACGCATCAACCTGATTGGCGGCAACACGCTGGGCGATGTGTGGCGCCGGCATTTCCTCGATTCGGCGCAGCTTTTTCCGCTCGTCCCGGCGGGCGCGCAAAGCCTCGTCGATCTCGGTAGCGGCGCCGGCTTTCCCGGTCTGGTGCTGGCGATCCTCGGTGTGCCGGGGGTTGAGCTGATCGAATCCGATGCGCGCAAATGCGCCTTTTTGCGCGAGGCGGCGCGCATCGCGGCAGCGCCCGTTTTGATCCGCAACGCGCGAATCGAAGCGGCCCCGCCGCAATTTGTCGACGTCGTGACGGCTCGCGGCGTCGCTCCTCTCGACCGACTTATCCCTTTATCTCAGCCGTTTATCGGTCCGGGCACAGTGTGCCTCTTCCCAAAGGGCGAACAGGCCGGGCAAGAATTGGCCGCCGCGCAGCAGGCGTGGACGATGGATGTGACGCGTCATGACAGTCGCACCGACCCACGCGGGGTCATTCTGTGCTTAAGAAACGTGGCTGGTCTGAGCGGCGCGGTTCGCCGTGAGGAGCCCGTCGGCCGCCACTAAACTGACCCGGCCGCTGGTCATGCGGCGCGCGCGGATCATCGCGGTCGCCAACCAGAAGGGC
>CAMATN010000138.1 GCA_945861155.1 Rhizobium sp. Q54
TCGCCGCCAGCGCCGCAGCCGCCGAGGGCGGCGCCATCCCGACCGAGAACACAAAACCCGGCGCCATCCGTTTCAGGTACTCGATCAAATCCTTGCGGCCGGCGATATAGCCGCCGCATGAGACCAAGCTCTTGCTGAGCGTCCCCATCCAGATGTCGATGTCGCCCGGGTCGATCCCGGCGCGGTCGGCCGAGCCGAGGCCGCGCGGGCCAAGCACCCCCAGCGCATGCGCCTCGTCGACCATCAGCCAGGCGCGATGGCGGCGCGCCACGGCGACAAAGGCGGCGAGGTCGGGCACGTCGCCGTCCATGCTGTAATGCCCCTCGATGACGAGAAGCGCATGGCCATGGCGCGAGCGTCCGTCGGCGAGGATCTTGTCGGCCGCCTCCGGGTCGAGGTGGCGAAACGGCACCCGCCGCGCCCCCGACAGGATCGCCCCCTGCACGATGCTGTTGTGGATCAGCGAATCGTGGACGATCAAATCGTTGCGCCCGAGCAAATGGCCGATGACCGTTACGTTGGTCGAGTGCCCGCCGACCATCGCGATCGCGTCCTCGGCGCCGTGGATCCGGGCCAATGCGGCTTCGAGCTCGCGATGGATCGGGCGCTCGCCGGAAACCGGGCGGCTCGCCGAGACCGAGGTGCCGTAGCGATCGATAGCCGCCTTCGCCGCCGCGGTCACCCGCGGGTCGCCGTTGAGGCCGATATAGTTGTACGAGGCGAAATTGACGTAGGTGCTGTTGCCGATCACGGTCTCGGCGCCGGCGATCCCCTGATGCACCCGGAAGAAGGGATCGGCGATGTCGAGATAATCCGCCGCCTCCTCGATCATGCGGATTTCGCGATAGGCCTCGAGTTCGGAGACATCGAGCCGGTCGCGATCTCCGCCGGCGGCGCCCGGGCGCGGTGCGCGCCCTCCGGGCTGTACGATCCGGGTCGCGGCCGAGGACAGCTTCTCGATCAGCCGGGCTTTGGCCTGAGCGGACAATCCGAAAAGATCGCGACCCGCCGCCATCTTCTCACTCCGCCGCCGCCGATTTGACGTCCGGCGGTTCGAACCGGTCGGCCGCGTCGGCGACCGCGTCGAGCCGGTCGGCGCCGGCCACCTCGTAACGCTCGGCCAAGCTCACCACGTCGCTCGCCTGCGGGCGCGTCAGGACGGCGTTGGCCAGCCTTGTGGCAATCGAGGCGACGCTCGTTCCTTCGGCCAGCGACATCAGCGGCAGATCGATGCGGAGCCGGCTTTCGAGCGCGAGACGCAACTCGACGGCCATCAGCGAATCCATCCCCATCTCGGAGAGCGGGCGTAGCGGATCGACGCCGGCGGCCGGCAGCCGCAGGATATTCGCCGCCTCCTCGGCAACGGCGGTCTTGAGCAGCGTCAGCGCCGCTTCGGGGTCGAGCCCGGCGAGCCGCTCGATCAGCGTATCGTCGCCGGGCGAGGAGCCGGTATCGGCCCGGATCTCGGCGAAGAACGGCGCCGCGAGAATGGGCAGGTAGCGCCGTGCCTCGTTCCAGCTGGTCTCGGCGAACGCGACCGCGGGCAGCCCGCTGCCGACGACAGCCGGAAGCCCGGCCAGGGCTTGCGCCGACGGCATCGGTTTGGCGCCCAGCCGACGCGCCAGCGTGTCGCGGGTCTCCGGCCGGTCGGCGAGGTATCCGGTATCCTCGATCGGTCCCCAGGCAATTGCGAGCGCCGGCCTGCCCTGACCCTGGCGCTGCCGCGCCAGCGCCTCGAGCGCGAGATTGGCGGCGACGTACACTCCTTGCCCTGGCGCGCCGAGCAATGTCGTTGCCGACGAAAACATCAGGAACAGCTCGATCGGATCGTCCCGGGTCAGCCGGTCGAGCAGGATCGCACCGCCGAGCTTCGGCCGTAGACCACCGCTGATCGTGGGTCCGTCAAGTTCGGTCGCGAGCCCATCGGCGATCGCCGACGCCGCATGGACGATTCCGCGCAGCGGCGGCTGGTTGCGGCGAATGTCGTCGAGCACCCTCGTCAGCGATGCCCGATCGGCGACATCCCCCGCGTAGAGGCGAACTTCGGCGCCGAGCGCCCCCAGCTCCGCCAAGCGCTCAGCGGCTCCTGGCGTCTCCGCCCCGCGGCGACCAAGCAGTGCAATCGATCCGGCGCCATTCTGCGCCAGCCAGCGGGCCGCCGCAAAGCCGAACCCGGCAATGCCGCCGGTCACCAGATACGTGCCGTCGGCGCGCAGCGCGATCTCGGGCGCCTGGCGCAGCCGAACGCCGGCATTGCCGCTTGGCACGAGCACCAGCTTGCCAATGTGACCCGATGCCTGCATCAGGCGGAACGCGTCGGCGGACGCGGCAAACGGGAAGCTGCGGTGCGCCAGCGGCCGGATCGCTCCCTCGCTCAACGCCGCCGCAACCTCGCTCAACAGCGACCGCGCCAGATCCGGCCGCTGGATCGGCAGCTGGTCGACGTCGATCGCGAAATACGAGATGTTCTGCCGCAGCGGGCGCATGTGAATGCGGCGGTTCAGATAGAAATCGCGCTTGCCGAGTTCAAGGAACCGGCCGAACGGCTTCAGCACGCTGAGGCTCTGCTCCATCGCCTCGCCGCTCAGCGAATTGAGGACAACGTCGACGCCGCTGCCGCCGGTGATCGCGCGCACCGCGTCGGCGAAGCCGAGATCGCGCGAATCGAGCACATGATCGGCGCCGGCCAGGCGCAGGAACGCTCGCTTGACTTCGGATCCGGCCGTCGCGATCACGCCGGCGCCGCGATATTTGGCGTACTGGATCGCGGCCAGCCCAACCCCGCTAGCCGCCGCATGGACCAGCACAAACTCGCCGGGCATCAGCTTCGCCAACGTGCCGAGGGAGTAGATCGCGGTGACGAACGTGACCGGGATGGTCGCCGCCGCGGCGAAACTCGTCTCGGACGGGATGCGGGTGACGGCATGGGCGGCCGTCGTGACCTGCGTGCTGAGCGAGGCCGGGGCAAATCCGGCCACCCGATCGCCGACCGCGAGCTCGGTTACCCCGGCGCCGACGGCGCGAACGATCCCGGCGCATTCGAGACCGAAAGTCGGGCCGGCGAAGCCGTCGATCAGCGCTTCCTCCGGCAACAGGCCCATCGCCCACATCATGTCGCGGAAATTAAGCCCGGCGGCATGAACATCGATCGCGACCTCGCCCGGCCCGACCGCACGAGGCTCCGCCAATTGCCATCCCAAGGCATCGAGCCCGCCTTGCTGCGCGGCGGTCAGCGCGACCGAATCCGCGGCGCTCGCCCAGCGCGGCGGCAAACCGCGGCGCAGGCGCAGCACATGGCGGCCGGCCCCGGTCCACACGATCTCGGTTTCCGCCGTGGCGGCCGTCAACTCGGCGGCGATCGCGTCGCCGCGCTCGGCCCAGCCCATCGTCGGTGCGAAATCGATAAGACGCAGCGACAGCCGCGGCATCTCGTTGATCAGCACCCGCGCAAAGCCCCACAGCGCGGCGCCGGCGAGCCCCGCTTCCTCACCCTCGGCGAATTGCTGCGCGCCGCTCGCGATCACCCAAAGCGGAATGTGCCGCTGCGCCGCGGCCGCGGCCACCTGGGCGAGCAGGGGGATCAGCCGAGACGCTTCTTCCGCCGCATCGCCGCGATCCTCGATGACGAAGACGACGACTTCGCTGTCGCTCGCGCCCTCGTCTTCGGCGGCCGCATTCTCCGCGGCAGCGGCGAACCCGCCCGGGTCGATCTCGCTGATCCGGTGTTCGGCCAGCGCCAATCTGTCGCGGAAGTCCGTGGCAACGCCGGCGCCTGGCGCGATCAGGCTGATCGCGCGGGGCGATGCGATTGCTGGCGCCGGTCTTGTCGTCGAGCCGAGCGCATCGCGTTCGGACTGAGCTCGGCCCCAAAAGACCGAGCTCGGCCAGGGGCCCGTCGCCAGGGCCGCCATGCCGAGATCGACAAAGCCGCCGAGCGAAAGCTCGTTGCGCCATTCCGCGCCCGAGCGTAGCGGCGACAGATCGGCAGCATCGCCGCGACCCTGCCACCACCCGGCATAGCGGCCGAAAACGATGTCCCAGAGCGGGTTGGGGGTCGGCTCGACCGCGACGAAGACGCCGCCGGGAGCGAGCAGGTCGCGCAGGTTCGACAGGGCGGCGGCGTCGATCTGCTGCCGGGCGCAGGCGTGAACGGCCAGGATCACGTCAAAGCGTTTGTCGTCGAGGCCCTCGGCCGGGTCGTGCGGCGACCAGCAGGCCGCGCCGGCCCCAGCGACGGAGGCGACGACAAATCCCAGCCTCGCCGCCTGCTCGGGGTCGGGGTTGGTCGCGGTGTAGGCGAGCGCCACTCCGGATTGCGTCAAATGCTGGAGCAGGCGTCGGGTCGCGCCGCCATCGGCGCCGATTTCGAGCACCCGCAACGGCCGCCCGTCCGGCCACCGCGCCGCGATGTCGCCGAGGGCGGCGCACACCAGATCGATACCGGCCGCGCTGCCGGGCGAGCCATGAAGCAGGTGTTCGACCATCGGCAACGGCGAGGTCTCGGCCGGGCGCAGTCCGTCGGCGAGCAGGCGAGGCATCCCCTCGGCCGCCGCGGCGATCAGCGCGAGTGCGGCGACGAGGGCCGGCGCCTCGGCCAGCAGCAGCCGCCAAACCTCGGCGATCTCGGGTAGATCGTTGACCGCGGCGATCCGCCAGACCCGGCCGTTTTCCGCGGCGGCGCCGAAGCGCGCCAGCAAACAGAGCAGGTACTCGAGCAGAGGCGCCGACTGAGGCGCGACGGCCCCGGCCTCGATCAGTTCGTCGACCGTGAACGGCACATCGGGGTCGATAACGCTCAGCACCGACTGCAGCGCGACCGAGGCGAGCAGCGCGTCGAGCAGCAGGGCATGCTCGTTGCCTTGGAGCGTTCCCTCTGCCGGGGCGTCCGCCAGCGGCGCGACGATGTCGGCGATCGCCCCGAGCACGGCCGGAGCCGCCGCCTCGGCCAACGGCGCCGGCACGAGATCGACGCGCAATGCTGTGTCCTCGGGCGGGGCTCGGCGGGTCAGCTCGATCCGGCGGAACCAGCAATCGGACAGCTCGCCGACAATCCCCCCGGATTCGTCGAACAGCGCGATATTGGCCGAAACCGATCGCGTGCCCAAACGGGTCACCCGCAAACGCGCCTGTCGCGGCACCCGCCCGAATGGCGCGGTGACGCGCACCCGCCCGAACCGCCAGGGCAGGAAACTGGACCCTTCCAGCTCCGCCCCCCGATCGGCGATCAGCGCGAGCAAAGCCTGCAGCGCGCCATCCATCAGCGCGGGGTGGATCAGATAGGCATCGAGCGGCTCGACGATAACCGACGGATCGAGATGCGCCAGCGCCTCATCTGCACCTAATAGCTCGATCCGCAGCACGGTGCGGAACTGGCTGCCGTAGTCGAGCCCCAATTGCGCGGCAAGCCGGTAGAGGGTCGCGGCATCGACCTCGCCCCGGCTTGCCTGAGGCGCGCCAAAGAGCGGCGTCGGCTGGTATTCCCCGGCGGTGGCCAAGCGCGCGACGGCATGCAGCGTCGGCGGCTCATCGGCCAGGCGAGGGCGGCTGCGCAGTTCCCAATCGCCGTCTTCTCCGATCTCGGCGGCGCGGATCTCGCGGGCTCGCCCCTTGTCGAACGGCAGCGGCCGGCGCAACTCGACGTCGACGACTTCGATCGCGGCCGCATCCGGGCGGCGCAACCGCGCCGCCGCCAGCGCCATCTCGACGACCGCGGCGGCCGGCAGCACCGGGACACCCTCGACGGCATGGTCGGCCAGCCACGGCAGCACCTCGGGATCGAGATGATTGATCCAGAACGGCGCCGGTCCGGGTTGCCGAAACCCGAGCAGCGGATGGTCGAAGGGCGGGTTCACCGCGTTGATGCCCTCGGCGGTCCGCTCGAACCAGAAGCGTTCTTTCTGCCAGGGATAGAGCGGCAGGTCGCAATGCTCGACCGGCCCGTCAAACCGTGCGGCGCCGGTGATGTCGTAGCCTGCGACATGGCACCGCGCCGCGATCGCCGGGAACGGATCTTCGCCGGTGTCCTTGCGCGTTAACGTCGAGAGGACGCGGCCCTGGCCTTCGACCGCGCGCAGCGAATCGTGCAGATAGGCCTGAAGCACCGGGTTCGGACCGATTTCGACAAAGATGCGGAACCCGGCGCCGACCAGCCCGGCCATGGCGTCGGTGAAGCGAACCGGGCTGCGGATGTTGCGCCACCAGTAATCGCCGTCGAGCTGGCCCGGGGCCACCGGCTGGCCGGTAACCGTGGAAAGCAGCAGCGCTTGCGGCTCGTGCGACGCCAGGCCGTCGAGCTCGGCGAGCAGATCGTCGCGGATCGGGTCCATCGCCGCCGAATGGAAGGCGAAATCGAGGTCGAGCGCGCGGAACGCGATGCCGCGCCGACGCGCTTCCGCCCCCAGCCGCTCGATCGCCGCGCTCGGCCCCGAGACCGTCACCGACTGCGTCGCGTTGATCGCGCCAAGTTCGAGCGGGCTGCCGATCTCGGCGAGGAGGTCGCGCGCCGCATTGCTCCCCAACTGCAGCGCCGCCATGCGGCCGTTGCCGCGGGTCCGCTCCTGCTGCCGGCTGCGCGCGACGACAACGCGTGCGGCATCGGCGAGCGACAGCGCACCCGCGCCCCAGGCGGCCGCGATCTCGCCAACGCTGTGACCGACATGGCCGGCCGCCTCGATCCCCACCTCCCGCAAAGCGGTCACGATGCCGATCTGGATCGCGAAGAGCAGCGGCTGGGCGATGTCGGCGTGGGCCAATTGCCCGGCATCGGCGCCGCGCTCGAGCAATTCGCCGACCGACCACCCGAGCGCCGGCCGCAACGCGCTATCGGCCTGCGCGACCGCGGCGCGGACCGCCGGGCTGGCGTGATAGGCCGCGCGGCCCATCCCCGGCCATTGCGCGCCGTTTCCCGAGAATACGAAGGCGAGCTTGCCGTCGCGCAACGCCGTTCCGGTGACTACCGCAGGTGATTCGGCGCCGGCCGCGAAATCGGCGAGTGCGGCGACGGTCTCGGCCTGGTCTCCGCCGAGCGCGACGAGGCGCTGCGGATGCTGGTCGCGTTGCCGGGCGACGCTGCGCAGCAATGTCGCGGCGCGCTCTGCCGGGGCCGCCTCAAGGCGGTCGCGCCAGTCCTGCGCCAGCGCCCGCAGCGAGGCTTCGGTCTGCGCCGAGATAACCAGCGGCGGCAAGGCGCTCTCGGCGGAATTCGCGGTGGGCGCGGGCAGGGGCTCAACTCGTGGCGGGGCGGCCAGCACGGCATGTCCGTTGGTCCCACCGAAACCGAACGAGTTGACCCCGGCGCAGCGCCCGGCGGCGATCGTCTCGGCCGTGCGGACGAGCCGCAAATTGAGGTCGCCGAACGGGATGTTCGGGTTGGGGGAGGCGCAATGCAGCGTCGGCGGCACGATGCCCCGATCGAGCGCGAGCGCCGCCTTGATCAGCCCGGCCATCCCCGAGGCCGGCTCCAGATGACCGATATTGGTCTTGACCGAGCCGATCGGCAACGGGTCGCGACGGCCCTGGCCGAGGGCGTGCCCGACCGCGGCGGCCTCGATCGGGTCGCCGGCCGGCGTGCCGGTGCCGTGCATCTCGAAAAACGCCAGATCGTCGGGCGTCACCTCGGCGCGCTCGTAGACCGCGCGAATTAGCGCTGCTTGCGCCGCCTCGCTCGGCAAGGACAGGCCGATCGTGCGGCCGTCGGAATTGACGCCGGTCCCGAGGATCACCGCGCGAATACGGTCGCCATCGGCGAGCGCCTGTTCGAGCGGCTTCAGGATGACGGCGCCGCCGCCTTCGCCGCGCACATAGCCGTCGGCGCGCTCGTCGAACGCGAAACACCGGCCCAGTCGCGACAGCATCGACGCCCGGCAGAAGCCGAGAAACGGGAACGGCGCGAGCAGCAGGTTGATGCCGCCGACGATCGCGCTTGCGATGCGCCCGTCGCGAATCGCCTCGCACGCGTGGTGCAGCGCGACCAGCGCCGACGAGCAGGCGGTGTCGACGGTCAGGCTCGGGCCGCGCAAGTCGAACACATAGGAGATGCGGTTGGCGATGATGCTGAGCGTCCCGCCGGTCATGAAATAGGAATCGCCGCTCGCCGGGTCGCCGAGGCGCAGATCGCGGTAGTCGGTCGAGGAGGCGCCGATATAGACGCCGGTCGTGCTGCCGGCGAGCTTGGCGGCCGGGATGCCGGCATCCTCTGCGGCGTGCCATACGAGTTCGAGCAGGATGCGTTGCTGCGGGTCCATCTGCGCGGCTTCGCGCGGCGAGATCCCGAAAAACGCCGGCTCGAACAAATCGACGTCGTCGATCAGACCGGCCGACCAGGTATAGCTTTTGGCCGGCTCGCCGCGGGTCGGGTGATAGTACAACCGGGTCGACCAGCGCCGCGCGTCGACCTCGGAGATCGCATCGGTCCCCGAGGTGAGCAGCTCCCAGAACGCCTCCAGCCCGGGGGCTCCCGGAAACCGGCAGGAAGCGCCGATGATGGCGATCGACCCGTCACTCATGGCGCTGAGGCAAATTCGCTATCCGTGGCAGGGACGGGGGTGACGGCTGGCGGCGCGGGCTACCTTCATTACACACCCCAAGCCGCAAAGACCAGTTTGGACATTGTTTCGGCCGACAGCCTCGGTGCTGTCAAGCAACGGCACCGGCCTATTTGGCCGGGGCCAAGAGGGCGATCCGCGCCGACGCCGACGCCCGATGGGCGATCCCCCGGTGGCGCGGCAAAGCGAAGCATGCGGCTGCGCTCCTCTCGGCGGCGGCTCCCGATCCGCACCGGAGGTAGCATACCCGCGCCATCCCCCGGCCGACCCCCGTCAATCCCCAACCGCCGTCATCGCCGCCCCCGAACAAATCATATCGGCCCCCATGAATCGCGCCACTGTCGGCGCCCCGGGCGCTGTTAAAGACAGGCAAAACAGCAACATAAATCAACGCTAACAGCCCCGGCGGGGAGGTTATCGGAGCCGGTCCCCGAATTCAACCGCAGCGTCACCCGAGCGGCGCCTGCGGCGCCCGGTCCGCCACCGCCCGAACCTCAAAAATAGCTGCGCAAATTAGCCCGGATGCGATCCAGCACGGGCGTGTCGGGGTCGGTCGCGGCAAAAATCTCGCCGGTGATCGTCTCGAAGGCGCCGATATAGACCGCGGCCGTCCCGGCGACGATCTCCCGCGGGATCGAAGGAATCGCGTCGCGGTAGGGGTCGCACCGTGCCGCCACCCAGCGGCGCAGGACATCCTTATCGAAGCTGTCGGGCGGCTCGCCGGCGGCGAAGCGCCGGGGATAGCTTTCGGCGAACCAATAGCGGCTGCTGTCGGGCGTGTGGATCTCGTCGGCGAGCAGGATCCGCCCGTCGCGGTCGACCCCGAACTCGTATTTGGTGTCGACCAGGATCAGGCCCCGCGCGGCGGCGACGTCGCGTCCGCGCGCGAACAACGCCAGCGCCTTGGCCGAAACCTCGTCCCATTGCGCCGCGGTCAACAGGCCGCGCCCGGTTATCTCGGCGGCGGTGACCGGCGTGTCGTGCTCGCCGTCGCGGGCCTTGGTGGTCGGGGTGATGATCGTCTGCGGCAGCTTCTGGTTTTCGCGCAGCCCGTCGGGGAAGGGGAGCCCGTAGATCTCGCGCCGGCCGTCCCGGTACATCGACCACACCGAGGTCGCGGTCGTGCCGGCGAGATAATCGCGCACCACCACCTCGACCGGCAGGATGTCGAGCCGCCGGCACAGCAGCACATTCGGGTCGGGATAATCGATCACGTGGTTCGGGCAAATGTCGGCGGTGCGGTCGAACCAGAACCGCGCGATCTGGGTCAGCACCTGGCCCTTGAAGGGGATCGCCGCGATGGCGCGGTCGAACGCGCTGAGCCGGTCGGTCGCGATGATCAGGCGCCGTCCGTCCGGCAAATCGTAATTGTCGCGCACCTTGCCGCGGTAATGGTTGGGCAATTCCGGGATCGTCGCATCGTCGAGGATTCGGTCGAGGTGGCGGGCGAGAAGAACCGGATCGGCCATGCGGGCTCAGCGAGAGGGGGCAGGCGAGGGAATGATACGGGACGCGCGGCGGGGGCGCAAAATGCCTCGGCCGGGTGGCGCGACGGGCTTACGCCGCATCGGCGCTCGCCGGAACTGGAACCGGCCGGCCGTCTTCCTCCGCAGCTTCGATCCAGCAGGCAATCGCGTCCATGACGTTGTCGACGGCCTGTTGCGGTGTCTCCCCGTCTGACATGCAGCCGGGAAGCTCGGGGATTTCGGCAAGCCAGCCGCCGCCTTCCGCACCGGTCAGCGGCCGTAATATCATCTGATAACGGTAGTTCATGCTCCGTCCTTCGCCTCGCGGAAACGGTCGGCAAGCGCAACAAGCGCCCGAATATACACAGGCTTTATAGGCCGATGCGCCGGAATCGTCAGGGTCGTTCCGCTCGTCGGGTCACGCACCTTGTAGTGCGAGCCGCGCCGCGGCGCCGTTATGGTCAACCCGCAGGCTCGGCAAACCCGCTCGACATCGGCGATCGTCCAGTCGGCCTGCGGGCTGGCCCGCATCCGATCGAGAAGTGCGACGGCTCTCACCGCCGGGCTCTGGCGAGGCGGCGGGTGGCGGTCATTTCTCCGGCACCCCGGCCTTGCGCAAACCTTCGCGTATTCGGTCCGCCATCTCCCCGGTGAGCGGGAAATTCTCGGTCATCAAGGTCAGCGTGAATGCCGGCCGGAGGCGAAGCAGCGTGTCCCGCGCCTCCGCCGCCGCGGTCAGGTCCCCCGCCATCGCCAGCGCCGCGGTCAGAAAGAAATGTCCGGCGAGGTGTCCGGGACTTTTCTCGATCAGGTTGCGCGCCCAGGTGACGCACTCCGGGTAGCGCCCGGCCGTGAAGTGGACAACCGCCATCGCGAACGAGGCATAGGTGCCCACAAGCCGGTCGCGCGGGCTCAGCCGCAGCGCGTGCTCGGCGCTGTCGACGGCCTCTTGATGCGCCCCTTGAAGGGCGAGCGCCGGACCGAGCAAGGCGTGAGCCAGCGCGAAATTCGGGTTCACCTCCAATGCCCGGCGCGCTGAACGGGCAGCCTCGCCGGGGTGACGCAATCGCTGTTGCAGCATGCCCTGTGCGAAGTGTGCCCAGGGGTCCCGGTCATCGAGGGCGAGTGCGGTTTGGCCTCCGCGCTGACCTCGGGCACGACCGTTCGCAGGTCGCCCGACCAAACGGTACGGCGCAACAGCGCCCAGGCTAAGAGGCTATGCGCGCGGCCGTAGCCGGGCGCGATCGCGATGGCACGGCGGCATAACGCTTCGGCCTCGATATTTTCGTCGCGGGTGCCCTGGCCAATGAGAGACAGCGCGCGGATCACGCACTCCCAGGCGTCGAGGCTGTCGGGTGGCTTGCTCTGGCTGCGAACCTGCTCGGCCGCGTAGAGCTCCGGCTCGATCGCCGCCACCACCCGCTCGGTGATCTCGTCCTGCACCGCGAAAATGTCGGCGAGGTCGCGGTCGTAACGCTCGGCCCAGAAATGGTTGCCGGTTGCGGCCTCGACCAATTGCGCGGTGACGCGGATGCGGTTGCCGGCTTTTCGCACGCTGCCTTCGAGCACATAGCGCACGCCAAGCTCGCGCCCGACCTGCTTCACATCGACCGCGCGACCCTTGTAAGTGAAGGTGCTGTTGCGCGCGATGACGAAGAACCACCTGATCCGCGACAGCGCGGTGATGATCTCCTCGACCATGCCGTCGGCGAAATATTCCTGCTCCGGGTCGCCGCTCATGTTCTGGAACGGCAAGACCGCGATCGACGGCTTGTCGGGCAATGGCAGCGCCACTCCCGTGCCGGCCACCCCCACCCTGCCCTCCCCC
>CAMATN010000139.1 GCA_945861155.1 Rhizobium sp. Q54
CGGAATCCATAAACACGGGCCTCTGGAATATGGATTCCGGGTTCGCCGCTGCGCGACGCCCCGGAATGACGATTGAGGGGGTCCCTTCGTCGGGATGGGCGCCGAATTGGTGCGTCACGGGCACGGCTGCTTGATAAAGATCGTTGGGACCCAGGGCGGCGGCAAGCCCTCGATGCGCTCGCGGCGGCGGCGCTCCGCGGCGGCCTCGCGACGCTCCGAATGGAGCTTGCCGGGCGGCGTGTCCGGGTCCGGCTCGCGCTCGCGGCGCAGTTCGTCCATGCGGGCGCGGATCGTCGCGAAATCGTCGGCAACTGGCGGGCGGCTCACCGGACCTCCTGCACTCGGACCGGTCCATAGTGAAGCCCGACCCGGCCGGGCGTCAAACGCCTCTTCGGGATAAGCGCTACGCGGCCTCGCCGGCGAGGTATTGCATCGCCGCCTCCACCCCGCCGCCGCGATGCGGCACGCCGGCAAGGCCAAGCGCCATCTCGACCGCGGCGATCGCGCCGAGCAGCATCGGCTCGTTCAAATCGCCCAAATGGCCGATGCGGAACACCCGGCCCTTCAGGCGGTCGAGCCCGCCGCCGAGCGACACGTTGAACCGGTCGAGACAGATCTGTCGCATCCGGTCGGCATCGTGCCCCTCCGGCGCCAGCACCGCGGTGACCGTGTTCGATTGGGCCGCCGGATCGAGCGCGTAGATCTCCGGCCCGTCGTTTTGCCGCCAGTGCCGCACCGCGCGCCGCGTCGCCTCGGCGAGGCGGTTGTGGCGGGCGAAGACGTTGTCGAGCCCTTCCTCGTCGATCATGCGCAATGCCTCTTGCAGGCCGTAAAAGAAATGCACCGGCGCGGTGCCGTTCCAATAGGCCTGCGAGCCCTCGCCCATCAGGCGCCGCCAATCCCAGTAGACCCGCGGCAGTTTGGCTTGCGCGGAGGCGGCGAGCGCCTTGGCGCTGATCGCGGTGAAGGCCATGCCGGCCGGCAGCATCAGGCCCTTCTGCGACCCGGCGACGACGACATCGACGCCCCATTCGTCGGCGCGGAAATCAATGGAGGCGAGCGAGGAAATCGTGTCGACCAGGAACAGCGCCGGATGCCCAGCCGCGTCGATCGCCCGGCGCAATTCGGCGACCGGGTGGACGACCCCGGTCGAGGTCTCGCTATGCACCAACAGCACCGCCTTGATGCGGTGGTCGCGGTCGTCGCGCAGCCGGGCTTCGAGCCTGGCGGGGTCGGCGGCGCGGCGCCAATCATTGGCCAGGGTCTCGACCGCGAGCCCGAATGCTTCGCCCCGCATCCCCCAGTTCAGCGAGAAAAAGCCGCTCTCGACGACCAGCAGCTGGTCGCCCGGCGAGAACAGATTGACCAGCGCCGCTTCCCACGCGCCATGCCCGGTCGCGGCATAGGCGAGGATCGTCCCCTCGGTCTTGAACACGCGCTTCAGCCCGGCGAAGCACTCATCGGCGATCGCCTTGAACTGCGCGCCGCTGAAATCTATGGAGCCGCGGTCCATCGCCCGCAGGATTCGCTCCGGGATGTTGGTCGGTCCCGGATTCATAAAGAAATGAGTGCCGTGCGCCATGTCCTCACCCTCTGCACGCGGAGGGCGCGCAGCATAATCGCCCGCGCCGCCAAACAATCGTCACCGCCGCGAATTCAGCGGCCGGCCAGCAACCCATCGATCAGCGGATCGAGCTGTGCGGCAAGCCGGGCATAGCCCGCCCGGCTGAAATGCAGCTGGTCGGGCGCGATCTCCGGGGTCAGCCGCCCCTCTGCGTCGAGCAGCACACCGCCGATATCGGCGTAGACAACCGCGCCGCCGTCGCCGCATTTCTGGATCAGCTCGTTCACCGCGACGGTCGTGCGGCGCAGGCCGGCGTCCGGCGCGGCGCCGCGCGGCAGCAGCGCGAGCAGCAGGATGCGGGCGCCGGGCAGTCGCTGTCGCAGGTATTGAAGATTGGCGCGGATGCCCTCGGCCACGAGTTCGGGCGGGCGGGGGCGGCCGGCATTCGTCAGGTCATTGGTCCCGATCAGCAGGACAACGCCGAGCGGCGCCGGACCGTCAAGATTGCCGTTCTGCAAGCGCCACAACAAATGCTCGGTGCGATCGCCGTTGATTCCGGCATTGACGAATCCGCGCGGAGCCATGTGCTCGCGCCACACCTGCGCGTCGAATTGCTGCGTCAGCGAGTCGCCGAGAAACAGCACTCGATGCGGCGTGGTCTTGACGGCCGCGGTGATCAGCATCGCCCGCTCGCGAGCCTGCTCATGGTAGCGCGGGGCCGGCATTGCCGGCGGTTGAATCGTGAACGGCCTGCAGCGCAAATTGCCCTGCGCCTGCGCCTGCGCCTGTGCCGAGCCCAGCATCGACAGCGCGGCCCATATGGCGAAAACTAATAATCCAGCTTGCCCGATCCCCGTCATGCGTGGACGCTCCCCAGCATCGATTATCCCGAGATTGCGTCGCTCCGCACGCAATGACAACCTGATGGCTGATTGCGACGACGCAAGCTCGCTCGATCAGGGAGGATTGCCGATGCCGACGACCGACCCCGCCACAAGCTGGCCGAATTTTCAGGAAGCCGATTTCATCATCAAGGATTACGTCTTCGCGAGCGGCGAGGTTCTGCCGGAACTGCGGCTGCATTACCGCACGATGGGCGTCGCGCGGCGCGATGCGGCGGGCCGGATCGTCAACGGTGTGCTTCTTCTTCAGGGCAACACCGGCACCGGCGCGAACTGGCTGCGCCCCTCGCTCGCCGACGAACTGTACGGTCCGGGCCAGCCGCTCGACGCGCGCGAGTATTTCATCATCATGCAGGACGCCATCGGCCGCGGCGGGTCGAGCAAGCCCTCGGACGGCCTCCGGGGCCGGTTCCCGCATTATCGCTATCGCGACATGGTCGAAAGCGGATATCGCTTTATCACCGAAGGGCTCGGGATCGGCCATTTGCGGCTCGTCATCGGCAGCTCGATGGGCGGGATGCACGCCTGGATGTGGGCCGAAATGTATCCCGATTTGATGGACGGCGTCGTGCCGCTGTCGTGCCAGCCGGTCGAGATCAGTGGCCGCAACTGGATGGGAAGGCGCGCCGCGGCCGAGGCGATCCGCCACGACCCGGACTGGAACAACGGTGACTACACCGAAAATCCGCGCCACTACATCTACAGCGCGGCCGGGAATTTCGGCACCGAAAGCCCGACCCGCATCCAGGAAATGGCGCCGACCCTGGCCGCCACCAATGCTCTCTACGAACGCCGGCTCGCCGAGGGCGCCAAGGGCGACGCCAACAACCAGCTCTGGGCGATCGAGGCGATCCAGGACTACAACCCCGAGCCCGACCTCGACAAGATCACGGCCCAGGTGCTGCTGATCAACGACGCCGAGGATCACGCCAACCCGCCCGAGCTCGGCACCGTCGAGCGGGCGATGAAGCGGGTCAGGCACGGACGCTACGTGCTGATCCCCGCCGGTCCCGACACCCACGGCCATTTCAGCCATTACTACGCGACGCTGTGGAAGCCGTATCTGATCGAGTTCATGCAGACCCTCGGCCCGGCCCGCGCCGAAGCGGCGGAGTGACGATGACCCCGGCCCTCAGCTTCACGACCAGCGACGGGCTGTCGCTCGCCTATTACGTCGACGATTTCACCGATCCGTGGAAGCGGGCGCCGACCGTGCTGCTGCTGCATGCCGCGATGGGCAGCGCCCGGCGCTATTTCGGGTGGGTGCCGCATTTGGCGCGCGACTGGCGGGTGGTGCGGCTCGATTTGCGCGGCCATGGCGCATCGCAAGTGCCGCCGGCCGAGCAGCCGCTCGCGCTGGATCGCCTCGTCGCCGATGTCCTCGAGTTGCTCGATCATATCGGCGTCGACAGCGCGCATACCGTCGGCAATTCGGCCGGAGGCTATCTCGGCCAGCAGCTGGCGATGACGGCGCCCGCGCGGGTGCGCAGCCTGGCGCTGTTCGGCTCGACCCCGGGTTTAAAGAACAGCCAGGCGCCGAGCTGGATCCCGCAGATCGAGGCCAAGGGAATGCGCGGCTTTCTCGCCGAGACGATCGGCGACCGCCTGCCGGAAGACGCCGATCCGGGGCTCGTCGAGTGGTTTCTTGACGAGGCGGCGAAGAACGACCCGGCCTATATCGGCAAGTTCGTGCTGCTGATGGCGAGCTATGATTGGAGCGGCGAGGTTCAGAGTATCGGCGTTCCGACCCTGGTCGTGATCCCGGGCGCGGAGACGGTCGGCTCGATCGCCAATTACGAGCCGTTCCGCAAACTCCGGGATGTCGAGTTCCGGGTCTATGACGGACTGCCGCACAATATCTGCGACGCCGTCCCCGACCGCTGCGCCACCGACCTGCGCGATTTCCTGCTGAGGCGGTTCGTTGGAGAGTGATTCGCCATCGCAAAGTTAAAGTAGGGCGGATGAGCGGAGCGTAATCCGCCGATGTTTGCGCAAAAGCCGGCGGGTTACGCTCCGCTCACCCGCCCTACGACGATTGCGGGTCAAGCAACCTCGGGTCGTCGTTCCTGACGTTGCCGACCGCCGGGCCGATCGGGTAGACGCGCATCATCTCGGCCGGGTATGGCTGGAGCAGCGCCAGCAGCTCCGCGGCGCTCGCCGGCGCGTCGCCGAGCCACAGCGGCCACGCGGCTTGCGGCAGGATCACCGGCATGCGTTCGTGGATCGGCGCGCACAGATCATTTGCCAGGTCCGTCACGATCGTAAAGCTGCGCACGATCGCGCCGTCGGCCGGGTTCTTCCAGCGCTCCCACAGCCCGGCGAAGGCAAAAAGACCGTCGTCGGCCGGGATGATCGCATACGGCGCGGTCGTCTTGCCGCCGCGCTTTTGCCATTCGTAGAACGCGTCGGCCGGGACAAGGCACCGTCGCCGCTCGAATGCGTCGCGGAAGATGTTGTTGGTGGCCACGGTCTCGGAGCGGGCGTTGATGCATTTCGGGCCGAACGACAGATCCTTCGCCCACAGCGGCACCAGCCCCCAGCGCAAAAGATCGAGCGCGCGCGCCTTGGTTTGTGGGTTGTAGCGCACGACCGCGAGGTTGTCGGTCGGCGCCGCGTTGTAGCGCGGCGCGGCGTTCGGCACCGGGTTGACGGTCTCGAACAGCACCTGGATCTCGCCGAGCGGGGTCTTCTGGACGAACCGGCCGCACATCGCGGCGTGAGCCTACGAGTCGAGGCCGGGCGGGCGGCGCTCGTGCCAGTCGGTGGCGTCTTGGTAGGCCCAGCCGATGCGCAGCGCGGTCGCCTCGTCATAGGGCCGGCAGACGATCTGCAACGACAGAGGAAGCCCGGTCTGGCTGAAGCCGTTCGGCACCGACAGCGCGCACAGCTCCAGCAGATTGACCAGCCGGGTGAAATGCGCCGGGGTCGTTGACTGGTCGACCGTTTCGACGCGGACCGCCGGGGTCTGCGTCGTCGGGGTCAGCAGCGCGTCGACCCCGTCGAGCGCCGCCAGAAAACGACGCTTCAGCGCATCGCGTTCGACCAGTGCACCGAGGTAGTCGCGAGCGCTGACTCCGCGGCCGATCTGGATGCGCGGACGCACCGAATCGTCGATCGGCAGGGCTGGGTTGTCGACCAGTTCGCCGACCAGCTGATAGCCCTCGGAGCCGATGATCCGGCCGGTCATCACCGTCGCGTCGGCGAAACGACAGGGCAGCGCGAGCTCGACGATCTCGGCCCCGAGCCTTGCCAGCGCGTCCAACGAGGCGTCGTAGGCGGCGAGCATCTCGGCGGTGCAGCCCTCGCGCTCGGCGGCCGGCATCCGCGCGAGCCTGAGGCCGCGCACGCCGCGCCGCATCCCGGCCGTGACATCGCCTTGGGGCGGGGCGGAGAGGGTGCGCGGATCGAGCGGGTCGGGTCCGTGCATGACGCTGTAGAGCAATGCCGCGTCCTCGACCGAGCGAGCCAAGGGGCCGGGGGTGTCGAGCGAGGGAGCAAGCGGCAGGATGCCGTAGGTGCTGACCCGGCCGATCGTCGTCTTGAGCCCGCTGAGGCCACACCAGGAGGCCGGCAGGCGCACCGAGCCGCCGGTATCGGTGCCGATTCCCCAGGGCGCGAAACCCGCCGCGACCGCAACGCCGGTGCCGCTGCTAGACCCGCCCGGGGTGCGGTGTTCGCGCGGGTCCCACGGGTTCCAGGGGGTGCCCATGTGCTGGTTGGTGCCCCAGCCGCCCATCGCGAACTCGACCGTGTGGGTTTTGCCGAGGACGATCATGCCCTGGCCGAAAAACCGCCGGGCCAAGGTCGCGGTGACCGGCGAGCGGCGGTCGCGCCAGACCATCGAGCCGCCGGTCGTGACCCGTCCCTCGATGTCGATCAGGTCCTTCAACGCGATCGGCACGCCGTGCAGCGGCCCGACCGCGTGGCCAGCCCGGATCGCCTTCTCGGCCGCCTCGGCGGCGAGCCGGGCATCATCGGCATAGACCTCGACAAACGCATGAAGCTTTGGGTCGTGCGCGGCGATGCGCGCGAGCAGTGCCTCGACGATGGCGACCGGCGACAGCCGGCGCGCGGCGATTTCGGCGGCGAGGCGGTGGGCCGGCAGCAAGCTCGGATCGATGTTGGCGAGCGGCATAATTCTCACATTGGATAGAGCCGGCGTCGTATAGAACCAGCGTCGGGAACATTTAACACCGGCGCCGCCGCCGATGCGAGGCTCTCGCCAACGCCAAAGGCGCATTAGGCGGGCTTGATCGAACGAACCGTGAGCGAGCGCGACAGCAAACGCATCATCCGCCAGTGGGACCGGGAAATCGAGGACGAGATCCGGCGCGCAGCGGCGCGCCATGCGGCCGACGGCAGGTGGAAGGCCGTGACATGGGCTGGGGTTTGGCTGGTGTGGTTGGCGCTATTGGTGTCGCTGATCGTCCATATCAGGGCGTTTCGCTAGCACGAGTCGGGCACAGCCGGCCCTTTCTTGACTCGCCTTCATCGGAATTCATCCCTAATCTCCGCGCCGGCTCGGGTTTCGCGCTGCGAACAGGCGGCGGGAACCGGGGGATATCAATGGTCAACGCACCGGCCGGACAGGTCGGGGTAGCGCGGAGGAAGGTAATGGCGTTCGAATTCGGCATGTTCCACGAGTTTCAGCGAACCGCCGGGATGACCGAGGAAGAGGCTTTTTCGATCTCCTTCGAGCAGGTCGACGCGGCCGAGCGCTGGGGGCTCGATGCGATGTGGCTGGCCGAAATCCACGTCGCGCCGGAACGCTCCGTATGCTCCGCGCCATTGACGCTCGCCAGCGCGATCGCCGCCCGCACCAAGCGGATCAAGATCGGCACCGGCGTCCAGGTCCTGCCGCTATGCCACCCGCTGCGGCTCGCCGAAGAAGTTGCCACGGTCGACCAGATCAGCCATGGCAGGCTGATCTTCGGGGTCGGGCGCAGCGGCTTTCCGCGCACCTATGAGGCCTATGGCGTGCCTTACGGCGAGAGCCGCGAGCGCTTTGCCGAGACGCTCGAAATCTTGAAGCGGGCGTGGACCGAGGACAGTTTTTCCTACAACGGCAAGTATTACAGCTTCGACAATGTCAGGCTGACCCCAAAACCCTATCAAAAGCCCTGGCCCGAGATCCGCATCGCCGCCAACAGCGCCGATACGTTCCCGGCGATCGCCAAGCTCGGCCATGGGGTGTTTGTCGCGGTGCGCCTCGGCACGCTCGAGGAACTCGAGCCCAACATCACCGCCTATCGCAACGCCTGGAAGGAAGCCGGCCATCCCGGCGAGGGCAAGGTGTTCCTGCGCGCGCCGGTCTATGTCGCCGAGACCGACAAGGCGGCGCGCGAGGAGCCCGAGGAAAGCATCATGTATTTCTATCGCTACCTCGGCGAGCGGCTCGAAGATTCGGCGACCCGCTCCGGCGTGCGCGCGGTCGAGGACCGCGCGGCGCGCGGCCAGCGGCTGCAAAACATTACCTACGACGAGGCGTTGCGCGAAAAGCTGATCGTCGGCTCGCCCGAACGGGTGGCCGACCGCCTGACCGAGCTGAAGGAAAAGCTCGGCCTCGACGGCATCCTGTGCGAGATGAATTGCGGCACCAAGATCCCGCACCAGCGCGTGATGACGTCGCTGCGGCTGCTCTGCGAAAAGGTCAGCCCGCGGTTCAACTGAGGCTTCGATTTTTGTCATTCCGGGGCGCCCGAAGGGCCGAACCCGGAATGACAATATTTGGTGCTACCAGACGCTAGGCTACCGCTCGCTGGGGTTCGGCGTCGCCCTGTTCGAGTGATCTCATCAGGCTGACCAGGGCTGGCAAGCCCGATGGCTGCGGCAGCGTAATGCGGACGAGGGTGCCCCGCCCGGGCGTGCTCGCGATCGTCAGCATTCCGCCGTGGGCCTCGACGAGCCCTTTGGCAATCGGCAGTCCGAGCCCGGTGCCGCCATGCGTCCTGGTAATGACAGAGCTTGCCTGCCCAAACGGCTGCAAGGCGCGCTCGATCTCCTCCTCGGTCATACCGATGCCGTGATCCTCGACGTCCAGCACCAAATCTTGCGCAGCATCAAGCGCGGCGCGGATGTAGATCGATCGGCCGGCATGCGAGAATTTGACGGCGTTGGACAGCAGATTGAGAACGACCTGCTTGATCGCACGCGGGTCGATCCACACCGCGATATCATCGTCCGGCAGCCGGGTGACCAGGTTGAGATTGCGGCCCCGCGCCGCCTCGCCGACGATCCGAACCGCCTCGGCGATAACCCGCTGAACGGTGACCTGTTCGTGCGCCAATTCGAGCTTGCCGGCTTCAATCTTCGACATATCGAGGACGTCGTTGATGATCGACAGCAGGAGCTGCCCGCTCGTGTGAATATCCTTGATGTATTCAAGCTGCCTTTTGTCGGCGACCGGCCCGAGAAATTCGCCCGAAATCGCCTCCGAGAAACCGATGATCGCATTGAGCGGCGTGCGCAGCTCGTGGCTCATATTGGCAAGAAAATCGCTTTTGGCGCTATTGGCGAGTTCCGCCTGCTTGCGGGCCTGCTCCATCTTTTGCTCGGCCGCTTTGCGCTCGGTGATGTCCGAATAGAGCGAGACGACGGCGCCATCCGGCATTGCACGGCGGCGGATCTGCAGGGTACGCCCGGTCGCGGTCGTGCGCTCGATCACAATCGGCACATCGCGATAAAAGGATTCGAGGCGCTCGCGAACCTCCCGCTCCGGGTCGATCACCGGGCCGAAATCCCCCCTCACCGCCTGCGCCAGCAGAATGTCGTGGAGGGTCGCCGATTTTAAATCCAACGGCAGCTTGTGCATGCCGACAAACGGGCGGTTCCAGGCCATCAGCCGCCCGTCGCGATCGAAGACGCTGAGCCCCTCGCCCATGTTTTCGAGCGTGCTCTGCAACAACGCGCTTTGCGCTTTGAGCCGCTCCTCGCCGGCCCGCAGCTCGGCGACCGCCCGCTCCTTCCGGCTCAACGCGGCAAGCATCAGCCAGCCGAGGCTGCCGATGATAATCACGAACAGCACCTCGCACTGGTCGCGAGAGATCGGCAGAAAGGCGCTGGCCCCGTAAGCGACCACGAGCAGCGTGCAGAGCACCGCCATCGCGTGCTGCAATCCGATCGAGTTCAGCAGGCGCCCGAGCCAGCGCTCGCCTGTCACGGGTTTATTGTTGACGGGCATGCGGATATCCGGCCCACCCGGCGCGATCTGCCGTGCGACACTGACCTGCGCCGGCGCCTCCACCGCGCGAGTATCGAGCGCGGTTGCCGCGAGCCGCTCCCCGAACCTCACCTGCACCTTCTTGATCCTCGCAATTGAGAGGGCCTGTCGTAGAGCGTCGGGGTTAATTTTCGGTTAGGGCGTGTCGGGGGTCAGGATCAACGCGTCGAGCGCCGCCGCGCCCTCGCCCTTCGGCCGCACCAGGAGCGGGTTGATGTCGATGCTGGTGAACTCGGCGCGCTTCGCCGCGGCGAACAGCGACAGCTTCGACAGCGCCACGGCGAGCGCGTCGAGATCGCAAGGCGGCTGGCCGCGCGCGCCTTCGAGCATCGCCCGGCCGCGCAACTCGCCGATCATGCGGTGCGCCTCCTCAATCCCGAATGGCGCGATGCGGAAGGTCACGTCGCGCAATACCTCGACGAAAATGCCGCCGAGGCCGAGCATGACCACCGGGCCGAATACCGGGTCGTTCTGCACACCGAGGATCATCTCGACCCCGCCCGACACCATCGGCGAGATCAAGACCCCGTCGATTTTCGCTCGCGGCGCGCGCGCCGCGATCCGCTCGATCATCCGCTCGTAGGCGGCGCCGGCATCGGCCGCGGTCACATTGAGCATGACTCCGCCCATTTCGGTCTTGTGCGGGATGTCCGGCGAAACAATTTTCAGAACGAGGCGCTCGCCGAGCTGGACCGCGGCCGCGGCGGCCTCGCCGGCGCTGGTCGCCAACACCTCCTGCAGCACCGGAATGCCGGCGTCGGCGAGGATGGCCTTCGCCTCGTGCTCGGCGATGCGGCCGCGCGGCAGCTTCGGCAGGTTTTGCGGCACCGGCGGCACCGGCAAGGGCGGCGCGTCAAGCCGCTCGGCGGCGCGCACCGCGGCGGCGATCGACTCGACCGCGCGCCAGGGATCCTCAAACAGCCCGACCCCGGCCGCCTCGTAACGTCGCTGCATCTCCGGGGTGGCGACCGCCGACAGCGCGAAATAACGGTCGGGATAGCGTGCCGCGGCCGAACTGACCGCCTGGAACAGCGGTTCGGCCATTTGCGGCGAGCTCGCCCAGGTCGTGAAGAAGGCGACCATCGCCGGAAAATTCTCCTTGCCAAACAACAGGTCGAAGGATTTGTCGAGGATCGACGGGTCGTTCAGCACCTGCGCCGTGACATCGACCGGGTTGCGCGCCGCGGCGAACGGAACCCACCCGATGACCTCCTTCTGCGACTCCTCGGAAAGCGGGGTCAGTTCGAGCCCGCCTTCTTCGGCCGCGTCGGCCATCAACACGCCGGCGCCGCCCGACATCGTCATCACCGCGAGGCGGCGCGAGCGGGGCAGGCGCCCGCGGGTGCAGGCATAGGCGATATTGACCAGATCCTCGGGGGTTTTGGCGCGCTCGACGCCAAGCTGGCGGAGCGCCGCGTCATAGACCGCGTCGCTGCCGGCGAGCGAGGCGGTGTGCGAGGCCGCCGCGGCGGCGCCGATCGCCGAGCCGCCGACCTTCATCGCGATGACCGGCTTGCCGTTGGCGCGGGCGCGCGCGACCGCCTCGGCGAACGCCGCGCCGTCCTTGATCGCCTCGACGTAGCAGGCGATCGCGGTCGTCGCCGGGTCGTCGGCGAGAAACGAGATGCCGTCGGCGACCGACACATCGGCTTCGTTGCCGGTGCTGAGCCACACGCCGACCTGGATGCCGCGGCGCGCGGTCAGCGCCAGAAGATGCGTGCCGAACGCGCCCGATTGCGTGACCATGCCGAGCGGCCCGGCCGGGGTCGGACCCTCTTCGAGGAACGAGCTGAAGGTCGGGGTATGGCCGATCCGCATGTTGAAGAGGCCGAGGCAATTGGGGCCGCACAGGCGAATCCCGCTATCGCGCGCGATCTCGGTGATCCGCTCCTGCATCGCGCGACCTTCGGGGCCGATCTCGGCAAAGCCGGCGGTGAACATCACGACCGCCTTGACCCCCTTGGCGACGCAGGCCTCCATCGACTCGATCGCCAGATTGGCCGGCACCGCGATGACCGCGCATTCGACCGGACCCGACACGGCGGCGAGATCGGGATAGGCCCGGAGCCCTTGCACCGTGTCGCGCGTCGGGTTGATCGGATAGAGCGCGCCCTGGTA